>JAQWNP010000016.1 GCA_029268515.1 Phycisphaerales bacterium | reverse complement strand
GACTAAGGTTATTTGCGGGCCTGTAGACCTTGCAGCACCGAAGCGTGCTGGCTGGTCTGCGGGAAGCCGCAGTAGGGGATGTGTCGGGATTTTGAGCTCGGCACTCTCGTGCTTGAAGGCTAACGCCTTGGGGCACGATTTTGATTTTCTTGGAGGCCTTTGAATAAATGTCGCCTTTGAGCGGCAAAGAGGGGAAAAGCAATGGCCCAATCTGTTCATCAAATTCAAAGGCGCGCATTCACGTTGATTGAGATTCTCATCGTGGTTGTCATTTTAGGCATCCTTGCCATGTTAGTCGTGCCTCAGTTCAAAAGTATTACTGAGGATTCCAAAGACACGGCGCTTCGTAGGCAGCTACAGATTGCGCGTGGTCAGATTCAGCTCTATCGCTCTGAGTTCGGTGTTCCTGAAATGACAGATTGGTCGGAACTGATTAACAATGATTTTCTTGTGACAGCACCCACCAACCCTTGGATCGAAGAGGACGCAAATACAACTATCTCGGCCGTTCCTCTGCGTGGTGCAGCCTGGCTTTGGACCGACAGTGGTGGCTCGAAACAGCTCTTTGCATTGATGCCTGATGGTTCTATCTACCAAGACAATTAATGCTCTTGATCCTGGCCCAATAGGCTCGCTCCATCGATGGAGACTGCGATGAGGCGACACGTGTATCAGAACTTTTGCATAGCTTGTATCTCACGACGAGGCAGTGCCGCTGTAGGTTTATTGTTTGTCGTTGCTGGTATAGGAACGCTGACGGGAGCTGCATTCATTTTTGCGACTCCAAGCAGTGCAGTAGCTGACACGCGAGGTCAAGTTGCCGCAGCGATGCCAGAAAAAATCCACATCACGCTACATAGGCTTCATCAGATAACAGGTGCGAGTTGTGCAGTCTTGCATTTGTACGAGCCGGATGACCGTGATCCATTCACAGAAATGATGCTCTGGATTGCTGATACCGATGGTTCGGGATCTCCTGAGCCATCAGAAATAGGCGTTTTGAGTCATAACAGCGTTCTCGATTCCATCGTCTGGTATCCACCTCGAGGCGGGCACCATGCCACAGACATACTGGATCAGGTGGCAGCGAGAGAATTATGTCGTTCTCGGCGCAAGGCTTCACCGGCTCAATACCAAGTGTTTGCCCAAGCGATATCGGACCTTGGTCTCAATTGGTGCAATCCACTGGAATCAGGGGATGAACTTCTTGAGATCACGCTCACTTGGCCCTCGAAAGGGGCCGATGGTTTCAGGAGAGCATTCAAACATGTTCATGTGAGGCGTATTCAATCGGTCGACTGGAGTGACTAATGACACAGTCAGGTAAGAACAATCAGGTAACGAATGTAATCCTATGCCTCAATACGCTTGCGTTAGCTGGTGTGATTTGGCTGGTCGCTTCCGATCGACCCGCTACGTGGAACGCCGCGATGGCTGGGCCACGATCAAGTAAGAATGTAGACAAAGTAAAAGATCCAACCAATAAGAGATGGTCGTCAGACGGTGGCGTGTCAAATATTGGCACCATTGACTTTCGACAACGTCAAGACATTATCGATTGGCTTCAAGGAATCGATGGATCAATTAAGAGCTTAAAAGGATACGTGGAAAGTGGGAACATGAAAGTTGAGGTTACGAACCTCGCTGATCTCGCAGATTCCAACACGAAGTCCAAATGATGACAGCCGCAAAAACGTCATGGAAGGTAAGAGGGAACGTGATCCCCCACGGACGGGGGTACACGCTCCTTGAAGTACTTCTTACTGTAGCCTTGCTAGGGATAGCAGGGGGTGTCCTTGTGCCACGTCTGGTCAATCTTGAACAGATGGAGACGCAGGCAGCTGTTCGGCAGCTGATTGGCGACATCACCTATGCTCAAGCTGATGCCGTAGCGCAGCAAGAATATCGTCGTATTTATTTCTATGACAATGGAAGTGGTTACTGCGTTGTTCGTGTGACTCCAAGTGAGTTTGACGAAGAATTTGATACGGAATCAGCAGATTACCTGGATGACATTTCTTCGTCACCGGGAAGCTGGGGTCGGTACATCCGAGATTTTACGGTTGATAGTAGATTTTCTGGCGTTGAGATTGATACCGCATCATTTGACAGTGGCAAACGTTTTATCACGTTTGACTCGTTGGGTGGAACTGTCATGAGCGGTCAACAGCCAGGCACAGGTGGGCAAGTAAAGGTGGTTTCTGACGGCGCCGAGTTTGAAGTTGAAGTGGCGCCTTTTACGGGGAAGTTAACGGTTCGTGAGGTGACGCCCTAACAGGGGCAGCCGGGGGGAGTCCAGGGAGGCAGGCGTGTTCTGGAATCGAAAAAAATCATCGACTGGCGCTATTGGTATCGACTTTCGAGACGATGAGATTCGTCTTGCGCAAGTGCGAATGCAAAGTCAGGAGCTGCGCATTGTTGGCGCAGCACTGGAGCTGTTTCAGCCAACGCGCCATGTTTCCGCAGATCAGCCTGGTGCAGATGATGTGCAGACATCTCATATGTCTACACAGGCATTGACGCCAAGGCTCCAGACAGCTATCACGCATGGCGGATTTATGGGCCGTGAGTGTGTCTTAAGCGTGCCGCCAAGTAGGCTTTTTGTGCAGTCGGTACGTTTGCCGCGTATGAGCGCCAGCGAACTTCAGCAAGCTGTTCAATGGGAGGCAGCACAGCGTCTAAGCTGTTCTCACCAGGATTTGCTTGTTGATTACATTGCTACTGGAGCTTCAGTCACTGGGCCAAACAATCGTGAAGAGATTATTCTCGTGGCAGTACGCCATGAAGAGGTGATGCCATGGGTACAGGCCACCATAGATGCTGGCCTTAAGCCTATTGCTGTTGATACCAACTTCGGTGGACTGTCGCGTGTATTGAGTCAAAAAGCTCGGCGTAATGCAGACTTGGATCAAGTGCGAATGGTGGTCGAGGTTGGAGCAGATCAGACGACGGTGTTGATCTTGCGAGGTGACCGAATTGCTTTCTGTAAGCAGTTGGACATCGGTGGTGGGCAGTTCGATCAGGCTGTTGCAGATCATCTTCAACTTGATGGAGCTGCGGCAAGCGAAATTCGTCGGGGATGTGGAAAATCAATGGCTGAAGGTGTTGTCGAGCCGGCTACCCGGAGAGCGATTTTTGAAGCAGTTCGTCCGCATTTTAGTGAGCTTGTTAAGGAGATCGTTCTCTGTCTTCGTTATTACGGCGTTACCTTCCGGGGTATGCCGCCACAGCGATTGATTATGACGGGCCTTGATGGTCTCGATGCCAAGCTTATGGAAATGATGTCATCTGCATGTAAAACCCCAGTTGAACTTGATGACGAACAGGGCACCCTTTCAGCACTTTTAGAGCCAATTCGGGTGCACCTCAACCGTGAGCCAGGTCCGGCATCTCGCTGGGCAGTTCCATGTGGCTTGAGCCTTCGAAAGCTCTGGTCCAGACATCGAGCCTCTGATGAATCCCGTGGTGGGAGGCGAGCAGCATGAATCAGCATCCCATAGATTTATTGCCACCACAGGTTCGTCAGCGAGCGCAAGCAGGGCAGCGAACTGGTCGTTCTATTGCTCTATTTGGCGGTGCACTTCTATTACTGGTGGTTGTTATTACGCACTCCAAGATGGTGCTTGATTCGGCAGAGGCACGCCTTGCATCGATTCAACGAGAAGCACAGGATGCCATTGGTATAGAGAAAACACTGGCGAGTCTTCAGTCCGAGATTGCTCAATCGCAAGCGTACATTGGTCTCTATGAGGAGGTCTCTTCTCCGCTGCCAATGTCCAGTATTCTGGCCACAGTTATCAACGCATTGCCGGAAACGGCTGCGTTAGATGAGATACATGCTCAGCTTGATTCTGGTCAAGCAGTGCGTTCAGCGCGGAGTCGCTATTCCTCACAAAAAGATCAAGAGGTTCCTCGTCAGCTTCGTATCGAGTTATCTGGATTTGCAGCCTCAGATGCTGAAATAGCAGAAATGGTCGGGCGGCTGAGAGTCATTAGTCCTTTTGAGAACGTAAGCCTGGACTTCAGTCGTACACGGCCGATCGGCGGTAAACACGCTCGTGAGTTTAGGCTCAGTCTCCAGATAAATCTTGCCGCAGTTTATGAGCAGATCTCACTTCCAATTGAAGAAGGAGTGGCACATGTTGACCAATAAAAAGCCAATCTATGTTGCCTTGGGTGTTATGGTTCTTTTTGGCCTCGGTATTGGCACACTTGCATGGCCCAACTACTCAAAGCTACGAGAAGTCAATGCAGATATTGATAAGCTCTCGCTTCAGATCGAGACGAGTGCACAGCATGCTCAGGAGATCGAGGAAATGCGGGTACAGCTCGCTGATTCGCTTGGCATCATTGAGACCGACTTCAAGCGAATTCCTGATGCAGCGGATATCGAAGAATTGATACGACGATTATCACTGCCTGTTGATCAGCAGACTGTTCTTGATCAGACTTTTACGGCACGTGAGGCGTTCCCTGCCTTGGACAGTGAGGAGCCCACCAAGCTGCTCGCCAAGCCTCTCGACATTGAGATTCGTGCTGTCTTTGATTCTGTTTTTGCAGTGGTTCAGGCAGTGGAGTCTCTCGATCAGTTGACCAGGATTACCGCTATACATATGGCCGCTGAAGAGCGAGCTAGTGGAGCAGAATCGCCAGTGCTGACAGCATCTATAAATGTTGAAGCGATATTTTCGTCGCAACTGGAAGAGGAGGGCAAATAATGTCAACTCGACTTCGCCGACTCTGGGTTCAAATTACAACGGATCGCCGCCGATTTGCATTGCTATGCAGTTTGACGCTTGTTGGCCTGCTGCTCTGGTCTCGGATTATCGTCATCTCACAGATGCCTCGCTCCGTGATCGCGGATGATCCAAGTATTGCTTCAGCGATGGATTCAGATAGTCCAGATTTGAGGAAGTCCGATAACCCCACAAAAGTTGCTGTTCTGGTCCATTTGGCAGATATACCGGATCGTGATCCATTCACCATTAACGGGCACTTCTTGGAGTTATCGGGACAAAATGCAAACTCATTACAAGAACCACGCAAGTCGGGGGCCTTAGGGGCCGAAGATCCTGAACGGACCGTCGCTTCATTTCAACTTGAAGCAGTCATGCAGAGGCCAGCGATGGCCATCATCAACGGCATGACGCTTCGAATTGGAGATGAAGTCATGGGTCCGACTGACTCCGCCTATCGCTTCCGTTTGGTTTCGGTAAGTAGACGTTCAGCAGTGTTGGAATGGGGGGGGAAAAATTTTGAGTTGAGCATGTCCGGTCCTGGGGATCGCTCAACCCAACTCAATGAGTGAGGCAGGAGTGGACCGAATGATGAGCATCCCAAGTCGAGATCGAATAACCGAACGTTGGAAAAGAGCCACGTTCGGTTTTGCCTTTGCCCTCTTGATTGCTACATCAACCGCAACGGTTGCAGTAGCTCAAGAAAGTGGATCGCCACCACCGGATGGTGTGAGTGAAACCGACTATGGGACAATTGATTTAGTCGTACAAGACACTGATCTTGGCAAAGTCCTTGAAATGCTCTCGATTCAGAGCAAAAAGAATATCGTTGCAAGTCGCAATGTATCTGCGACAGTCACGGCAAATCTTTATGACGTTACATTTGAAGAAGCGCTCGACTCGATTCTCCGTGTTAATAATTACGGGTATCTGGAAGAAGGCAACTTTATCTACGTCTATACGGTTCCTGAGCTAGAAGCAATTGAATCAGCTAAGAAGAAGACAGACTCTGTCATCTATGAGCTCTACTATCTATCTGCTGCAGATGCAGACGCATTTATTCAGCCACTCTTAAGTCCTGACGGAGCCATCTCATATGTTGGTGATGTGATTCCAGGCTTTAAGCCAGAAGCTTATGAAGCAGGCGCTGAAGATTATGCGTTTTCAGCGAAGCTCGTCATTACTGACTATCCAGAAAATCTGAAAGCAATTACTGAAGTGCTGCAGAGCCTTGATATTGCTCCGAAGCAGGTTTTGGTGGAAGCTGCAGTACTTCAAACCACAGTCAAAGAGGACAATGCTTTCGGTATTGATTTCTCTGTTATTGGCGATCTGAGCTTCCTTGATCTCGCGAATCCTCTTTCAGCGGTTACAGATCTCGTGAACGGTAGTGCAGGTGATGGTGTTGCTGTAACCACTTCTGTTTCGAACAAGACCCAAGATCGTGGCGGCCTGCAGTTTGGCATTGTGGAAAACAATTTCGCTGTGTTTCTTCGTGTGCTAGATAAGGTTCGCGATACAACGATTCTGGCGAGACCAAAAATCATGTGTTTGAATCGGCAGCGTGCACGGGTACATGTTGGCCGTCGCCTCGGTTACTTGACTCAAACCCAGACGCAGACATCGACAAGCTTCAATGTTGAATTCTTAGATACAGGTGTTGACTTGACATTCCGGCCATTCATTGCACCCAATGACATGATTCGCATGGAGATTCGACCCAGTATCTCAGAAGGTGATGTGGTAACGGAAAAAACAGATACCAGCATTGCGTCAATTCCTAACGAAGTACAAAGTGAAATCACAACCAATGTTCGCGTCCGTGATGGACATACACTAGTGCTTGGTGGTTTGTTTGCAGAAGATACAAGCATTGAGCGAAGTCAAGTTCCTATTGTGGGTGACATACCTGTCATTGGCGATGCATTCAAAGGCCAGGACGATCAAGTTCAGCGAGAAGAAATCATTTTCTTGCTTACACCAACGATTGTTCGTGATGAAGTGTTATGGGAGATGGGTGAAGACTCACTTCATCTCGTAGATGCTGTATCCGTGGGTGCACGTGCTGGTTTACTTCCATTTAGCCGCGAGCAGATTACAGCCAATTACAACGAAGATGCCTGGAGCGCTTATCAGCAAGGAGATTTAGATCTCGCTCTTTACTATGCGAATAACTCATTGCGTCTTCAGAAAAGTCAGCCAGACATCCATAACCTTCGAGCAAAAATTGGCGGCGAAAAAGTTGATGGTTACGAACGTGGCATTCTTCATCGAATGATAGAGCGTCGCTTTAGCGCTGCCGCAGAGACTGACGGCAACGATGTTGAAATTGAAGAGGTTGAGGTTGAAGCCATTCCTGATGCGGACTCAAGCAGCGATGCGTCAAGTCCAATGACAGAGACTGAGACCCATGCTTCTGAGGACACTACAGATGAAACAACGCCTCAACTCAGCGAAGAAGTTGCTTCAATGAATGAAGGTGTTGCGGACAGTGTTGCTACTGTTGATGTTCATTCCAGTATGGAGTCAACTCAAGTTGGTGACGAGGACTCTGGTACTGATGAGTTTGCGCCTGAATTAGCTAAGTTCCTGAATGGTGTGATATCAAACCAGGCCATGGAAACTGATTCTGCGCCCGCTGATCCTTTCTTGCTTGATTTTTCTGAATTCTTCGATGCGGATTTTGAAGTCGTAGTTGAGAAGGATGAAGTCGACTCAGATGCTGAGACTGAAGAGGTCTCTGTTGAGCTCGTCGAAGCCAAAGCAGATAGCAAAGGCAACAAGGATGCTGAAGCAGATGAAGAATCTGTAGAAGTCGTTGCTGATGCTGCTTCGGATAAAGCTGACTCTAAAGAAGAGCCCATCGAGGTTGCTGAAGTTGAAGTTGATGACATTCCCTAAGTGATCAGGCTGTTGGGGGCGGTAGGCATATGGGTGTCTGCCGTGCAGTCTTAGTAAGTATTGGAGCTACAAAATGTCTTTGCGTATGGTGTTGATTCTCTTGGCGGCGATTAGTCTTCCGCTCTCGGCTTGTAACGGCCCAACGAAGGCCGGAATTGTGGCGAGAAAGGATGCTCATGGTCGCATGGATAAAGTCAATGCGCAGCTGACATTTGATCAGGCTCAACGATCATTTGAAACTGGTCAGTTTTCAGAATCATTGCGGCAGATAAACGCTTCGATCGCACGTTATGACAAGCTTCCTGAGTTCCATGTGCTTCAGGGTCGAATTCTGATGGAGATGCACAAGCTTGGAGCGGCCCACGCGGGTTTTCTTAAGGCTGTTGAGCTCAACGATAAATATCATGAAGGATATTACTTCTTAGGCGTTGTTTATCAGAGATGGTCCAATGACGAAAAAGCATATGAGTACTATCGCGCAGCTTACGATAACGATACTGAAAATATTCAATATCTTCTTGCGTCAGCCGAGTCTCTTATTGCACTTCAGCAGTATACAGCTGCGAAGGAACTGATCACCGAGCGATCTGCTTACTTTGAGCACAACGGTGAGTTGCGTCATTTGTTGGCTCAAATCGTGGCTTTACAAGGTGATCATAAAACAGCTGCAGGTCTTTACGAAGAGGCGCGGTTACTTAAGACAGATGATGCTCAGCTTCTGTATGAAAAAGCACAAGCTGAATATTCAGCAGGTCTTTACGGGGAAGCTTATGAGTCGCTTTGCCGCACTCAGAAAAGTGGTGCTCCAGCAGATCCGAGTCTCATGCATATGCAAGCTCGATGCCTACAGCTGATGGGGCGAGAAAATGAAGCCCGTCAAGTTTATCTGCGTGTTGTTCGAGCAAAACCAGGCGATAGTGAGGCGTGGCGGGAACTGGGATTGTTAGCGATTGATATTGGTGACATCCGGCGACTTGAGTTGGCGGGCACGCGGTTAGTTGAGCTGAGGCCAGATGAAGGCTATGGCTACTTCTTCCTTGGTTTGCATCATCTAGAACGAGGCGTGATTGATGAGGCTATTCGCTTACTCAATGAAGCGATGGATCGTGAAGGATGCAATGTCATGGCTGGCGTTGTTCTCGGGCATCTGTACGAAGGTATTGGGGATTCAGGTAAGGCGAAAGACGTATGTGCTCTCGTCTTGGAGGCAGAACCATCAAACGTTTATGGAAAAAATCTCTATCAGAGGCTGGCAGAAGTAGAAAAGGTGACTTCTGTTCCGCTTCAGTAGCGATTACCTTCAGATCCAAAAGGGGCAACAAGCGTGCGTGTGGGTAAGATTGCAAGTCTGACTCTGTTTGTATTGATGACCTCGATTGTTGTCGTGGTGCTGTGGCTTTTTAGCGCAGGCGGCATGTTCGAGGCACTTGCACCAGGCGCTCGGGTTATTGTCATGGTTGGTTTCATTGGGCTTGGCTTTGCAGTTGTCTTGTTGCCTTTTGGAATTGCCATTGACCGATCACTGATGCAAGCTCAGCGTTTTATTACTGCTGCTGGGGAAGAAGGCGCACAGGTGCCTAGGCCCTCACGTTGGTTGTCGCCAATAACAAACTCATTTGTAAGCGCAGTAGATCGTTCGCAGAGACGTGAAGAATCTCTTCGCAATCATCTTCGTGATCTCCAGATTCGTCATCAAGTGACCCAAGCACAGGGGCGCCAAGTCGAGACTGTGCTTAATGCTCTTCGAGATCCAGTATTGGTCACAGATTCTTTCAATGAGATTATCCTGGCGAACGAGGCGGCAGCGCGGACTCTTGGATTTGATCTTGAAGTAGCAAGCCATCAGTCGATTCATACAGTGCTTAAAGACGCCGCTCTTTGTGATCTCATTAATGACACCCGTGAGAGCGGGAATGTATCTGATGATCGGCGGATTGAGCATGATCTCGACATCATGCGATCAGGCGAAGCAACGACATCAGCCTGCGAAATTGTTATGACTTGTGTCGAGGATCATCGTAATAAAGTGAGTGGTGTGGTCACCATTATTCATGATCTGTCGCGCGAGCGCGAAATATCAAGAATGAAGTCGGACTTTGTATCCAAAGCAAGCCATGAATTGCGTACACCTCTTTCAGCGATTCGTGGGTATGTGGAAATGCTTGTTGATGGAGATGCAGAAGACGATGAAGCACGACACTCCTTCTATGAGGTCATCCATAGCGAGACCGAGCGTTTGGGACGCCTGATTGACAATATGCTCAATATCAGCCGGATTGAAGCAGGGCTCCTCAAGGTGGAGCGGGATCGAGTAGATATGCGGCAGGTGGCCGACAGAGTGGTCAAAACGATTGAACCAGAGGCCAGAAGGAAGAAGATCTCACTAAATACGAAGCTCGCTCCAGTCGATCTATCAGTAGAAGGTGATGAAGATATGCTCTTTCAGGTGCTTCTCAATCTGGTTTCGAATGCCATTAAGTACACGCCAGACGGCGGTCGGGTCACATTGCATGGTGATTCCGATAACCTCATTCGAGGCATCGTGATGTCTGTGGCGGATACAGGACTGGGGCTTTCGCCTTCCGATCAGTGCCGGGTCTTCGATAAGTTCTATCGAGTCGAAAACTACAAGCGGATTGCCAAGGGAACAGGCCTTGGCCTCAATCTCTGCAAGAACATCGTAGAAAAAGTGCACCGTGGTCAAATTGGGATTGATTCGACGTTAGGGATGGGATCGCGGTTCTGGTTCACTATTCCGATGAACTATGAGGGTGCCCGTAAGGCGGCCTAAGGGAGCACATGATGTCACCCAAGATTCTCGTCATTGATGATGAACTTGGCATCGTTCAGGTGCTGGCTATCAAGCTGCGCAAAGCGGGCTTTGAAGTCTTCACGGCTGTCGATGGTGAGGAAGGTGCAGATGCAGCACGGACGCATCTTCCGGACATTATTTTGACCGATCATCAGATGCCATATTTGACCGGTACAGAGATGTGTCGGGTTTTACTTGAGGATGTTTCAACGGCTGGTATCCCTGTCATTATTCTCACTGCTCGCGGCCACTCGCTTGACGACGCAGATCGTTCTCTTGGGAATGTACATCGCGTTTTGAGTAAGCCCTTTAGTCCGCGAGAGGTGCTCGAAATCGTTCAAGAGATACTTGCTAGGCAAACTACTGTTGTAGGTGAGCCTTCAGGGGGTGCATCATGAAGCTAATCGATCGAGCTCAAATTGCCGGTGATGGCTTTGAGGCTTTGGCAACACGACTTCGTAGCGCTGGCCTATGTCTCTTGATTTGTGATGTTGATGGTAAAGCGATTCGATTTGACCGAGGCATTGGTGATTGGTTTGCCATGCTCTTTGGAAATACCGGTCCGATACGCCGTGCTCTAGAAAATGCGGCGACGCATTGGAATGGTGAAGCAGATCCTAAGCCTCGTGAAATGATTCCTGGTGTCTGGCTTGCGCCTATTCCATTATCCATGCGACGTGGTCGTGAAGGATATTCAGTTGTTGTGATTCCAACGCATGCGATCCTTAAGTCAGAGCAGCTCGTATCGATGTGCCAAGCAGCAAGTCTCGATCTAAAAATAACACAAAAAATGTTAGGTCAGTTGCCTCCGTCGTCTGAAAGCGATATTCCACGGCTCGTGCAATTGGCGAAATGCCTTCATGAAGATCATCATCGTACAGAGTCAGATAGAGCTGCCATTGAAAGTGTAGGGCAGCAGCTAGGCGATTCTTTCGAAGAGATTAACCTGCTCTACACCATCATTGGCAACATGACGGTAGAGCAAGAGCCAGAGCGGTTTGTTCGAATGGCTTGCGAAGAGCTACTGCAGACACTGCCATACCGGTGGATTGGTGTGCAGTTGGCAGATGATTCCGGAAAACTCAAGAGCCTGGCAGGGCGATTGATTATGACGGGTGTTGCACCAACAGCACCCCAGCGTGTTCAAGTGCTTTCAAGAGATCTGCTGCAAGAGGTCCAAATTGGTCAACCTTCAGTTCTTGAACCGGGTGAACGAGTTGAGCACGAGCATTTCGCTGATCTTGGCCCCACAGTGTTAGCCCATCCTATATGTGCTGATTCAAATCTCATGGGCGTCCTTGTGGCTGGTCAGCGGCCGGGGGATCAGACAGGTGCTTCTTCTGTAGACATGAAACTGTTGGGTGCAGCAGCCACACACATGGCCATTTTCTTAGAGAACTCGGCGCTGTACGACAATTTAAATGCGATGTTTCTGGGTACGCTTGAGGCGCTCACGGCCTCGATTGATGCCAAGGATCGCTACACATGTGGTCACTCTCGCCGTGTTGCTCATCTCACGCAATTGTTAGGACGAGCAGCTGGCCTTGATGAGAGCACTGTGTCACGCATGCGAATCACAGGACTGGTTCATGATGTCGGTAAGATTGGAGTTCCTGAAGCAGTCCTCCAAAAAGCAGGAGATTTGAATTCAGAGGAGTTTGAATGGATTCGCCGGCATCCTGAAATGGGTTATCGAATTCTGAAAGACATACCCGAGCTTCAAGATGTTTTAGTTGGCGTGCTTTATCACCACGAAAGATGGGACGGTAAAGGATATCCACATGCATTATGTGGCAAAGACGTTCCTCTTGTGGCGAGAATCATTTCATTGGCAGATGCATTTGATGCGATGAGTTCTACACGTACCTATCGCTCTGCAAGAGATCGCGACGAAGTTCTTCAAGAGATTAAGAGAAACGCTGGATCGCAGTTTGATCCAGAGCTCGTGCCACTCTTCTTAAGTCTCGATTTTAGCGAATACGACCGTATGGTTGCGAAGCATCGCGCTGACGATCAAATGTATGCACAGCACCGAGGGTATGCAGCATGAAAATTACCTTTGAAGATCACGATCGTAAAACCGTTATTGGTGTGCAAGGTACGCTCTCAGTAGATGAAACTGATACGTTTCGCCGTGCTTTTCTAGAGCGCATTAATGATGGCAAAATTGAAATGGTGTTAGATCTACTAAATTTGGAAATGATTGACTCTGCAGGGCTAGAGCTGTTGCTTTGGTTGTCTGAAGAGGTTTCTCGTTGCGGTGGGCAACTTCGATTAGTGCGTCCATCGGAGGCAGTAGGAAAGATCTTTTCAATTACGCGTTTAGAGCAGCGTTTTAGCATGCACGATTCTGTGGAGTCGGCAGCACGGAGCCTTGTCTAGGACAAATAGATGATAAGCCCAAATGACAAGTTGACTCATCTTGGAGCACTTCCCCAACTTCCGTTGGGAGAAATGCTTGTAGCGCGCGGGTATCTGGATGATGGACAGCTCTCTGAGGCATTAGATAAACAATCCGATGCCGGGCATCACAAGCTTCTTGGTGAGGTTTTAGTTGAGTTAGGGTATCTCACAGATGAGCAAGTGCTTGAAGTTCTTGCAGATGCCTATGGCATACCTTTCGTTTCAAATACGACGCGATTTGCAGATCCCAAGGTCGTAGAAGTACTGCCGAGGGAGTTTGTTGAAGAACATCGTGTGCTGCCTTTGTTCTTGGTTAGAGGTGTGCTCACCGTTGCAGTGGCAGAGCCAGCCAATCTCTTCCTGATTGAAGAGATAAGTCGCATGACCGGGCACGAAGTGCAGATTGCAGCCGCTACAGCCGAAGATATAGGATCCGCTTTAGCATCCTATTTGCCGGCAGCAAATGTCTTTGTCATTGATGACATCTACGAAGATATTGATGAAGAAGACTTCAGTGTTATTGAACGGCAAGTCACAGAGATCTCCGACCTTGAAGAAGTTGCAGGGCATAGTCCGGTCGTAAAGTTGGTGAATTTCATCATCTTTTCTGCAGTGCAAGAAGGCGCAAGTGATATTCACATTGAACCAGACGATCATCAACTTCGTGTGCGTTACCGTATTGATGGCAAGCTATTTCAAAAGTTGTGCCCGCCACACAAGATGCATGCGGCGATTTGTAGTCGTATCAAGATTATGAGCAACCTGGATATCTCGGAGCGCAGGATTCCTCAGGATGGTGACATTCATGTCATGCTTGAAGGGCGGCCTATTGATTTGCGTGTGTCGAGTATGCCAGGCAAATTTGGCGAAAAGGTTGCGATTCGAATCATTGATAGCCAAAACACGCGGATGCCACTCGACAAGATTGGATTTTCGCCAGAGATGTTATCAAATTGGCAGCAGGTTATTGAGCAGCCCAATGGTGTTGTATTGGTGACTGGGCCAACTGGTTCAGGTAAATCAACAACGCTCTATTCTGTGCTTGAGCAAATGGATCGAGATGAACTAAATATCTCGACAGTGGAAGATCCTGTAGAAGCGAATATTGGCGGCATTCATCAGTCGCAGGTTAATGAGAGATCGGGCTTTACATTTTCGCTGGCGCTTCGAGCATTGTTGCGACAGGATCCAGACATCATGATGGTTGGTGAAGTTCGCGATACGGAAACAGCAACAATTGTTACTCAAGCAGCTCTAACTGGGCATCTGGTGCTGTCTACGTTGCACACCAATGATGCGCCCAGCGCTGTTATTCGATTAGTAAACCTTGGCATTGAGCCGTATCTTGTCGCGGCAACATTGCGAGGAGTCTTGGCGCAACGGTTGGTCAGGAAAATATGTCCACATTGCCGTGAGGCTTATGAGCCAGACCATGTTGCTAAAGCGACAGCAGAGCATGCAGGTGTGCCTATCGAGTCCCTTTACCATGGACGTGGCTGTACACGTTGTCGCGGAACAGGATTTGCAGGGCGAATTGGTATTTTTGAACTGCTCATTATTGATGAAAAGCTTCTCAAGCTTATAAGTAGTGGCGCTACGCTACAAGAAATTCGCCAGTACTTGGTGAAGAGTGGCCACAAGAGTCTGCGCGAAGATGGTATGCAAAAAGTTCGAGCAGGTCTCACAACGACAGAGGAGGTTCTTTACGTCACAAGTATGTGATGTCTAGAAGTGACCTATGTCAATGCAAAGCACATATGCATTTCGAGCTCGTGATGGCGCTGGTGGTATTGTCACTGGGATGTTGGCTGGAGAGAGTGCCGATGCGGTAGCGAATCGCTTGCGTTCTGAAGGCAAGTACGTTCTTTCAGTCAAAGATAATCCTGGCGATATCACAGAAGAGCTAAGTATCGATGAGATTCGTCGTCAAGAGGCTGCCAAGAGTGTTACACGTGAAGATGTGATTTCTTTTGCTAGAGAGTTGTCGGTCATGCTCGAAACGGGTGTGCCATTAGCGGAAGCCCTTGATGCATTTCTACTGCACACGAGTAAGAAGGATTTCCGTCAGGTGATTGAGGCTCTTCGGAATGATATTCACGCAGGTGAAGCATTTTCCGTAGCCATGGCTCGTTGGCCGAGGGCATTCCCGAACATGATGGTGAGTCTGATGAAGGCATCGGAGGCATCAGGAACGATGGCAGAAATGCTTGGCCGCATTGCTGATTATCTAGCCAAAGAGCGCAAGACTGCAAAAAAGATCAAGGGCGCAATCGCTTACCCACTTTTTATGATGGGTACGGCGCTACTTATGACTGGTTTTCTAATCGTGTTTGTGTTGCCTCGATTTGCTCGAATTTATGAAATGCGATCAACATCACTGCCGGCGCCAACGCAGTTCCTATTAGATGTAAGCAGCTTCGTTACAACGCAGTACTATGTTTATGGTCCAGTGCTACTTGGCCTGATGCTCTTTTTCGTGGTGTCTTGGCAAAGACGGTTTGCTCAACGCATTCGCGACTGGCTCCGATTAAACGTGCCAATTATTAGCACTATCTTTCGACAGCTCTATCTCACACGTGCGTCTCAAACAATGGCCACGTTACTCACGGCGGGTGTGAACCTAATAGACATTATTCGGATTTGCCGAGGCGTTACTAAAAACGTCTATTATGAAGAGTTGTGGGATCGCATGGAGCAACATGTACGTCAGGGGCGTCAGTTGAGTGATGCGGTTACCGAGAGCACTCTTGTTCCACCAAATGTTGCATCGATGATTGCATCTGGCGAAAGATCTGGTCGCCTGCCAGAGGTTATGCATAGAGTTGCGACTTACAGTGAAGAAGAACTGGACTCAGCCGTTAAGCAAGCAACCCGCTACATTGAACCAATTATGATCATCTTTATGGGTGTTGTGATTGGTGGAATGGCGATTGCTCTTCTCTTGCCGATCTTTAGCCTGGGCAAGGTAGTGGCTGGCGGTTAGAGGCATTTATCGCTCGTAATTTAGCCCAGCGCGCAGTAGAGCGGCTTTGCCGAGATATGTTTAGTTTTTGTGTAGTTGAAGATGACTCGACTTAACGGTGCTGTTGAGCGGACTATTTGTGGCCGTCTAGCCTACTATGTGGGGCTGTGATGAAGTTGGTCTACACCAGCTCAAGGAAGGTCATATGGCTATTGTTAGAAGACTTCGAAAGCAGTGGTATGTTCTTGCTGTCCTTTTATTGGTGACAGGAAGTGTGCTTTCAATCAATGGGTGTCAGACTGTTTGGAAAAATCGGAATCCAGTCGGTGAGCCGTTTCCAAAAGTCACTGGTGAATCATTGAATGAGGTTCCCGTTGCCTTGCCTGGCGCCTATTTGGGTAGTCCATTGCTGCTATTGGTTGGGTATGTGCAGGAGACCCAGTTTGACTTGGACCGGTGGACAATTGGTTTAGTGCAAATGGAGTTTTCTGACCGCATTGTTGAAGTGCCCACGATTCCCGGTGCCATTCCAAGTTTGTTTAGTTCGGTGATTGATAATGGTATGCGAGGTGGAATACCAAGGGAAGATTGGGCATCGGTCGTTACGCTTTACGGAAGCGCTGCGAAGCCAGTTGTAGAGTTTACGGGGAATGAAAAACCAAATAATGGACGCATCATTCTCATCGATAAGAACGGTATTGTTCGTTGGTTCTGGGATCAAGGCTTTTCAGCAACGCGACTACTAGAGCTGATGAAAGTGGCTGAAGCCCTAAAGGAATAAATTGTAAACAAGCACTTTACTCAAGAATGAGTGTTATTAGAGGGAGAGAATAAAATGACCATTTCGACAATTGCTATTGCAGCGACGCTTGCTTTCGCATCGCCTCAGCCGAATATCGTTGAGTTGGCTGTGAGTAGTGATGATCTCAGTACGTTAGTGACAGCTGTGACTGCAGCTGATTTAGGTGGGGCACTGTCTGGCCAGGGGCCTTTTACAGTCTTCGCTCCTGCGAATTCAGCCTTTGCAAAGGTGGATCCTCAGGTGTTGCAAGCTGTCTTGGCTGAGCCAGGCACGCCAACGCTTAAGCGGATCTTGACCCACCATGTCGTGTCGGGCAATCTCATGGCAGCAGATCTGATTGGGCGTGACTCGGTAACGACGCTTGCCGGAACAGAGTTGCCGGTGTCTTATGTGCAGGGGCGTGTGCTTGTCGGAGATGCTGCAGTGAGTGCTGCAGATCTCAGCGCAAGCAACGGTGTTGTGCATGTGATTGATCGAGTTCTCATGCCGCCTCCAGCTCAAAACCCGCTGTATGCGTTATTGATGGTCACAATCGAGCGAGGTGTTCCACTTTATAACGACGGTAATACAGGTGCTTGTGCCGACGTCTATGCAACAGCACTTGAAGCGATTTACCTCTCGGGCGGTTTTGGTTTGAGTGAGTCTGATCGAAGCCAACTCAAGACTGAAATAGCAACAGCAGCGGCCAGTAAAACGGACTCTGATAAGGCATGGGCATATCGTCGCATTATTGATCGATTGGCTATGAACGCGGATACCTCTTCGATGAACACACCAAAGAAAAATGTCTCGACTGAAAATGCACTGTTGGGCTTTGATGACAAGAATGAGTCTCGAAATTGGGATATCGTTCTTGATGGCGTTATGGGTGGTCGTTCGACTGGCCAAGTGAATATCAATAATGGCTCTATGATTTTTTCAGGTGAAACATCGCTGGAAAACAACGGTGGTTTTTCTTCGATCCGCCGGAACCTGAAAGAAGGCTCAATGCGTGGCGCCGACGCAATTAAAATGCGGGTACGTGGCGATGGTCGGACATGGATTATTGGTACTCGTAAATCGAGTGTGCGAGGTGCGGATAGTTACTGGACACGTTTTCCAACAGAAAAAGACACATGGACCTCGGTTGTGATACCGATTAATGAGATGGAACGGCACTTCTTTGGAGAGCGCATGGCGGGGCGTATTTCGCCAGATGACGTTCGAGCAATCGAGTTTTATATGTACGACAAGAAAGCTGGCCCATTCCGGCTTGAGGTTGATCAGATCGATGCGATCAAACTGGACAGTGCATCTTAAAAGCAGGCAATAGCGTCAATCGCTGATGCGGGTTCACAGTTGAGTTTGCCTCTCCATTGGGCAAGCGCCTGTCGTATTGTCTTCGAGTCTTTGGCAAGACGAATTTGCTCTTTGAGCCCTTTGATATGTCGCATTGTCTTGCCATACCAGCTAATGCGTTTGCTTAGGCAGAGCACGGCAGTGAACTCGTCTGCATGTTCTAAAAGCAGATCTAAGTGGCGGGAAATAATATCAATCTTCTCGACCGCAAGCGGTTCTGGACTTTTGTGGCCTGTTTGCATGAGCTCCCAGGTGCGGTTGAAGATCCATGGGCAACGTAGTGCGCCTCGTCCGATCATGACGCCTTGGCAGCCTGTTGCGGCCATCATTTCAATGGCATCCTCAGGCTCACGTATATCGCCATTGCCAATCACGGGTATTTTCTTGACGGCACGCACGACATCTCTGATGGCAGAGAGATCAACACGGCCTCCAAAACGCTGTTGTGTCGTACGGCCATGAACAGTAATTGCTTGTATTCCGACTGATTCGAGCTGCGCTGCTAATTGCGGTGCGATGATCTGATCTGATGCCCACCCTAGGCGAATCTTGGCTGTTACTGGTACGTTGCTAGCGCTGATCGCCGCTACTATTTTGGCGGAGAGCTTTACGGTTTGGTCAACATCACAAAGGAGGAGAGATCCACCATTTGTTTTGCAGACTTTGTCGACGGGGCATCCCATGTTTATGTCGACCGTCGTAGCGCCCTGATCAACAGCCCAGCGAGCTGCATCTGGAAGGGGATCATTGTGATTCCCATAGAGCTGCATCGAAAGAGGCCGGTCAGAATCGCAGGTCGCCGTGAGGCGGTTAACGCGGTGGCCCCCTGCGAGCACGCTATGAGAGTTCAGTAGATCGGTGCTGGCGAGCCCCACTCCGCCGAGCTCACGACAGATCAGGCGTGTGGCGAGATCACAGTAGCCGGCCATTGGCGCAAGCAGTAGGGGTGTCGGGAGGCTCTTTTGGCCAATGGTCAGCATCGCTAGAGTGTAATGCCCATGAGGCCGCCAAACTGGCAGCCGGCGCTCCACTTATTGCCGTTACGGTGCGACAAACCCTCTTAAAGGGGGTCTTAGGGGGGGTAAAAACTGGCATCAATGTTGCATTCTTCTATTGGTAGTGAAGGTGCGCTCACAGTTGGTTGTGGTCGCATTCGGAAGTCAGAGGCCTTGAGCCCTGCTTCCTGGAGGATAAACACTATGTCAAAAATTATTGGAATCGATTTAGGCACCACCAACTCTGTGGTCGCCGTTATGGAAGGTGAGCAACCCAAAGTGCTCATCAACGCATCAGGTAATCGCACGACCCCGTCGGTTGTTGCATTTACAGATAAGGGAGATCGGCTGGTTGGTCAGGCGGCAAAGCACCAGCAGATCACGAATCCGGAAAATACCGTCTTCTCCATCAAGCGTTTCATGGGACGCCGGCATAATGAGGTCGAGTCTGAGGAGAAGCTTGTTCCCTACGGGATCGAAGGTGGAAGCGACGATCTCGTAACCGTCGACGCCCGAGGTAAGTCATATACGCCACCTGAGATTTCAGCAATGATTCTTCAGGAGCTCAAACGAACAGCGGAAGACTATCTTGGTGAGTCAATTAGTCGGGCTGTGATTACCGTTCCTGCTTATTTCAACGATTCGCAAAGGAAAGCGACGAAAGATGCCGGTGAAATCGCAGGCTTGACAGTCGAGCGAATCATCAATGAGCCGACTGCTGCTGCGCTTGCTTATGGTCTTGAAAAGAACACCAATAAGAAAATTGCAGTGTTCGACTTGGGTGGTGGTACTTTTGATATCTCTCTGCTCGATGTTGGGGATGGTGTCTTTGAAGTGCTATCAACAAGTGGTGATGGACACTTGGGCGGCGATGATTTTGATCAACGATTGATTGATTATGTTGCTGATGAGTTTAAGAAAATGGAAGGCATCGATATTCGTAGCGATGCAATGGCACTTCAGCGTCTGAAAGAAGCCGCAGAGAAGGCGAAATGTGAGCTGTCACAGCAAATGGAGACAGATGTCAACCTTCCATTTATCACGGCAGATCAAAACGGGCCGAAGCACCTTCAGGTCAAGATCACACGAGCGACTTTTGACAGTATTTGTAATGATCTATTCGAACGTTTGCGTGGGCCCTGTGAAACCTCACTTAAGGATGCTGGCCTGAGCCCATCAGATATTGGTGACGTGGTCATGGTTGGTGGTTCTACTCGTATTCCAAGAGTGCAGGAGCTTGCCAAAGAGATTTTCGGAACAGCCGAACTTGATAAGTCAATAAACCCAGATGAGGTTGTTGCTATTGGTGCAGCAATTCAAGCAGGTGTTCTGCAGGGTGACGTCAAAGACGTGTTGTTGCTCGACGTAACTCCATTGAGCCTTGGTGTTGAAACCCTCGGTGGTGTGATGACCAAGCTCATTGATAAAAATACAACGATCCCAACTTCGAAAAAAGAAGTCTTCTCAACAGCGGCGGATAGCCAGACTTCTGTGACCATTCATGTTCTGCAAGGTGAACGTGATTTTGCAAAGGATAACCGCACATTGGGTCGCTTTGATCTAAGCGGTATTGCTCCTGCTCCTCGTGGAATGCCACAAATTGAAGTTGAGTTTGCCATTGACGCCAACGGCATTCTGAACGTATTGGCAACTGATAAAGCCACTGGGCAGAGTCAGAAGATTGAGATTACTGGTTCATCAGGCCTCTCGACTGAGGAAGTCGATCGTATGAAGCAAGAGGCAGAATCGCATGCAGACGAGGATCGTGAGCGTCGAGCTCTTGTAGATCTAAAGAATGCGGCTGAACAAGTGCTTCATACAACGAAGAAGCAGCTTGAAGAGCACGGCGACAAAGTCTCGCCAGATGTGCGCGGAAGCATTGAATCAGCCTTGAGCAACCTTGACGATAAGGTCAAGGGCGAAGATAAGGCAGCGATTGAAGCATCGTTGAAGCAGCTTAATGAAGCCGCAATCCAACTTGGCAAGGCTGTCTATGAGTCGACTTCAGCGGACCAGGCTCAGCCATCCGGTGATTCGGCCCCAGAGAGCCCAGAAGCAAATGCTGATGACGTGATCGATGCTGATTATGAAGTCAAGGAAGACAGTAACTAAAAGAAACAACCCTACTGCTGGAATTTCTATCTGCCCATCTCATTGAAATTCAGCGAGCCCCGCTTCGGCGGGGCTTTTTTTTAGGTAAGCCTGGGTTGTGCACGATTTATCGCCGCTGGTCTATTGGGGCAAGTTCCTTAGGCCTGCTACGATGTATAGACAATCTGCAAGGAGTAAGTCATGACAACACTAGCTGGATCAGGCCAAAGAGTAGAAACAAACAGCGGCAATCTTTCGGAACGACAGATTGATGCTTTGAGAGACACATTTGAAAGTAGGCCTCGGAATCGGATTTCTCAGAATGCCGTCACAAAGACCCCGATCGAAGACGTTGCTCTTGATCGATCTGTGGTAACGAGTACAGACTTCTCGTTCTCGACCCGTTTAGATGATTGGGAGGTCACAAATCAGAAGGCATCTGGAAGATGTTGGCTATTTGCCGCGCTGAATCTATTTAGAGTTGGTGCAATGAAAAAGATGAACATCAAAGAATTCGAGTTCAGTCAGAACTACATGTTCTTTTGGGATAAGTTTGAAAGAGCAAATTACTTTCTAGAGCAGATCATTAGTACAGCAGATCGCCCTCTTGATGATCGCGTGCCTGCATTTTTACTTGATCGACCACTCGATGATGGCGGCCAATGGAATATGTTCGTCAACATTGTGAGTAAGCATGGGCTCGTGCCTCAGTCTGCGATGCCTGAAACGGAGAGCTCTTCTCATTCTCGAAGAATGAATGCAATGGTGATTCATAAACTTCGTGAGGGCGCAAAGGCACTTCGTGATATTCACGCCAGTGGTGCGAAGGAGTCAGAAGTTCGTGCTGCTAAGGATGAGATTCTTGAAGTGATATGGAGAATGCTTTGTATTCACCTGGGCACGCCTCCAAAGAATTTTGATTGGCAATGGGAAGACAAAGATAAAAAATTCCATCGTGACGGCGAAATGACACCTCGAGAATTTGCTGCTAAATATGTTGATATTGATTTAGATGAGTATGTTTGCATTGTAAATGACCCACGCGAAAGCAGCCCTCGAGGTCGTATGTATACGGTGGAATGTCTTGGCAATGTGGTTGGTGGTGGTCGTGTTCTTTACCTCAACGTAGAGATGGACATGATTAAGTCTATTACGCAAGAAGTACTTGAATCAGGTGAGCCAGTTTGGTTTGGATGTGATGTCGGCAAGCAGATGCAACGTCAATTGGGGCTCTGGGATCGTGATCTTTATACGTATGGTGAGATCTATGACTCTGAATTTACGCTTGATAAGGCGGGTCGGTTGGATTATCACGAAACGCTCATGACCCATGCCATGCTCTTTACAGGTGTTGATGTAGTTGATGGTAAGCCGCGCCGTTGGAGAGTGGAGAACAGTTGGGGCAGTGATAAGAGCGGCCGCAAGGGCTTTTACACAATGAATGACTCTTGGTTCGATGAGCATATGTTCGAGATTGCATGTCACCGGTCACGACTCCCAAAAGAGCTACAAGCGGTGTTGTCAGAAGAGCCGACCGTGCTTCCTCCTTGGGATCCGATGGGCTCACTGGCGCAATAAACTTTGAACGATGCTCGTCAAGCACTCATCTCACCTTAGAAGTGTGGTGAGTTCGCTTTGGCTGTAACTGTAGATCGTGAGAATGTTTCAGGGCCTTGGTATACATCAGTGATCGCTCTGTTGATAAGCCCACAAGTGGGTTTGCTCTGATCAGGTACGCTGTTCTACTTGATTAGTTAATGAGCGTATCGATGATGCCCAGTCCACCAAGGATGCAGCTGATAATGCCATTAAGTGTGAAGAATGCCAAAGCCATCCGAGTGGTGCCCCAGCGAGCGACTGTGAGATGTTCATAGAGCAACAGGGCAGAGACAGTCGCGATGCCAATCCAGAATAGTAGGCCAAAGATTGGTTCAATAAGGACCGTTGCTACCAGGAATCCGACTGCAAGGAGATGGAGTAGGCGGCTTAGCCAAAGAGCGGTGGCACTGCCAAAACGAGCGGGGATACTAGAGATGCCTTGGCTGCGATCAATTGATTCATCTTGAAGTGCATAGATGACATCGAAGCCCGCGACCCAACACAGCACCATTCCAGCAATCAGCCAGATGGCGGGAATTGTAAAAAGGGCATTGGGTTCTATCGCAATGGCCACAGCAATCGGACTCAGAGCTAAGGCAGAGCCTAAGTAAAGGTGGCAAGCCCAGGTCCAACGTTTTAATAGTGGATAAACAGCAATCCATAGAAGCACTGGAATGCCCAGGATGAGGGGCCACCAGTTGCCAAAAAACAGAGCGAAGGCCAAGCAGATGAGCATGAAGACGAGAGCCACCGTCAGCAGGGTCGTAATTGCATGTCTAAGGGGCAGTCTTCCCGAAGGAATGGCACGATTCTTCGTTCGTGGGTTGGTGGCATCGATCTTGCGATCAAGAATTCGATTGGAAAGCATGGCGACCGTTCGAGCCGAGATCATAGCTAGTATGATTAACAGAAGCTGACTACTGAATTTGACCCAATCAACTGATCCACCGGTCTTGGCGACAACCAAAAATGCTGCCAGAAGGGCAAAGGGTAAAGCGAAGATGCTGTGAGACAGCTTGATATCCGCGGCAATAACCCGGCTTGAGGTGATGGGGCTGGAGGCTGTCATAGGTAGATTTGTCATCACTCAGTAAATGATCCTGACCAGAGGATAGCGAGCATGGTCAAGGTCGTTCTATAATTCGGCGGTATATGACGAACAAGCCAAAACAACGTACAGCGATTTCTCCGACACGAGCAGAGGACTACCCGGAGTGGTACCAACAAGTGATCCGGGGTGCGGACCTTGCGGAGGTCTCACCAGTCCGTGGATGCATGGTCATTAAACCCTGGGGCTACGCTCTTTGGGAGAACATTCAAAAGTCACTTGATGAGATGTTCAAGGCCACTGGTCATCGAAATGCTTACTTCCCACTATTTATACCGTTGAGCTTTCTTGAAAAGGAGGCTGAACACGTTGATGGTTTCGCAAAAGAGTGTGCGGTGGTCACTCACCATCGACTAGAGGAGGGTGCCGAGGGCGGGCTGGTTCCAGCTGGTCCACTTGAGGAGCCACTGGTTGTGCGGCCAACCTCGGAGACAATTATTGGAGCAAGCTTTTCCAAGTGGGTTGAGTCATACCGTGATCTTCCGCTTCTTATTAACCAGTGGGCAAATGTTGTGCGCTGGGAGATGCGGACACGCCTATTTCTAAGAACCACTGAGTTTCTTTGGCAAGAAGGACATACGGCGCATGCGACTGAAGCAGAGGCCGCCGAGCATACGATTCGTATGTTGGATGTCTACGCAAAGTTCGCGAATGAATTTATGGCGATGCCTGTGATCACAGGTGAGAAGACAGCGGCCGAGCGTTTTCCAGGCGCTGTTCGAACCTATTGCATTGAAGCAATGATGCAAGATCTCAAGGCTTTACAGGCAGGAACCAGCCACTTCTTAGGCCAGAACTTTTCGAAAGCCTCAGACATCCAATTTTTGGATGAAAATGGCCAACGTACGCACGCGTGGACAACCTCTTGGGGTGTATCGACACGGTTGATTGGTGGATTAATTATGACCCATGCAGATGATGATGGTCTGATGCTGCCACCGCGTCTTGCACCGGCTCATGTGGTCATCATGCCAATCATATTTAAGGCCGATCAGCCACAAGAGGTGGAAGCCTATTGCCATGCTTTAGCGGACGAGCTCCGTCAAAAGACGTATCACGGTCGTAAGATTGAGGTTGAGATCGATGGGCGTGATCTGCGTGGCGGGGAAAAGAATTGGCAGTGGGTCAAGAAAGGCGTTCCTATACGTCTCGAGGTGGGTCCAAGAGACATGGCCAATGACAGTGTCTTTATGGCTCGCCGTGACAAGCCTGCGAAGGAAAAAGCTTCGGTTCCAAAACAGCAATTTGTGAGTGAGATTGTGAAGCTACTCGATGAGATTCAGCAAGGTATGTTTGAGCGGGCACTTGCATTCCGCGAATCTCATACACATGCAATCGATACGAAGGAAGCGTTCTATGAGTTCTTCAGCCAGGACTCCGGTGGTGGCTTTGCTTCAACGCATTACAACGGCGATCCCGAACTAGAAGGTCAGATCAAAAACGATCTACAGGTAACGGTGCGATGTGTTCCCCGCCAAGCTGACGCAGAGCCGGGCACATGTGCATTTACAGGCGAGCCATCAGTACAGCGGGTTATCTGGGGCAAGTCTTATTGAGTTCGGACTGGTTGACTAGGCGCGTAAATCAACGCATTTACCGAGAGCAACGCCTACAGCCGCTTCATTACGATCAGCAGGCCGCGTATACAACTGTAATTGTCCAGTTGACAATTGCCTTGTGGCAGCTGCGCTAGCAAAGTGGGGAGGCTGATGTACTGATCCAGCAATAAGCTCATTTGTTGTGGTGTTTGCGAGTGATTGATTTGCACGAGTTGTAGGGTTCAGAGTCGGCGCTGCGTCGCAGCGATACCCCCCTGAAGACTTCAGTGCAAAGGCGGCGCGGGCCTGAACCCAAGATGTATTTGTTACATCCATAAACAACTCGTGCAATCATACTGTCACAACCACTTCCCTTTTGCTCGTGACGCGGATCGTTCCATCGGCCTTGTGTTGACAGACTCTGCAATGCAATACGGGCGCTATTGATAACGACTATGACGCGCAAAGATCGACCCGTGCGCCTTCCGAACAAGTGAAAAATGTTTTCGGACCTTGTTTTTGGTCAATGCGTTAACGGCCGAACCTCAAGCAAAATACAGCCTCGCTCTATTGCAACTTCTGAGCCGGTTAGGCTGGCCGGAAGCAATGCTGTCATGCCGCGATTAAGTTCAACTGCGTTGTGGTCTAGGTCTGCACTGTCGATGCGAGCTCGTCCATCAAGCACCATCCAGATGACGGGTTGATCTCCGGTTTCGATAGGTAGGACTTCATCTTCTAAGGCCTCAAGTCGATCAATTGTAAAGAATGGTGAATCGCATAATCGCTGCATGCGAACTTCACCTCTTTGTTCTATCGGCGCATCAGTTTGACTTGGCGGCAAGGGATTGTCGAAGTCAATGCACTCGGTTGCTTCTGTAATATGCATTGTTCGGTCAGTGCGTCCCCAGTCATAGACTCGGAAAGTGGTATCACTTGGTGTCTGTATCTCAGCAACCACAATCCCTTCACCGAGTGCATGGCAAGTTCCAGCAGGAAGATAATGGCAGTCACCGACGTGGGCGTCGACACGGATGAGTTCGTCTTGAAATGTACCTGCTTCGACTTGTGCCTTCAGTCGCTCAGCAGAAAGCCCTTTTCGTAATCCAATATAGAGTTGGGCGCCTGGTTCGGCAGCCAGGATGACCCAGGCTTCTGACTTGAGTGCGGTGTCCGAGTGTTTTTCCACATAGGACTGAGGTGGATGCACTTGAACGGATAGGTTTTGTTCGGCATCAAGAAATTTAATGAGCAAGGGGAAGGGATCATCTTCTGATGCGCCCGTTCCGAGTATCGCTTGGGGGTCTTCTTGAATAAGTGATCGCAGTGTGCGTCCAGCCATTGGTCCATGAGCGACGCGTGACTGCCCATCCTCAGTGGTTTCTGGTAGATCGGTAATCTCCCAAGACTCACCGATGACTTCGTCTGGGGGGAGTTGCTTACCTAAGTGAGCAAGCTTTCGCCCGCCCCATACCCGGTATTTGAGAATGGGTTCAAAGACAAGTGGGGGTGCATCCATAATTTGGCTCAAACGCGGAGGACTAGATCGTCATGCCAGTAATTTGGCCTTCGAAGACCATGCGCCCCTTGACGAGTCCTTGTGTCTTGCACACCATTCGACGATGGCCGAATTTAAGGACCTCCTGGGTCAAGATAAGTTCATCACCAGGCTCGACCTGGCCGCGGAAAGAGACGTGATCACATCGCGTAAAGCCGAGAAAATTGTCTTTGCCTGTTTTTCTGCGGAACATAATCGAGCACAGTTGAGCTGCAGCCTCGATCATTAAAACGCCAGGGAGAAGGGGGCGGCCCGGAATATGAAACGGGACCCAGAATTCATCATTGCGAACGTACTTAATACCAACGCCCTGAGAATAGTCTGACGTATGGTAGATGATATGGTCTAAATGACGCATATCACCGCACTGCGGCAACATTTCGCCGACCTCATCAGCTGAGATCGCAATCTCAGTGAGATCAATGGCTGAGATATCAATTACTTCTGCAGCAGACAATGTGGCCTCTCCGTCAGATAACTAGGAACGGCTGCACGCAGCCGTCAACGATATTAACAGCAAGGTGTTACCAGCATAAGGCCCAATCATTTAGATACAGGGCTTGTTGATAACACAGGCTTATTTGGCTAGTTCTCAATCATCTCGTTCAATGCGATATTTCGGGGAGCCAAGGCTCCCAGACGAAGCATATGCAAAGCTATTGAGCTGAGGGCATCACTAGCAATCAGATTCAAGCAGTGCGGTGCCTACTTAGTCGTCGCTACGTGCCGATAGAACGGCAACGCGAACATCTTGAGCAGCTTGCTTAATGTCCTGCATTTGCTTGCGAACGCGGGTGCCAGCAGCTTTGTTGCCTCCATCAGCTTTATGGACATCCTCTTGAGCTTCATGAACGAGCTTGATCAAGCGATCGTATGCTTCCATACTTTGCCTCACTTCCAACGGGTTATTTATTGGCTCTGAACATCATCACTTCACTGAGTGATCGACCAAAGACCCCCTCTCTGATGACCAGAAATGGGCCTTCGTATGCATTGTCATCACGTTAGGCATGGTTCTGCAAGTCCCTTTAGCCCACTTCCAGCCTATTTTTGGGCCAGAATTATTGATGAGATGTTGTCCTGTAAGGGTTTACGTCCCTTCTCTTTTTGATGGGATAGTGCAAATTAATCGTTTTTTGGGTGGTGAAGGCTGCTCTCCCGCTTGGAATACTCGAAAGTGCCAAGACATTGAGGGAAGCGTGTTCGCAATCCGCAAACAGGTTTCCGGGGGTCCTATGAGTTGTCTATTCCCCTCGTTTGGATGCCATAAGCACGCGATCATCCAATCATCGAGTGTTCTGTGGTTCGCCTGTTTCCAGAGGGCAAGGTCCTAGAGGTCATCGCATTGGCGAGGCGAGTTATGACAAGCTCATTTCAGACCTGGAGTTCAACGTCATTGACGTTCGTTCCGGCATATCTAGCTCGAATCGGTTCAACAACAACCGAAATAAACTCATCAACTTGCTGCGGGGCGCGACCAATGAAAGCCATGGGATCAAGTGTTGCTTCCAGGTCAACCTTGGCAAACATCGGGTGCTTGGCCAATCTCTTGAGCAGATCGTTGCCGCAGCCTGTCTGCTTCATCTCTGTGCCCACTTCTTGAGAAAGTTTTCGGACAATCTCATGGGCTTCTTGGCGATCAGCTCCATGTGCAGCTGCTGCCATCATTAGATTCTCAGTAGCAAGGAATGGTAATTCCTGCTGTAGATTTGCCGTGACAATGGCATCATTCACGATGAGCCCCCCCGCGACATTTTGCATCGTTGCCAAGAGCCCGTCTAGAGCAAGGAACCCTTCTGGTAGCGTCAAGCGACGATTCGCCGAGTCATCAAGTGTCCGCTCAAGCCATTGCACAGAGGCCGTTTGGAAAGCATTTGTTGGCAGCGACATCACGAACCTCGATAGAGCGCAGATCCGTTCGCAACGCATTGGATTTCGCTTGTAGGCCATCGCCGAGGAACCAATTTGGTTCGATTCAAATGGTTCCTCTACCTCACGATGATTTGCCAGGAGCCGGATATCAGTCGCACATTTGTGGGCTGCAGATGCAGCAATAGCAAGTGCGGAGAGTATCTGGGCATCGACGATGCGTGGATAAGTTTGTCCAGTCACGACATACCGTTGATCTGGATTCCAGCCCATTTTTTCGGTGACCATACGGTCTAGTTGTTCGACCTTATTGGCATCACCATCAAACAGGCTCATAAATGAAGCCTGGGTGCCGGTGGCTCCTTTGACGCCTCGAAAGCCAAGTTTTTGAAGACGTGTCTCAATCTCATCAATTGCGATGGCAAATTCTTGGGCCCAAAGGCAAGCTCTCTTCCCAACAGTCGTTGGTTGGGCTGGTTGGTAGTGGGTAAATCCCAGGGTGGGTTGGTTGCGTCGTGTCTTTGCAAACCTGCCGAGTGCATCGATGACGCTGGCAAGGCGATTGGCTATCAGTTGCAGGGCGTCCCTCTGTTGCATTAACTCGGTGTTGCAATTCAGAAACTGACTGGTTGCTCCAAGATGGATGATCGGCCGAGCTGTTGGCGCCACCTCCCCAAGCGTATGTACATGAGCCATCACATCATGGCGCAGACGTTTTTCATGCTTGGCAGCAGAGGTGTAGTCAATGTCATCGAGGTGGGCTCGGAGTTCATTGATTTGTTGGTCAGTGATGTCAAGGCCTAATGCCTGCTCTGACTCGGCAAGCGCAAGCCATAGTCGTCGCCAAGTTGAGAACTTTCGTTGGGACGACCAAATCGCCTGCATCTCAGGAGAGGCATAGCGGGCAGATAATGGAGACTGGTATGTTGTTTCTTGTGTCATAAGCTGATGTTCACATGGGGACCGCTACGATGATAGTGTGGCTCGGTACTCTAGGGCGCTTTGGAGACAGGTGGATCTCTGTTTCGCTAAAATCAGCCGCGTACAAAGAGCTCAAAAACCCTCTGACGCGGTCTCATTGGGATTACAAGCTCCTCGGTAGTAGATATGGCACAAGAATCAGGAAGTACTCCCAGTGGCGACCAGACGCCTGCCTCAGAGTCAGGCCCACTGTCGCAAGCGCCCCCGCGGATGACTCCCCTGCGAGAATTGCAGTTGGTAGAGGCACACCGTGATGGGCATGCTGATGCAATGGGAGAGTTGCTTCAGGCCTATCAGCCCAGAATCTATGCGGTTTGCTACCGCATGTTGGGCAACCCAGAAGAGGCCAGGGATATTACTCAAGACACGATGGTGCGGGTGATCGAGGGGCTGGATAGCTATGACGGGCGGGCTCAGCTGAGTACTTGGGTGATCCGTGTCACCATGAATTGTTGCTTGAGCCATTTGCGACGGGAGCGATTACGCCGCCATAAACCGCTTGCGGTGGCCCCTGAGCCACAATCTCGTGATCGAATTGGATCAGGGTTGGAACCTGAGCCGGGGGCCGGCGTCGAACAGGCTGAGGCCAGTATTCAGGTGCATGAGGTCCTCGCTGAGCTAGAACCTCAAACACGTGGATTGTTGATCTTGCGTGATATTCAAGAGCTCAGCTATCAGCAGTTGTCTGAGGTTTTGGAGGTTCCACTTGGAACGGTTAAGTCGCGGGTCTATCGGGCAAGGCTGGCTTTTCGCCATGCCTATGAGACAAAGTGGGGCGAGCAGTCACACAAAAATAAGGCCTCAGGTAGCGGACAAGAGGCGTCGTAAAGGAAATGCACTCATACCTTTGAGTCAGGTCATCCAGATCATAAAAGGCTATTTAACTTCGTATGACGGAAAGTGAAGATCCAAATCAAGTGAGAAACGACATGCCTGATGGGTGGCCGCGGGATCCAGCCATTGAGCAGAGTCTGAAAGCCTTTCAAGAGGCTGATCTGCATGCCTTTGTGGAGGGTGAACTTGACGGAAGCCAGCAACAGGCATTGCTTGCCAAGTTAGCAGATCATCCGGCGCTGATGCAGCTACTTGAGTCGCTTCAGGCAGATCGTCGCCTCTTGCAATCATGTAAGTCTTCGCCGATGCCTGTTGGTATGGAGATCGACGTACAGACTGCACTTGCAAGGCCAATGCTCGTTGCTTCTCAAGTATCAGCACCGGGCGCTTATCGAAGGAAAATAAATAAGCAGGCGCAACGAGCTCGCTTCTTGCGTTTGATTACAGCTTTGGCAGCGGCCATCATTATTGTCACTGGCGCAGTCATCTTTATGATCGCCATCTCGCCTGGCCTTTCAGAGCCAGAGGGTTCTGAGGCGCCATTGTTGGCATCCGGCAACAATGACGGGCTATTGCCGCCTGAAGCAGTGGCACCATTGCTCGCCAAAAGTGAAGCAGTGCGAATGCCAGAGATCCTTGCTGTTGACTCGAGCGTATCGGAACGGAGTGTGAAAGAAACTTGGCGACTCAACGCTGAGCCAATTCCATTTGCATTGGTTTTGTCTGCATCGACAGACAAACAGGCAATGGAACTACTTCTCAGGGCAAGGCGCCGCCTGGCCGCTGAGGATGGCATGGTGACAGTCGTCCGCAATTTTTCTCGCATAGAGGCAGCCCAGCTAGAGCAGGATTTACTCGCTGTAGATGATCCGAGTCGTGTTGGGCCAATGCCAGGCACGCTCGCGGCGATGGATATGGCAGATGGCCCTGTCCGTTGGTTCGATGGTGGTCATCGAAACTGGGTGAGCGATCAAGACTTTGCAGGGCAAGGCTCTAAAACAAATCAATCTGGTGTGATCAGTGGTCCATCGAATTTAGCTCCGGATTACGATATCCAGTTGAGTTATTCTGATAGTGGCGCCACGTACACCATTGCAATCCGGCTATGTGATGTGGACAGCCTTCTGCAAGAACTTGCACTGGTTGAACCAGTGACAACGCGGCTTGTGGCTATTTCAGATGAGGCGCCTCAAGACCGGTTGGATCAGATGGCGTGGATTCGGCAGTGGATTAATCAGCTGCAGCATGCAAGCGATCAGATGATTATCTACTTGCCAGTGGTTGTTGAAATTCCTGACTCCGGCAGATAACAAACTCACTCCGCGTTTTTTAGCCGTCCATATTTCGGTTCTTGCTTTGTAGCCATGCGAAAAATGTTTTGTCGATGCCTCCAAATGACGAGGATTGCAATGATGCCGGTGCCAGCAAGAAGCGGCCATCCCACATTAAATCGCGCTGTATTACTGCCATCGACGTTAGTAGATTCGATATAGATCCATGCAACAACGAGGGCAGGTAGTGCAATTGCGGCGAGCATGCTTGCGACAGAAATGTAGCCAGATATTTTGAATACAATCGCCCAAATGATAAGGGCTCCGAGTGCTGGCCAGGTCATGAGTGGCCACATTGCAACCATCGCACCAAAACCAGTTGCGACACCCTTGCCGCCTCGAAAACCAAGATAAATCGAGAACATGTGCCCAAGCACTGCAATCAATGCGATGCCAAGCCAAAGCCATATTTGTATGGCAGTGATATTCGTAAATGGCTCGCCAATCACACCCATGATTGCACCAGAGGCAATCACTGGTCCCGCGCCCTTGCATACATCCAAAGTAAAACACAGCAGTCCTAAACGTCGGCCCAAGATTCGCCAAACATTTGAGGCTCCGATGTTTCGTGATCCTTGTTGCCGAATATCAACGCCACGCGTCCAACCCAGAAGTAATCCAAATGGGATCGAGCCGATCAAGTAGGTGACAATCATGCAAAGGAACCAAGTCCACATCAGCTTATCTTAGCACTTCTTTGTAGTTACTTGCACGGCCCTGCTGATATCGGTCGCATCGGATGCGGGGATCTTAAGGCGGAGCAAGCTGCGTGTCGGGGTTGTGGCAGATGCCAAGAGCATCAGAAGTCCCATCATCCCACCGATATAAATCAAAGAATCAAATTGAGCAGAGATGCACCAGCCAACGGTCGCAAAAAATGAGCCTATGGCGAAGATGTGATTATTAAGATCATGCCAGGATTGGTAGAGAATAAGTAAAAGGATTGCCACGAATAGAATCAAGCCAATGATCCCGGTCGTCGCGAGTACTTGTAGGTAGTCACTATGTGCATGATCACGAAGCATGTAACGTGCTGTGTTCGGATCTGATTCAACAGCCTCAAGATACTCTGGCTGTTCAGTGACGTAGTCTTTGAAGCTTCCAATGCCAATTCCGGTGACTGGGTGAGCCATAAATGCCCGGCTAGCCCAGTCCCACATAAGCACGCGAAGGCCAGCAGATGTGTTGTATTTCTGATCTTCTTGCATCATCTGGAACTCTTCGCTGGCTCGCTCTACTCCGGTGCGAATCATTGACCCTGTGAATGGCCAGCTCACTGCAAACAAGAGCACGAACAGAATGATGCTCATGACGCAGCGGCGTCGTACCTGTGGAAAACGATAGGCTGAAATGATCCACATGAGTACGAGCGCAAAGAAAGCCGCGACCCAGCCGCCACGACTTCCAGAAATCACCAGTCCGAAGGCTGCAAGAAGGCCACCAATAGCGGCAGCAATCATCCAGACCCGTGTTGCATTGAGAAAGGCAGCGGCATACCAGCAAATGGCGGTCACACAAAAGGCGCCGGTCAAGGTTGGATGCAGTAAGCCTCCAGCTCGATGCGCTTCGTCTTCAGGGCTGATCGATGCGAGCCCCGTGATGTCAATAATCTGCAAGACATTTTGTGTAAGCACGCCGATTAGAAAACAGACAATAAGCCAAGGGAGTCGATCGAGGACGGGCCACAGAAGTATTGGTGTCACCACCAGTCGGGATGTTCTCCAAAGACGGAATCCAGCATCAGGATCTGTGGACCAATCCATGGAGAGGCCCGTCCAAAGTACGAAGAGAAAGAGAAACCATGCCAGCGGTTGGAGCAGTAATGGTAAACAGGGTTTGAACAGCCACGGCAACCGAATCACAAAGGCGCCTAATAAACACACCCAGGCAATATTGCTGGGCGCCGGCGCCAGTGGCAAGGTCGCGCAAAAAACCATGGCAGTGCCAGTGTGCACTTGATAAAGAAAGGGCGTACGCTCCCTCGCCATTGCTTGAGCAGCTTGAATGGCATGGAGATTCTGTGGTAATAAGCAATTCTGAAAAAAGATTCTCAAAGCAAGCTCAAACGGTGCAGATCAAGGTCACCCTCGTTTACAGCAATACATTTCACTATGAAGAGCGTGTATGTTTTGGGCGGCATGTTAGGTTCCGTGCCGATCCTTGTATAGTGTTTGGCAGCATTTACAGATCTTGGTTGACCCTTATTAATGTCATTTGACCCGCCACATGCCATTCAATGTCTAAAAGAGCAGGGGCGAACGAGCGTCTGGTTGATATCGCTGCCTGATGGAACAAAGCAAGTTCTTAAGCAATGGCCCATGACGCCATGGTTTGTCATCAAGCTCTTATTGGGTATTACGCAGCCACAGCGGCAGTGTCGTGGTACACGGCGTCTCATTAAAGCTGGCGTGCTCACCTCAAATTTACCACGCATGTCCTGTGTACGACATGGATTTAGTTTGCGTATGACGCTGAAAATGAACTATATCCAAGGCACACCATGCCTAGACCTCCTGCAAGAAGATGCGATTGATGATTCGAAAGCAAGGCATCTTGGTCGATCTTTAGGAAATGCGGTGCAACGCATATCAGATGCGGGATTTTTTAATCGTGATATTAAACTATCCAACATCGTGATCGGACAAGGTCAACAGCCAGATGTGTTTATTATTGATCCTGTGGGTATCCGCCACAGTCGCAACAAAGAGGTTGAGAGGGATCGAATGATAGAGCGAATTGGATGTGAACTCGTGGGCACATCTATTCGGGTTCCGAAATCAGGATGGATGCCTTTGATTCGCGCCGCGCTCAGGAGCGAGTCGCCTGCGTTTCGCAGAGCAGTGCTTGCGCGTTTACGAATACGTCGTGAGTCGTAATTCGGTCAACATGACACAAGTCTGCATGATGGTCCGCTACGAGTTCCTCTGGAAGGAATGGCTCTGCGATCAGAAGCCGCTCTTTCACGCCAGGAAGTGTGGTCCATCGATGATCAGTTGGGCCAAAAAGTGTGACCACAGGAGTCCCAAGGGCTGCTGCGATATGTCGCGGGCCGGTATCGTTGGTAATCATAAGGCTGGCCCGACTGATGACACCCTTAAGTGTCGCCAGGGAAAGGCCCTTGGCGGTGAGATCGGTACTGTCTGGAATCGCTTGTGCGATCTGACTCACAAGTTCAGCTTCTGCGGGAGAGCCGGTGATCGCAAACTCAACGCCGTGTTCACTCTTGAGTAGAAGTGCCAACTCAATAAACTTCTCTGCTGGCCATCTCTTGGCCATTCGATTGCCGCCGGGGTTTAAAATGATGAGTGGTCGGTCAGATTCACAGAGTAAGGCTTTGCTATCTTGAAGTTGCTCAGCGGTGACAGTGAGGCCTGGGGTCATATCATCTGGGCGTTTTCCAAATGCGAAGGTGGCCAAGTGTTGGTAGTAATCCAAAAGTGAAATTGGCCCTTTGTGCTCTGGAACGGTCATTGCATCAGTGAGTAGAAAGCCACGACGATCTCGCGCGTATCCAATACGCTTGCGTATTCCAGATAAGCGTGCGATGAGAGCCGATCGAAAGCTATTCGGTAATACGAGAACCGCATCTGACTTGCTTTCTTTTATTTTGCGAGCGCATCGTAGTGGGCCAACACTACCTTTCATGCGTGCTTCAAATATGGCACTGATATAGGGCAGTCCTTCAAGTAGCGAACCCAGTCCAGGGCGAACAACCACTTGTATTTTTGTTTGTGGATGTTGTATGGCGCATGCTCTGAGAAGTCCTGTCGCCATGACGGTATCGCCGACCCATGAGGGGAGTAGGACGCACAGAGATCGCGTATTGGCATCGATAGCCGAAGTATTGCTCATTGCTGGCATTGTTAACGACGCCAGTCAAACAGAAGGAATGCGATCGTCATGAGTTGAAGCAATCCTGCGAATGTGATGGTGCGGGCGAATGAACCAATCTCATTCAGCTGCACCAGTGCCAGTATGGCTAAGAGAATCGCGAGTCCCTGGCAGACTCCAGCAATAATTCGGGCAGTCGACAGTTCTGATCGCTGAATTCTTGCTGCACGAAACTCCTCGGCGAGATCAGTCATCGCGCCCTGAATCTCACTAAGAGCATTTTTATCTGGTTGCTCTGATCTTCTGTTGGTAGGAGTGGGTTTTTTTGACGGAGTTTTACCTGAATGTTTTTCAGGAGTTTCTTCCAGCTTGGCGACAGGTTGATGCAAGATTGGGGCGTTTGGTTTCGTCTTAGTGGGTTGATCCAGGATTGCTTTGACTGCATCGGAAAAAGTGACGACTTCAATGGCCCGGTTTTCATGTTCCTGGTCTTGAGACATCACTGGTGTAATAAGCACGGTGCGACATCCAGCTGCATGTCCGGCATCAATGTCGCGTTCTTGATCACCAATCATCCAAGACTTTTTTAAGTCAATGTCTAGATCATCAGCAGCCTGCATCAACATGCCTGGTTGTGGTTTCCGCCAAGGATGGTCTCGTCGATATGCATCGATCGTTGCTTGAGGATGGTATGGGCAGTAATAAAACCGATCGATAAGACGTGGCTGCCCAGCAGCTTCATCAACAAGTGTGGCAATGCGTTGATGCGTGGCATCAACGTCAGTTTCTTCATATCGGCCTCTGGCCACGCCGCCCTGGTTCGTAACGACAATCAAGTGATACCCTGCTTCACGAAGTTGGCGCAGGCCATCTGGCACGCCCTCAAGCAATTCGACAGACGCTGGGTCACCCAGGTCGCCATCACACTTGATCAGTGTGTTGTCTCGATCTAGAAAAATAGCTCTTTGCACAGTTGAAGAATACGCGCGACTTCTGCTGCCGACAAATCCACCTCGTCTGAGAAGGGGCTCATGCTCGATTAGTGCCTAGTCGCCAAAGGACGTCTTGACGGAACGAGCGGCCTGGACCAGGGGATCATCGAGCGGCACCAACCGCTGTTTATTCGCTACTGAGCGGATATCAATATCGCTGAGCTTGCCATCTTGAACCACGATAATTCGTCCATGGCCACCAGCCATGAGCAGTTCTATTGAGGCCCAGCCGAATTGGGTCGCAAGGACACGGTCGGCGGCAACTGGGGGGCCGCCACGCTGGACATGCCCCAGTACGGTGGTGCGGGTCTCTATGCCAGTCCGTTTTTCGACCTCGTCAGCCACATGAGCGCCAATGCCACCAAGGCGGATCGGATCTGGACTCAGTGGGTCGTGCAGGCGTACGTGTTTGTCGCCGTCTACCTCACAGGCCCCTTCGGCACAGGCAATGATTGAGAACCCACGCCCACGATGTTGTCGGCCATCGACATATTCACAGAGTTTATTGATATCAAAAGGAATCTCAGGAATAAGAATGACATCAGATCCCGAGGCAATGCCTGCACTTAGCGCTAGCCATCCCGCGTTTCGCCCCATGAGTTCGCAGACCATGACTCGATGATGAGATGCAGCAGTTGTATGTAAGCGATCAAGTGACAATGTTGCAGTGGTCATTGCGGTCGTGAAACCAAATGTGAGGTCAGTTCCGATGATGTCATTGTCAATCGTCTTAGGTACACCGATACAATTAACGCCAGCCTGTAGAAGTGACTCTGCGACACTCATTGTTCCATCGCCACCAATAATGATCATGGCATCAATCTTGTGTTCTTCAATGGTCTTGAGGCACTTCTGAGTGGCATCTTCAAATTGTGGGGCGCCATCTTCATCATGGCCAATGTGATATCGCTGAGGATTGACGCGATTATTAGATCCCAGAATTGTGCCGCCTCGATTCAGTATTCCTGACACCGTGGACCAGGTGAGCTCTTTTACACTTCCTTCAATGAGCCCTCGATAGCCGTCAAGTACGCCCACAACATCAATGTCAAATCGGGAGCGTGCTGTCTTTGTAACGGCACGGATGACGGCGTTAAGGCCAGGGCAGTCTCCGCCTCCAGTGAGCAGGCCAATGCGACGAATTTTCTTAGTCATAAGCTAAAAACCAGTACAGAAACTAGGTTCCTCAAAGTGGTAACGGACTGCGTAGCGAGGTGAGATACTACCTCATCAAAATGAAGCCATCATCTTTTTTCAGTGAACTTCTTCAATTGGGCGAAGAAGAACTTGGTTGATTCCAACATGTTGAGGTGCCTCCAACGCTTGGCAAATACTTCTTGCAACATCTTCAGACTGAAGTGGATTTTTCATTCCAGCAAGCCAGTTTGAAACCTGTTGCTTCGTCTTCTCGTGGGTGATTGAATGCCGTAGCTCAGTTTCTACTAAACCAGGCGCAATCTCGGTGACACGTATCGTATGTGGTTCGGACTGGGCATGTTTTGAAAGTTCGCTGCGAAGCCCCTCTGAGATTGCGTGGACAGCAAACTTCGTTGCGCAGTAAACCGCTGCTGTCGGCATGACTTTATGTCCGGCGATGGAACTAATGTTGACAATGTGTCCAGTCTGTTGGCTCAGAAAATGGGGAAGTAAATGACCAATTGTGTGTAGTACGCCTTTGATATTCACATCGACCACGTGATCCCAGTCATCCATGCGACATTCCACAAATGGGCCTAGCGGCATGACCCCAGCAGCATTAACCAGTCCGTAGACAGTCTCATAGGTACGCACCGTCTGGTCGACCATTTCACCCACTTGGTTTCGGTCGCTGACATCACATCCAATGGCCAAATGCTTGCCAGGGGTGTGGGGAAGATCGTCAATAACGGCGGTCAGGGCGTCTTGGTTGCGAGCACAAGCCACCACATTGGCGCCCCGGTCCGCCAGGGCTTGCGCCGTGGCTCTGCCAATGCCGGTGCTGGCACCTGTCACAAGGACAGTGCGATCTTCTAAGGAAACTAACATAAGTGGGCTTCTCTAAATGCAGGGTTTGCCTGAGCGAGATACCATTCTACTTGTATGAGCAACACAAAGGCCAATTCGAGTGAGAGCAAGGCGGGTGCCGTAAAGGCACCAGGCGATTCTGATCTAGTAAGAGCCCGGCGGCAGAAGCTTGCTCGGTGGCGGGAAGTCTTCGGTATTGATGGGTATGGTGATCGCTGTGATGGCCTTGCTTCCTTAGCAGAGGCCCGTGCCACCTTTGATCTTTCTGCACATGAGGCATTTTCAGAAAGTGAAGGCGCCACGGACAATCGACCTCACATGTTGGTCGCGGGTCGTTGTGTACAGCACAGAGCAATGGGCAAGCTGGTCTTCATTGTTTTGCGGGATCACACCGGTGATCTACAAATAAGTGTTTCTAAGGCAGCAGTTGCTCCAGAGACTTTTAAACTTGCGGCCAAGTTGGATTATGGTGACATCGTGATTGCTGGTGGCCCCATGGGGCAAACCAATCGTGGTGAGATTTGTGTCTGGGCAGATCGCTTTGACCTTGCATGTAAGTCATTGTCTCCACCACCTGAAAAGTATCATGGGCTCACCGACACAGAAGCTCGCTATCGCCAGCGTTATGTTGATATGTATATGAATCCTTCGACAGTAGCGACCTTTAAGCAGAGGTCGCAGATTGTTCGCCACGTACGAGCATTTTTCGATGCCGAAGATTTTATGGAAGTTGAGACGCCCATGATGCAGCCAGTTGCAGGTGGCGCCGCGGCTCGTCCATTTGAGACACATCACAACGCGTTAGATATGAAATTGTTTCTTCGTATTGCTCCCGAACTGTATCTCAAGCGTCTTCTTGTTGGTGGGTTGCCGCGTGTTTATGAGATCAACCGGAACTTCCGTAATGAGGGAATTGATCGCAGGCACAATCCCGAGTTCACCATGCTTGAGATCTACCAGGCCTTTGGTGACTGTGATTCGATGCTCGATTTAACGGAGCGGCTTTTTAATAGCCTGGCCGTTGAGCTCAATGATGGACAGGGGCCTGTTCGCTCCTTTGGTGACCATGAAATTGACTACAGCCTTCCCTTTGCAAGGCAGGAATATGGCGATCTTTTCGAGAAGCATGCCGGCTGCTCGATGCGGGATGAAGCAGCAGTCCTCGCAAAGGCAAAATCATGCAACATTGTGGATGCGGATAAAAAAGACCATTGGGTGTTGGTTGAAGATTTGTTCGATGCAGTTGTGGAAGACTCGATTGAACCAACGAAGCCACTTTTTGTCACGGGATTCCCAAGTCAAATTTCGCCACTCACAAGGCCGCGCCGGGAAGATCCAGACATTAGTGATCGATCAGAGCTCTTTATTGGTGGAATGGAACTCGCCAATGCCTATACCGAACTGAATGATCCTGAGGTGCAGCGAGAGAGATTTACAGCGCAGCTCACAGGTGGCGGTGATGAAGCGGCGGCTTTTAGAACACTTGATGAGGACTTTATTAACGCCCTGCATGTCGGAATGCCGCCAGCTGGTGGACTTGGCATCGGCATTGATCGGTTGATTATGCTGATGTGTGGCGAAGTTAATATTCGCGATGTCATTCTGTTTCCATTACTGAATCGATCTGGTACGACTGAGGATTCTGTATGAGCTTGCGGAGTAAATGGTTGTTTCAGGTGGTTCCTATTGGGCTCATCTTTGGCTGCATGATGATCTTGGTAGGCACGCCGGCCACTGCTCAGGTTGAAGATGCCACTCCTTTGTCCCCGGTTGTATGGGAACAAGAAGAGGAGCGATGGTTTGCCATCACTATTGGCGGGTCGCATGCAGGCTGGTTGCACCAAGTGCGATCAAGTGATGGGCGTCGCTACCAAACAGTTCAAGAGATGCAAATTGAATTGAATCGCGCTGGTCAAAATATGAGTGTTGGTTCATCGGCGACTTTTATTGAGGGCAAAGATGGCCAGCCGATTGAGATCACGGTTGTGCAATTGATGGGAGCCTCGGAGGTTAAACGCAAAATTACCTTCACGTCAGATGGGGTCAATGTAGTGACGATGCAAGGTGATCGGACCCATCAAGCGAGTCAGCCACTGCCAACCGGTTCTTGGTTTATGCCCGCAGCAATGGAACGGTTTGTGGACACACGGCTGAAGTCGAAAGCAAAGACTATTCAGTATCGGACCGTTGATGTTGAAATGGGTTTTCGAATTATTGACGTTGAGATGAAGCGTCGTTTGGTTGGCCCCGATACGGTGACCATCGACGGCCGTGAGATTCCAGTTGTTGCCTTTGATTCCAAAGTTGCTGGTGTCCCCATGACGTCTCATGAAGTGTATGACCAGGCAGGTGAATTGATCAGGAGTGTTACGAGTCTTCCTATTGGCGACATGGTGACTCAGCGGGCCACCCAGGAAATGGCTCAAACGGATGCTGAGCAGTTGCCAGAGATTATGGTCCAGACCTTTGTCAAGCCGAATCGATCTATTCCAAATTCGCTGGCAACAAGCATTGCTCGATATCGACTCAAATCTTCAAGCGATGTTCTGAGCACACTGCCATCTGCAGGGGCGCAATATGTCAAGCATGGCGAGAATATTGGCTGGGTAGATGTCGTCGTTGATGTTTTTGCTCGGCAGCCAGCTACAAAAGAAGAACAAAGCAGCGAAGAGTTCCTTCAATCTTCAGTGGTGGTAGATGGTGAAGACCCGGCTATCAAAAAGTTGGTGGCTACGGCCTTGATCTCGGCTGGGGATAGTGATCTGGAGCAAGCTGAAGCAATGCGACGCTTCGTACACGAGTATATTTCTACGAAGTCACTCAATACAGCATTCGCCACAGCATCAGAAGTCGCTCGCTCACGGGAGGGTGACTGCTCTGAACATGCTGTGTTGCTTGCGGCCCTGTTGCGCAGTCATGGTATTCCCGCTCGATCTGCGGCGGGGTTAATCTATGCTGAGCAGTTCGCTGATCGAGATGATATTTTCGGGTGGCATATGTGGACGCAGGCAATGATCGATGGCGCCTGGGTTGATCTTGATGCAACACTTCCGGGTCGTTTTAGTGCAAGTCATATTTTGGTTGGCACTTCGAGTCTTATTGATGGTTCGATGGCGGAAGATCTTATTGCAATGCTTGGGTTGATGGGCAACCTTGAGATTGAGGTTGTTTCGGTTCATTATGATCAGGACCCGAAAAGGTGATCGGTCCTAGTGATCCACCTTTGGCCGAGCCCTCTGAATTTCAAATTGGTCTGAGTCCTGAACTTCCACCGAGACCAGAATCGGGTCACAAGGGTACCTTTGGCACTGTTTGCGTTGTTGGTGATTGTGCAGAAAAGCCAACAGTAATGCTCGGCGCAGCGGCCATGTGTGGACAGGCGGCAATGCGCGCGGGTGCCGGTCGTTGTGTCCTTGCTGTTCCAGAACCGTTGGCAGTCGCTGCTGGATGCATCGCGCCGACCGCAACGCTGGCTGGGCTTCCTGTCAATGCTCAAGGGCAGCTTCTGGCGAGTGCTGCCGCTGAAATTGTAGATCGCATCATTGACAGTGCATCAGTCGTTGCGATTGGTTGCGGACTTGGAACTGGTGAGAGCGTACAACAGCTGGTGCTACATTTATTAACACAAGATCGTTGCCCTATTGTTCTTGATGCCGACGGCCTACGCGCGCTTGCAGCCATTGTGGATGTTGGACCAGACATTCGAGCGCCCTTAGTTGTCACGCCGCATCCGGGTGAGTATCGGCTCCTGGCAGACGCGTTTCAGATAGAGGCTGACCCAGTGAGTGAAAAAGAGCGTTCGGCAGCCGCTCAGCTTCTGGCGCAAAGATTGGGCGCCGTTGTGGTGCTTAAGGGGCCATCTACTGTCGTGAGTGATGGGCAGCAGATCTGGATCAGTGATGTTGGAAATGTTGCTTTGGCCACTGGTGGCTCGGGTGACATACTGACGGGTGTGATCGCTTCCTTTATTGGTCAGTGGTCGGAAGGGGCCGGTTCGATAGGCCGGAAACTTATTACTTCTGCAATTTCAGGCGTATTTGTGCACGGGTCTGCAGGTGATCAATGGGCTCATCGCAATGGCAAAACAGGCATGCTCGCGACAGATCTATTGACTGAAATACCGACAGCTATTGCTGCTATTCGTGATTCTCAGGGATGTTAAGAAAGAGAGCAGGCCCAGTGGTAGAATAGTGGTCTCACTTTTTTGAGTGATGTGTTGGATGAACTGATTCAGGGTCTTATGAGAATGGCAAGACATGTCGATAGACACGCACCGTGATATTAGAAAACTGAAACCCCATGATTACGTCGAAGGTGCGTATAGCATTCTCAATCCGCAAATTGGTACCACGCGCAACGGTAAAGACTATTTAAAATGTTTACTACGAGACGCCACTGGGGATGCGCCTGCGCGACAATGGTCATTCAATCGTGATCATCTGAGCGAATTGGGAGAGACTGGCTTTGTCTGGATTTCGGGTCAGACACAGGATTACAACGGGCAACTACAGATTATTTTGGAGCAAGTACGAAAGCATGAAGTTTCTCAAGATGAGATGCTTTATTTACTTCCTGCGACCAAGAAAGATATTGATGTCATGTTTAGAGAGGTCGAGGGGCTTCTTCGTTCATTAGATCATCATGGAATGCGTGCGTTGGCCGAACTCTTTTTGACCGATGAAGATCTGATGCGTAGATTCCGCCAGGCCCCGGCGGCAATGTTGTTGCACCATGCTTGGATCGGTGGATTACTGGAGCACACACTACAGCTGATGAAGTTAGCAGATGGAATGCTGCAACATTATCCTGCACTGAATCGCGATCTCGTGCTGATGGGTTTGTTTCTGCATGACCTTGGTAAAGTCTATGAGCTGACCTGGGAACGTGGATTTGAATACACGATTGGCGGCAATCTCATTGGCCATGTTGTTGGTGGGGCAATGATCCTGAAAGAAAAGCTAAATGAAATGCCCGCTTCTGGGCAAGGTTCTTTGTCTGAGCATTCAGAAATGGCATTGATCCATATCGTTCTCAGTCACCACGGTGTGCTTGAATTTGGTGCGGCCAAGGTTCCGAGTACGCCAGAGGCGATCTTCGTTGCAAACTTAGACGATCTTGATGCCAAGACGCAGATGGGAATCACAGCTGCAAGGGATGGCAATGATGATGAAGAAAGCGTGCATCGTGGACCACTGACCGACAAGATCTGGGCTCTCAATACAAGGCTCTACAAGCCAGATCCGCTTGCAGGAGATTGATGATTGATAGGAAAAAGCGTTCTGGGGTTTTGATTGAGTTCTGTAGAGCCTTCAAAGGAAAATAAAATGCCAGCGAATGGTAGGGTGCTGATTGGCATTCCTGTATACAACGAAGAAGAAACGGTCAGTAGGGTCATTGAAGAAGTGGGGCGTGTTGCTCATGCCTCTTGTGCGGATGTGTTGGTTGTTGATGATGGATCAACCGACGGTACAAGCCAGGCGTTAGTGGGCCAGCCAGTCCATGTGATACGCAGTCCAGAAAACCGTGGCTATGGATGGGCAATTCGTCATATGCTTTCTTGGGCCGCGCAACATTCATTTGAGTGGCTCATTACGATTGACTGTGATGAGCAACATGAGCCAGCATCAATACCGGTCTTTCTAGAGGCAATTGCGGAAGATGATTCAGATGTGGTATCCGGCAGTCGGTATCTGGAATCGCGGCCTGAGAATGATGCGCCTCCCGCCGACCGTCGGCGTATTAACCAGCTGATGACCCATGAGCTCAATCGCTGCTTGGGTCTAAGAATTACTGATGCATTTTGTGGTTTCAAGGCTTACCGAGTAGCGGCCTGTCAGAAGCTGGAGCTCGACCGTGATGGTTATGACATTCCAATGCAGTTTTGGGTGGAAGTTGCCGAAGCTAAACTTCGTATCAGAGAGATTCCAGTAAAGCTTTTATATCCAGACGAAAATCGTACCTTTGGTGGAGAGCTTGATGACTTTAGCATTCGGCTTGCTCACTACCGCAGTGCCGTGACAGAACAACTTGCTCGGCGAGGTAAGGCGCCGTGTCCGAAAATGGACGCCGTTGTTTCATCGTCGTGAGTGAAGGTTGGGACCAAGGTCTGTGGTTTGATGGACCATCGAACGGTCCAAAATGGCGCACGCCAGATAAAGCCCATGGGGACTTAGATGGCAAGCCTATCTCTTGGTGGGGTGACGCAACCAAAGAAGCAGTTGGCGTTCCTCTTGCTCAGCCTATTGTGATGACAGGTCATCAGCCAACAATGCATCATCCAGGTATTCTGGTGAAATACATTGCGCTTGCGGAGCAAATGCGTGCTAAACAAGCTGTAGGTGTGGAACTCGTCATTGATCATCATGTGGGACCTGCTGGGGTGGTACCGATTCCGAAAGTTGTGGAGGGTGATGATGTTGTTGGCGATGGTTTGATACGACATTATTTACCGCTGCTATCACTCGATTCGACGGTTCCACTGTGCTGGCAATCGGCACAGCAACCAAAGCCCCTGGACACGGCAGATTGTCTTGCAACCGAAGGTGTTGCAAACGGTCTTCAGTTGATGCATGAGTTACTGGGTAATCATCTAGATGCAACTGATGCAGCTGGGCAACTTGCCATGATGACATCCAAACTCCGATCGCCATGGGTTAAGCCTGTGCAGGTTGTACGTGCCTCAAATTTATTGAACACGCCAATTGGTCGTCGCTTGGTGGCGCTGATGTATGAGAATCCTCGGTCGTGTGTAGAAGCCTATAACAAGGCTGTACAAGCATGGCCCGATAGCAAGATGCGGCTACTGAAAGTTGACGCGTCTCAAATTGAGCTGCCATTGTGGAAGCGTGATCAATCTGGACAACGTATTGCAGTGAAGATTCCAATCACAGGAGAATCCATACCTGAGCTCGATGCGTTGCTTCCCAGAGCGTTAGTGATCACAGCGATTAGCCGAATCGCCCTGGCGGATCTATTTATTCATGGCCAATCCGGTGCTATCTATGACAAAGTCATGGAGCAGTGGATGAATCAATGGTTGGGGATTCGCCCGGCTGGGGCTGTCGCTATTAGTTGCACCTTGACTTTGCCAGGTCTGAGTGTCTTTAGGGATAAGAGTAATCGTGGTTTAGATCGATTAATCTCGCTCGGGCATCGTCTGTGGCACGATCCTCAGCGGCTCGACTTACAGGATCAAGGTCCTAGTAAACATAAAAAGAACTTTCTCGACATGATTCAAGAGTCGCCCTGGAAATCGACGCAGCGGCAGCAGAAGTACATTGAACTACATGACTTCTTGGCGGATCAACGGCAGATCTATGCAAGCAGACTTCAAGCAACAGAGAGACTTAGTCGTGACGCTTTGGCATCTCGATTAGAAACTGACCTGCCGGCAGCACGAGACTGGCCCTTTATCTTTTATCCAGACGAAGCATTGGACTCATTAGTTGCTCGTGTTGAATCTGCATTAGGTGAAGAGGGGGCTGTGGTGGGGCGGACGACAAGGTCCTCTCTGAGGTAGGTTCCACTCTCAGATCGCATGGGGATTCCAAAGACACGCAGCTCTTCGGTGAGGACCATCGCTACGATTCCAGGCTGAGGTTGGTTGGCAACAAAAATGAGTCCCGTATATCTCGCTTGTGCAATTGATAGATCAGCTCGAAACATGGTGCGAATCTGTTGCGTTGTGATTGGTCCCTGATTGGTCTCTATGACACAGCTTCCTTCGTAAACTGCGGTTCGTCGACCAATGCCATGAGCTTCAACCTTCTTAATCGACTCACTATCTACTAGCTGGGCAGGCACTTCTTGGTGCGCCGGTTGTAAGGGTGGCTGAGAGGCACTTGCCAGAATCAGCGGTGTCGGGAAAATCGTAGTTGTGCCACGCTTAATGTCGGTGCTGGCATGCATCACAGTGTTGCCGCGCTTTGAGATCCCAAGATATTCAATGCGTTGGTCATTGAGGGTGCGCGATACGGAGCCACCAAAACGATCGTCGGGCGCAATAGTGATTGTCAGAGGTTCGGCTTGAGGTTTTTCAAGGTTGACGTAACGTGTCGTGCCTGGTTGAAGGAGCCCATAAGCTGGCGCGAGTAAAGGCCTTGTTGCTGGGGTGACAGGGCTGGCATTAAGTAATGCCAGATTCGCTGGTTTTTGCTGGCATGAGCACAAGCCAATAAAGGTGATCAGGCTCGCGAGCAACACGAAGTATTTTTGTTTTTGGTTGTATGACATTAGCGGCGTAATTTCTTGTCGTTCCAGATTCTGTCAAGTTCTGCGGATGTGACTGGAACGGTGACCACGCCATCTGCAGTTCGCTGTTCAATGAGAATGCCCTGATCGCTATAGCGTGCAGTGTTCGGTGTTGCCGTTGGGTTCAGTCGGGTTGTGAGAATCCACTGGCCAGATCGATTATTGGAAGGAGCCCAGTGATCAATTCGGCGACTGAGTGTGGGGGTCGTGCTCGTGTAATCGTAGAAATAAAAGCAGTATTCACCTTCTGCTTCTGCCGTTGTTGGCAGCAGTCTTCCCAATAGCCAGCCCAGTGGCTGTGACAGATAGACATCGGGGACAGTCCATTGTGATGGGGTTCTGGTGTTCGACTCACGCCCCTGGCGTATGACAATGAGTTCTGGGCGAGGTTTCCCAGCTGTGGGCGGTAAGCGCAGGCCCGACTCTGCTTCTGAGAGCTCTGCAGCGCCTTGTCGCTGTGTGCCGCGAACAGACCAGATTTCTTCCGATTGGTTCCAGGCCATCCAGTACAGTCCAATTGAGTCTCTGTAGATATCCCGATCTGCATCAACGATGACGCGCGCCTGGACGGTGACCAGAAGGCCCTCCTCCTGGTTGTTGTGTTTATCACCAGTCTGGACAGATTCTTTGCTGCCTATTTCTATTTTGAGTAGTGCGTAACCAATCTCTTGATCCGCACCATTGGAAGTTGTGGCAGGTCGGTAAATGCGAACCCACTGGCGCAGTCCAGCAAGCTTCTTTAGCCTTTCTGGTGTCAGTGAAGCTAAGAACGCATCACCTCGAGTGATGCAGGCTCTGAGTCCAAGTGAAGAGGCCGCCTTACTCGTGCGCGTGATGGTGTTGAGGCTACTTTCTAATAGTGAGCGGTAGGGTTGATAAGTTTCTGGTGAAAGAAGAAGTGTCAGGAGCAGAAAGTGGTTCTCGTGTATCGGAATCGCTGTGTAGCCCCAGATCACACGTGGGCCTTCCGGCAATTGCTGTTCAAAATAGTCCAGCGTGGCTCGCTCGCCTCGATCGACAGTGAACGGAATGGTCGCCAGATTGGTCAAATTCGCCCCAGCTTGCCGGTGGGCTGCAATGATCTCACTAATTAACTGAGGCCCGGTTGTCTCAATGTTGCTGCTTTGAACGACCTGGGCTCTGAGGGACCATGGCCTCATCGATGCATTGGGATTTTGGCTCGTTGGAGCTGGAATAGAGCTGGCCAAGAACTGGTAGGTCAGGCCTGCTGGGCTCTGTTGGCGTTCAACCTGAGTGCCTTTAGGCAGCTGAATTGAGAATCCAAGCAGCGGGATATCTATGGGAACAGATTCAAGTTGTTTATTTGCAGTGGTTTGTGAGTTTGCTGGGGCATCTTGGCGGCCCATCAGATGGGCTGAAATCACCATTACCGGCACGAGGAGGGCGAGTATGAGCGCTGATGTTGGCGGAATGGGGTAGGTCTTCACCATACAAGGACTGTAACCTCCATAATGGTTTGATGCCCCCCCAGGCTTCAAGTCAGTAGGGCCCACTTGCCCCAAAGTAAGTTACTAACGTCCTGCCAACATCTCAAACTGATCTCAATGGAGTTGACAGGGGCTGGAAGAGGCCTATCATCGCCGGTCTTGATCCCCTCAGGGCAGATTGAGCAATTTGACCGGCGGCATCTTGTCAGGCCTGTATTCCTTCAATGGGACGTGCAGTACCTGGTTTGATGATTGTGAATCCATTGCATGTTTCGTGTTGTAACAAGACACTAAATAAGTTGCGGTTTACAAATGGTTGGGTTTCATTGGGTGGGGAAATAGATCAGCGGATGTGCCGCTGGTTTGAGTTCTGGTGACCACTGTTTTTCGGTGGTGTTGGTTTCACAGGTAGAGACTATCGATGAGCGCTACGAAGATTCGAATCAGGATGGAAGCTTATGACCATCAGGCATTAGATGCTTCTGCGCGCGAGATCGTTGATCACGCAAAGCGCACTGGTGCTCGTGTTGCTGGTCCAGTACCACTGCCAACACGTCGTGAGGTATATACGGTCAACCGTAGTACCTTTATTGACAAGAAGTCACGAGAGCAGTTTGAAATTCGAACGCACAAACGAATTATTGATATTACGGAGCCCAATGCCCGTACGGTTGAGGCACTCAATAGACTGGTGGTTCCAGCGGGTGTGTTTGTAAAGATTAAGGCTTGATACGAGACAAGGGTGCACTGCGAAAGTGACACCCTTTTTTATTTGAATGAGAGAATGGGCGAGCAATGCCTGCAGCATTACTAGGAAGAAAAATTGGGATGACGCGTTACTTCCTGGAAGATGGGGAAAATATCCTCGTCACAGTACTCCAGGTTGGGCCTTGTGTGATTACGCAGGTCAAGTCACCTGAAACAGATGGTTATGCTGCTGTGCAGATTGGCTTCGAAGAACGCCGCGCTCATCGCAGCACGCAGCCAATGATCGGTCATGATGCAAAAGCAGAAACGACGCCCAAAGCTGAACATCGAGAGATTCGTTTAGAGCCTTCAGAGCTTGATGAATTTGAGTTTGGCAAGACATTAGATGCCTCAGTCTTTGAGGGTGTTCCATACGTTGATGTCATTGGATACGGTAAGGGCAAGGGTTTTCAGGGAAGCATGAAGCGTCATAACTTCAGCGGCCTTGAAGCATCTCACGGTGTGAAGCGCCGCCACCGTTCCCCTGGTTCAATCAATGGGCATGCAACCAACCTTGGTACCGGTCCGAAGATCAAGCGTGGCAAACGCATGTCGGGACGCATGGGTAACGAGCGTGTATCTGCTCGTAGCATGGATGTGGTTGCCGTTGATGCAGCAAACAATTTACTAGTGGTCAAAGGCACGGTGCCTGGCCCTAATAGCGGTCTTGTGTTTGTACGGCAGGCCGTACGACTCAATCGGAGAAAGACGCGTTTGGCGAAAGCTGGTTCGTAGATCCAGCGACCATAGAGGCCGTGTTCACTTCGTTGTGGCTCGGAACCGTATGGTCACAACAGTAAGAGCAAAATTGCCGAGTCATAATCCTGCCCTGTAAGTCAGACCAAAGGGTGGCACGACGAACAGGGAGGATGAGGCGAATCAAATGGCATAGGCCATCAGGTGTAGACGGATGATTGAACTTCCCGTATTAGATAGTGAGGGTAAGGAGACAGGCTCCTTGTCCATCGACGAGGCGCGTCTCGGAAACGAGGTGCGCCCCGCTCTGCTTAAGCAGGCCTATGTGATGTTCCATGCCAACCGGCGGCAGGGCTCAGCTCGCACCAAAAGCCGCGGTATGGTCGAAGGCTCCACACGAAAGCTTTATCGACAGAAGGGCACTGGTAACGCCCGGGTTGGTAGTGCTCGCACGGTGATTCGTCGAGGTGGCGGAGTGGCTTTCGCAAAGACCAAGGAAAAGAAGGCCTATCGAAAGCGTATGCCTCGAAAAATGCGACAACTCGCCAATCGAAATGCATTGCTTGCGAAGTTAGTTGACCAGGAGGTCAAATGCATTTCATCGCTTGAGATGGAAAAGCCACACACGAGCAATCTGAAAGCAATTCTGGAAGCCGCTGGTGTTGATCGAACTTGCTTAGTTGCCTTGAGTACAGAAAATCAAAATGCTGCACTGTCTGCACGTAATCTTCCCAATGTGACAACCATTCGAATTGAGCAGCTCAACGCATTTGAGTTGCTCAATCATCGATATTTAGTTGTTGCTAAAGAGACGCTGGAAGGCTTCGTCAACAGTGATCCTAAGCAGCGAGCAGTCACCAAGAGTGATGATCGGGAGGCCGCATAACAATGGAAGCCACGACCATCATTCGAAAACCTCTGGTGACCGAAAAGTCGACCTATGCGACAAGCGAATTTAATCGCTATGTGTTTGAGGTAGATATGAGGGCCAAGAAGCCAGCAATTAAGCGGGCTATTGAAGAGCTCTACGGCGTTCGTGTGATGTCAGTGGCAACACAAGTTCGCAAGGGTGAGTTACGACGTAATAAAACTGGATTTTGGAAGGCTGGCAATAAGAAGCGTGCCACCGTCAAGATTCACCCAGAAGACAGGATTGAATTGTTCTAGAAAAGCCTGCTGCTGAGGCTGTGAACACCAAGGGATTTGAGATGCCGATTCGAGTCTATAAACCAACGACGCCAGGACGACGGAATGCTTCCGTAAACCTCCATGCTGAGGTGACAAAGAAGCGACCTGAAAAGTCTCTGCTGCGCCCCATCAAGAAAACTGGTGGGCGTAACAGTCAGGGCAAGATCACAGTTCGTGGTCGTGGTGGTGGCCATAAACGACGTTATCGATCAATTGACTTTGGTCGAGCTAAAGACGATATGACGGCGAAGGTCATTGGTATTGAATATGACCCAAACCGCACCTGTCATATTGCTTTGTTGGAATATGAGGACGGTACCAAGCGATACATTCTTGCTCCTAAGGGTGTTACTGATGGCATGGTTCTACTTAGTTCTGTGGAGCCAGTAGAACCAAAGCCGGGCAATTGCATGCCGCTTAAGCACATTCCTACTGGCTTGACTGTTCACAATATTGAATTCGAGCCGGGCAAAAAGGGCGCTTTGTGTCGGTCGGCTGGAAGTGGAGCTCGCCTCACCAATAAAGAAGGTCGTTGGGCCACATTGGTGTTGCCTTCTGGAGAGATTCGTCAGGTTTCTATCGAGTGTCGAGCGACGATTGGTGTCATAGGCAATAGTGATCATCAGAATATTAAATTGGGTAAGGCTGGCCGCAATCGCTGGCGTGGTCGAAGACCCAAGGTGCGTGGTATTGCCAAGTCTCACCATTCCCATCCCCTCGGTGGTGGAGAAGGTCGTTCTAAAGGCGGACGTGAGCCAGCGAGTACTTCGGGTACGAAGGCAAAAGGTGGACGAACGAGGAAACGAGGTCAGTGGACCGACGCTCGCATTCTGCGACGTCGGAAGAGTAAGCGTTACGGGCAGTTGAAGGTCTAACGGGTTAGCAACTGCAGTTATGGATTTGATCAAGCGAGTAACGGCTTGAGCAGGAAGGACGAGCGAACATGAGTCGATCTCTAAAGAAGGGCCCTTTTGTTAACGAAAAGGTCTTCAAGAAGGTCATGATGCAAAGTGAAGCAGGCCCAGGAAGCCGAAGGCCTATCCGAACCTGGGCGCGAGCTTGCACCATCGTCCCTGAGTTTGTTGGTTTTACTTTTCAAGTACACAACGGGCGTTCTTTTATCGAAGTGTTCGTGACTGAGGATATGGTTGGACACAAGCTCGGCGAATTTAGCCCCACTCGCCTTTTTAGAGGGCATACGAATAAGAAGGAAGGCATCAAGAGGTCCTGATATCAGGCGATGAGCTTTCTGGAGCAGCACTCATATGGAATACAAAGCATCACATCGATTTGCTCGAATCGCGCCTCGAAAGGCGAGACTTGTCGCAGACTCACTTCGCGGCAAAGCGATCGATGTCGCCATTACTGAATTGGAATACAACAAGCGTCGCGCTGCCTATTACTTTAGGGCTGTATTGAAAAGCGCGATTGCAAACGCCGAGGAAAAAGATGCTGATCTGCCTCGCCTTTTTATCAGCGAATCACGCGTTGATGAAGGCCCAACAATGAAGCGATGGCAGCCCAAGGATCGTGGGCGAGCGCATCGCATCTTGAAGAGGACCAGTCATCTTCATATTGCTCTTGAGGAGAAGAACTGACTATGGGACAGAAGGTTCATCCATTTGGATTTCGCGTCGGTATTACTGAGGGGCACAAGTCTCGTTGGTACGCCCCGAAGGCGATCTTCCCTGAGCTATTAGTGGAAGATTACAAGATTCGTCAGTACGTGGATAAGCGACTTAATAGGACGCCACCTTTCGCTGCGGTTTCTGATATTCAAATTGAGCGCACGCGTGAAGAGCTGACAGTTATTGTTCGTACTGCTCGGCCTGGCCTCGTCATTGGCCCCAAGGGCACTGAGATTGACAAGTTGAGTACAGACTTACAGCTCCTTACTGGTCGTAAGGTGCAAGTCAAAATTGTTGAAATCAGGAATCCAGACACAGATGCTTGTCTTGTTGGCGAAGCGGTTGCTGAGCAGATGAAGAAACGAGCAAACTTCCGCCGCCTCTTGAAACAGCGTTGTGAGGCTGCCATTCAAAACGGTGCGAAGGGTGTTCGAATCATGGTTTCGGGCCGGCTTGGTGGAGCAGAAATGTCGCGTAAGTTCCAAGTCCGCCTTGGTTCGATTCCTTTATCAACCTTGCAAGCAAATGTTGATTATGCATCAGTACCGAGCCATACAACTTATGGCACGATCGGAATCAAAGTTTGGATCTACAAGGGAATGTATGAAGAAGAAGATGAGGAAGCCTCAACAGCCGCGGGTGCTCGCGGTCGAGCTAGAGGTCGCCACTAAGAGGAACATTGTTAGGTATTCCCTAGCCGAATGAGCGGTATGGGTAAGGAGTTCAGTCAATGCCACGAATGCCAAAGAGAATTAAGTTCCGTAAGCAGCAGCGAGGGAAACTTCAGCACAATGCATTGCGCGGTAACTACGTGGCATATGGTGATTATGGGTTGCAGGCCCTTGAGCCACATTGGGTAACCGCTCGGCAGATCGAAGCCGGCCGTATTGCTGCACAGCACTTCCTTCGTCGCCAAGGCAAGGTCTATATTCGCGTGTTTCCAGATAAGCCAATTTCGAAGAAGCCACTTGAAACACGAATGGGCAAAGGTAAGGCAGATACAGATTTTTGGGCTGCAAGAGTGAAGCGTGGAACGATGCTTTACGAAATTGCAGGCGTTTCGGAAGGGATTGCTAAGCAAGCCTTCGCACGTATTGCTCACAAAATGCCTGTTCGTTGCCGTTTTGTTGGGAGACGCCTGAGCGTGTAAATGGTTTGCCCGTATACACGACTTCATGAGTCTAAAGGTAAAGATAAATGAAAGCTAAAGAAGTACATAAGCTGAGTGATGAGGAGATTGGAATCGAAGTGGTGCGTTTGCGCCGCCAACTCTTTGACCTGACTACCCAGGAGGTCACAGAGAAGATTCAAGATACTTCTCAGTATGGTCATACAAAAAAAGATATTGCAAGACTATTGACCGAGAAACGAATGCGTCAGATTCAGTCTGATAGTCGAAAGAGTCTTTGAAGGTAAGAGAGGCAAATTGCTGTGAGTCATTCGAACGAAATTAAGATCTCAGAGAGTGCGCCCCGACGAATTGGTGTGGTTACGTCTGATGCTCGAGATAAGTCACGAAAAGTGGTGATCTCATTTCAGTCAAAACACCCGAAGTACGGGAAGTACATGAAAAAGAGAACTGTGATCAACGTGCACGATGAAAACAACGAGTCTCACAACGGTGATCGTGTTGAGATAGCTGAGTGTCGGCCGATTTCCAAGACGAAGTCATGGGTATTGGTGCGTGTTATTGAGTCAACGGGTGAAGTTCATGCGACCAAGCTTGCGGCTGACATCGCCTAATCGCAGTTCATGAAGTGATTATCAGCCATTTGGTATGGCGCAAAGGTAGACGAAGATGATTCAGAAGGAATCCAGACTTGAAGTTGCAGATAACAGCGGTGCACGCGTAGTGAGCGTCATTGGTGTTCTCGGTGGTTCAACAGCTCGTGGGCGACATTCTCGTCGTTCAGTAGGTGTTGGTGACCGGATTGTTTGCTCAGTGAAAAAATCGCTTCCGAACAGTCAGATTAAGACGGGCGATAAGGTCCGTGCCGTCATTGTTCGAACGAAGTATCCAACCAGACGTAAGGATGGTTCTTACGTCAGATTTGACTCAAACGCCTGCGTCTTATTGTCTCCAGAAGGCAATCCAGTGGGTACCCGGATCTTCGGGGCTGTGGCTCGCGAGCTGCGTGAGAAAAACTATATGAAGATTGTGTCATTAGCCGCGGAGGTGCTCTGATATGCCGCGACATATTTGTAGAGGTGATTCAGTAATTGTTACATCAGGTAATGATCGTGGTGTAACTGGAGAAGTACTTCGTGTATTTCCGAGTCGTGGCAAAGTGCTTGTTCAGGGCGTCAACATGCGCACAAAGCACATCAAGCCAACGCAAGCCAACCCTCAGGGTGGATTGCTTCGGAAGGAAATGCCTATAGATCAGAGCAACGTCAGCCCAGCGGCCGACGGTAAGCCTTCTCGGGTTCGCTTTGAAACAGAGAAGGATGGTTCAAAAGTTCGTGTCGCGGTGAGAAATGGAAAGAAGCTGCACACACTGCGGGGCCCGAAGGTCAAGCAGTAAGTAGGAACTACATTTGCCAGCAACCTTTGTGGTAAGGCTGGCGAGACAGGGATAGAGCAATGGTTGCTGATAAAACAAAGTCAAAGCCACGACTGCAAGAGCTTTATGAAACGACGGTAGCACCAAAGGTGATGTCGGAGTTCAATATCGCTAATGTGCATCAACTGCCTCGGCTAGAACGGATTATTATCTCCTGTGGTATTGGTCGTTATCTGGAGAACCAGAAACTCAAGCAGGACATTCATGACACTGTTGTGAATACACTGACCACAATCACAGGTCAGAGGCCAATTCTCATTCGAGCGAAGAAGTCGGTTTCAAACTTCAAAGTTCGAGAAGGTTCGCCATCAGCATTTATGGTGACCGTTCGCCGGCGTCAAATGTGGAACTTCTTTGATCGACTGGTCAATCTGGCGATTCCACGTATCAAGGACTTTAGAGGTGTAAAAGACAACTCCTTTGACCAAGCTGGAAATTACGGCATGGGTCTCACGGAGCAGGCAGTTTGGCCAGAGATTAATGTGGCCAATATCACCTTTCAGCATGGAATGAATATCAACATGATCTTCGAACGATCCAAACCGGAGGTCAGCAAGTTTGTTCTTGCTGAACTTGGTATGCCGTTCGTTCGATCTGAAGCAGAAATGGCATAAGTATTGGGCACTAAGCCCTCTATTGAAGGAGTTTGAAATATGGCGAGCAAAGCTAAGTTTGCCAAGATGAACAAGACGCCAAAGTTCTCTACCCGACATCGAAATCGATGTGCAATTACGGGGCGAGCACGAGGCTACTATCGTAAGTTTGGTGTCAGCAGAATCGTGCTGCGTCAATTGGCCTTACAAGGAATGGTTCCTGGTATGAGAAAGGCCAGTTGGTGATCCCATTCTGTCCGTATGTCGGACAGAGGGCAATTGGCATGTGTAAACGAGAGGCGACCTGGAGAAGTTCATGTCTCAGCAAGATCTAACAGCCGATATGCTGACCCGCATTCGCAATGCCGTCCGAAATAAGGCGGAAGTTGTGAAGTGCTTGAACAGCAAGCTGAACCGTGGAGTAGCCGGTGTACTCCAGTCTGAAGGTTATATTGACGCCTTCGATATTATTGATGATGGACGGCAAGGTGTACTGCGAGTGCGTCTGCGATATGGCCCACGTGGCGAGCAGATCATTAATGAGATTCGCAGAGTTTCAAAGCCGGGCTGTAGGCGCTATAACAAAGTGACCGAATTACCAAAGCCGCTACAAGGCCTTGGTATTGCTGTCGTTTCAACCAGTCGTGGAGTTTTGAGTGACCGTCAATGCCGTCAAGAAGGTGTTGGCGGTGAGCTCGTTGCAATTGTTATGTAGTTTTGGTTATCGGGTTGGCCCATACCGAGTCAGCCGCGTAATGCCTTGAAGGAATCGTGAGTATGTCACGCGTAGGAAAACAAGTCATAAAAGTACCGAAGGGTGTCACTGTTCGGCATGATGCCAGTAAGAATGAAGTGGCAGTTTCAGGGCCCAAGGGCGACCTTACTTACTCATATCATCGAAGTATTGAGGTGAAATGGGATGAGGCGTCTGGAGAGCTTTCATGTGCGATCAGCGATCAGAGCAAAGACCTGAGTAACGTCAAGGCTTTCTGGGGTACCACTCGATCGCGAATCGCCAACATGGTTGTGGGTGTGACAGAAGGTTACAGCAAAGTGCTGGAGATCATTGGAGTTGGTTGGAACGCTCGTGTTCAAGGTCAGGTACTACAGCTCAATATTGGTTTCTGTCATCCAGTTGATATTACGCCGCCCAAGGGTGTGGCTTTTGAGGTCAAGGACAACAAGATCACTATTTCAGGTGCGGATAAGCAGGCGGTCGGACAATTTGCAGCAGAGGCTCGTTCCAAGCGTCCCCCAGAGCCGTACAACGGCAAGGGTATTAAGTACTTGGAAGAGGTTATTACTCGTAAGCAAGGCAAAGTCTTTGGTGCTTAAGGGTCGAGAGAGGATTTTTACATGAACCGAATCCAGCAACGATTGATAAGGCGCATACGGCGCAAACGAGGTCTTCGAAAACGAATCCTCGGAGTGCCTTCTCGCCCACGCTTGACGATCTTCCGAAGCTCGAAGCATATCTATGCACAGATTATTGATGATCTATCAGGGCGTACCTTGGCCAGTGCATCAACGAATGAAAAAGGAAGCAAAGTCAACCCAGGCGGGAACTGCGAAGCAGCGTCTGAAGTTGGAAAACGATTGGCTGATCGAGCCCAGACAGCTGGGGTTAAGCAGATCAAAGTCGATCGTAATGGGTATCGATATCACGGGCGTATTAGAGCATTGGCCGATGCAGCTCGTGAAGGTGGTTTGAAATTCTAGGTGATTTGAAGACAAGAACAGGAAACAGTGGTTTGGCAGTCGAGAAACTGTCTCCACTCAACGGGACGAAGGCGTAAGCATGGCAGAGTTCATTGACGAAGGATCGGCAATAGAGTCGACGACAGTCGGGGTTTACCGTACCGCTGCTACCGTTAAGGGTGGCCGGCGTTTCAGTTTCTCCGCGCTTGTTGTGGTTGGAGATCGTAGAGGACGAATTGGCATAGGCTATGGAAAAGCCAATCAGGTCCCCCCAGCGATTGAGAAAGCCCAAAAAGAAGCGAAGCGTCGTATGCGCCCATTTCCAATGGCGATGCGGACAATCCCGCATGCGGTCACAGGAAGATTTGGCGCTTGTCAGGTTCGTTTGATACCAGCATCACCTGGTACTGGCATCATTGCTGGAGCGGCCGTTCGTGCACCGCTTGAATTACTAGGTCTACAGGATTGCCTTACTAAATCACTGGGATCTAATAATCCCAAGAACCTCGTTAAAGCAGTTCTTGATGGCCTCGCTCAACTTCGGTCAAAGGAAGAGGTGGAAGCACTTCGGAATGTTGACCTTGGGAAAAGTGTTGTTGAAGAGATCATTGAGCGTGGCCAGTCAGCGATTGTTGATATGCCCACGCCCAAAGCGACCCCTAAGCCTGGAAAGGACAAGAAGGGTGGACGCGGAGATCGATCTGGTAGGAAGAGGCCATCAAAGCAATCAAACCAGGCTCCACAATCAAGTGCAGCCGCACCTGCTCCTGAAGCACCTGCTGCTGCAGCACCTGCTGCTGCCGCGCCTGCTCCTGAAGCGCCTGCTCCTGAGGCACCTGCTGCTGCAGCGCCTGCTAAAGAATCAGCCCCAGCTAAGGAAGAATCAAAGGACTGATGTCCCGTGAGGGATGACGGTTTATGACTCGGAGAAACTGATCATGATGATCCATGAGATCACAAACAAAGTACCCAAGCACAAGGCGCGAAAGCGGCTCGGTCGTGGTCATGGGTCGGGTGTTGGAAAAACGTCTGGCCGTGGGCATAAGGGCGCCGGATCTCGCGCTGGCTTTAAAAGAAGGCCAGGCTTTGAAGGTGGCCAGATGTCTTTGCTGCGTCGTATCCCCAAACGTGGCTTTACAAACTTTCACTTTCGCAAGGACTTCTACATTATCAATGTGGCGCTTCTCAATGAGCGATTTGAGGATGGTGCAACAGTTGATATCCAAACACTGATTGGGATGGGCCTGGTTCGAGATACGACATATCCACTGAAAGTGCTTGGTCATGGTGAGCTCAAGAAAAAGCTGACTGTGACAGCTGGTAAGTGCTCTGAGTCTGCAAGAGCTAAAATTGAGGCAGCTGGCGGAACGGTCACAATTCTAGAAGTCAAGAAGTGGAAGCGTGATCGTTCAGTTCCGACTGCTCGGAAGATTAATGAAGAGAAGTCAAAGAAAATCGCTGAATCTCCAGCCAAGAGCTGAGTGAGTGCCCCAGTCTAAATACCTATGTTGAGTTCAATTTTCAATATTTTTCGGATACCTGAGCTACGCAATCGCGTTTTCTTTACGCTTGCGATGCTCGTGATCTATCGCATTGGCTTCTGGATTCCGTTAGTTGGCGTCAATCAGCAAGCACTCGAAGATCTTGCAACCAATGCGACGGAAGAAGGAACTGGTTTTGGCCAGTTCATGTCCTATGCATCTATCTTCTCTGGCGGGTCATTCAGCCAGTCAACGATCTTTGGCCTTGGCATCATGCCATATATCACCGCAGCGATTATCTTCCAGCTATTGCAAACAGTTGTTCCAAGTTTGCAGGCTCTCAAGAAGGAAGGCGCTTCAGGCCAGCAGAAGATCACTGAATGGACTCGCTATGCCACGGTCGGTATGTGCATTATTCAGTCAATCATGTGGCTGAAGTTTATGCAGGCCTCGAATCTTGTCCAGCCAGAATTTGATCAGAGTGGATCTCTGCTGCTGTTCTTTATTGCCGGTATTACAACGCTCACCGCAGGAAGCCTCTTTTTGATGTGGCTCGGTGAGCAAATCGATAAATATGGCATTGGTAATGGTGTCTCTTTGATCCTTGTTGCAGGCATCGTTTCCCAAATGCCTTGGGCGATCAAATACTTAATTGACAACTTCAATCCTTCGCAAGCGGAGGCCGAGCAAGGTGCCATTGGAGTCCTTGGAATAGTATTCCTGGTAGTTGCCTTCGTGATCGTGGTGGCTGGCGCTATTTTAATTACATTGGCGCAGAGACGTATACCAATTCAGCAGGCCCGACATACACGAGGGCGTAAATCATATGGTGGCCAAAGGCACTATTTGCCACTGCGGGTGAATCATGCTGGTGTGATGCCAATTATTTTCGCGAGCAGTCTTCTGATTTTCCCGTCTGCGTTTTTTGGATATCTAAGTAGTTCTGCTGCAGCATCCGCTGATCCAGTTGGTTGGTGGGTTGCAACGACAACATTCCTTAATAGTAATTTCCAGATGGGGGAGTACCCGTACATCATCTTTGAGATCGGGATGATCTACTTCTTTAGTTACTTCTGGACGACAGTGGTATTTTCCCCAGACGATATGGCCAGGCAGTTAAAGGAAAACGGCAGCTTCATACCAGGTCTGAGACCTGGTCCGAGAACGGCCGAATACCTTGAGACTGTCGTTGAGCGCGTTACATATGTAGGCGCGGGATTCCTGGCAGTTATTGCAGTGATTCCATCGATTGTGAATAAACAGATGGAAGTTCCATTTATGGTCTCGAGCTTCCTTGGTGGAACTGGCCTGTTAATTGTCGTGAGTGTTGGCCTTGACCTTCTCCAGCGTGTGGAGGCGAATCTCATGATGCGAAACTATAGTGGATTCCTTGGTGGATCCGACGCTGCCAGGCCGAGCCGCGCAGGGCGCAGGCCGTAGGTTTTATAGGTAACTAATTTTAAGATGGGGTTAGAGTGAATACATAATGGCGAAAGAGGAAAAGATCACACTGGAAGCTGAAGTAACTGAAGCATTACCCGATGCGAAGTTCAAAGTGAAGCTGGAGAATGATCAGGAGATTCTCGCCTATATCAGTGGAAAAATGCGTAAATTCTATATTCGTATTCTTCCTGGAGACAAAGTGACGGTTGAAATGAGTCCTTACGATATGACCAAGGGTAGAATTACCTACCGCCACTAGGATGATGGGCTTTGCGAATGAGCAAGGCTAGGAGTAGTGAAACGATGAAGGTTAAGAGCAGTATCAAAAGACGAACGAAAGATTGCCAGATCGTCATACGAAAAGGCAAGCGATTCGTGATTAATAAGAAAAACCCTAGGCTAAAGCAGCGACAGGGATAACTCGTGCTCACCTTTGAGGTGAGGATTTCGGAGCATTCACATGCCACGTATTGCCGGTGTAGATATCCCTGATAAGAAGAAGGTGCGTTATGCCCTTCGCTATATCTATGGAATTGGTCCCCGTTTTTCAGACATCATTCTGGCCGAGGCTGGCGTTGATCCTGAAAAGAAGGCTGGAGAGTTAACCGATCAGGAAGTCTCTCAAGTTTCTAGCGTGATTGACGGCGGCTATCTGGTTGAAGGTGCACTTCGTCGTCAGGTACAACAAAATGTGCAACGGCTTAGGGACATTCGAGCGTATCGTGGTGAGCGACATCGAAGAGGTTTGCCTGTTCGGGGGCAACGTACACGTTGTAATGCTCGAACTCGTAAGGGACGTAAGAAGACAGTGGCTGGTAAGAAGGGCGTGAAAGCTCACTAAACTGCCGGTTTTGAGATTCGTGAGGTACCTGCTGAGCCAAGATCGTGTGTTCAGAGAAGGTGCTGCATAAAGCGACGAGGTAATAACACATGGCTAAGAAGAAAAAAGTACGAAGGAACATAAGCAAGGGTATTGCCCATATCCATGCGTCCTTCAACAACACAATTATTACGCTAACAGATATCAATGGTGAGACCCTTTGCTGGGAATCAGCAGGTACTGTTGGATTCAAAGGTGCGCGAAAGGCTACGCCTTTTGCAGCATCGCGAGCGGCGGAGCGGATTGTGCAGAAAGCAAAGCGCATGGGTATGCGAGATGTCGAAGTGCGTGTGAAGGGGCCTGGTTCAGGTCGTGAATCCGCAATTGGTGCTTTGCAGAACAACGGGCTTAACATCACCGCGGTAGAAGATCACACGCCGATTCCTCATAACGGATGTCGGCCTCGTAAACGGCGCCGTGTGTAAGACGCGGGATATCAAAGATTTCTCTTCGATTGAGAAGATGGGTGCCATGCTGTTTAGCAGAGCTTGGCTTTCTCCGATAATCAATCGAAATCACTAAGAGTGGATACTGCTAAATTGGAGTTCGAGTAATGCATGTTCGATGGCGCGGATTAGAATTGCCTGCTGTTGTTCAATTAGACAGTGATACGGCAACAGATACTTTTGGCCGCTTCATAGCGGAACCCTTTGAGCGAGGTCTAGGGACGACGGTCGGCAATAGCCTTCGTCGGATCCTGATTTCAAGTATTGAGGGTGCTGCCATTGTGAAGTGCCGTATTGCGGGTGTGGAACATGAGTTTTCCACCATGCGGGGTGTCTTAGAGGATGTCACTGACATCATCCTTAACATTAAGGGCCTGGTTGTCAGCCTTGATTCTGATGAACCCAAGACAATGCGACTTTCAGCAAGTGGTCCTGGCGACGTCACAGCGGATTTGATTGAAGCTGATACAGCAGTGACCATTCACAATCCCACTCATAAGATTGTGACACTTACTGAAGCTGTTGACTTTGAGATGGAGCTTACTGTAATGAGAGGCCGGGGCTATCAGCCTGCTTCTGAGCTGCAGAGCTCTAACGAAGATCAAGTCATTGGAGAGATGGCAATAGATGCTGTTTTCTCTCCGGTTCAACGGGTTCGATTTCGTGTTGAAAACACCCGTGTTGGACAGAAGACAAACTATGACAAGCTCGTCATTGATGTCTGGACCGATGGCACAATTCTTCCGGAAATGGCTTTGGTCGAAGCCTCTAAGATCCTGCGAAAGCACCTGAATCCATTTGTACAGTATTTCGAATTAGGTAATGAGCGGGTCTCGGCTGAAGCAAGTGCGGCAGCGACTGTGGACGATGAATTGATTCGTAAGTTGGATATGTCGGTTGCAGATCTTGAGCTCACTGTTCGGGCTTGCAACTGTCTCGACTCTGGTGAAATTGCATCTGTGGCACAACTCGTTCAACGATCTGAGCCAGAGTTGTTGGGGCTACGGAGCTTCGGGCGGACCTCGCTTCGCGAAGTGAAGCGAAAACTTACTGAGTTGGGTCTCACGCTGGGTATGAGACTGCCAGATGGCTATCACGCTGACCCGCTGCCACCACTTACGCCACTCTCGTCAGAGCTGATCGGACAGATGAATCTAGATGATGAGGATGATGATAGTGATGACCTCGATGACTTGGTTGCTGGCGAAGAGAGTTCCTTCGAGACGCCAGTAACTCAGGAACAGGTCACTGAAGACAAGGCTCCTGGCGAAGGTGTGAAGACTACGTTCACCTCAGATCAGGCGATATTGGAAGATTTGGAAGAATCTATCGGCAGCATGCTGAAGGATTCTGAGCCCGAGAACCGTGAGGACCCGTTTACAACGGGATCATAATGAGTCGCTTCGCCCATTTGGGTTTATGCGATGAGAGGACCGACTGATATGCGTCATCGAATTGGTGGAAAACAACTCTGTCGTGACGGCGACCACAGGCGTGCAATGCTGCGCAATTTGGCAGCAGGTCTGTTTGAGCATGGGCAGATAGAAACAACATTGCCCAAAGCAAAAGCAGTTCAGCCATTTGTAGAGAAGATTATCACGCTTGCAAAGCGTAAGAATCTACATGCAAGGCGGCAGATCGAGGCACGGATTAATGACCGCAAGATCTTTACCTGGTTGCGCGATTCAAGTATGAGTGCAGCGAAGAAGCGTAATGCTTTCTTTGATCTTCCTGATGAATCTGCAATTGAGCTTAATCGCTATGGCGAAGTCCGAAAGGCGCCTCGTCTTGTTGAGCACATCATTAAAACAGTGGCTCCACTCTTTGCTGATCGTGATGGTGGCTACACGCGAATCATTAAGCTGGGTAAGAATCGACTTGGTGATGGAACTGATCTAGTTCTACTTCAACTGGTTGGACAAGAAGATGGCCCACAACTTGGTAGTGGTACACCTCGGCGACGTGAAATAGGTAATCGCAGAGCAGCATTTGCAGCCCGCTTGCGTAAGGGATTTGCCGGTAGCAATACCAAAGATGATGCCGCTGAATCGGTTGCAACAGCCACTGAGGCGCCGCCAGTTGAGGCAGCTGAAGTTGAGGCAAATGTTTCAGAAGAGCCAAAGAATGCGGCGCCAGATACTGAGGCGGCAGGCGATTCGGGCCAAGAAAAGACAGAGTGACGCACTCGGAAATTTCACTGACCGATCTAAATGGTTGTGATTGAGGCGTCTGGGTACAACAAACCTCTTTGTTACAATGGCGATCATGCTCCAGCAGTTGGAAGATCTTGAAAGGAACGCCCTCAGCGAGCTGGGTGGCGTTACCGATGGCTCGGCTTTAGAGTCGTGGCGTATTTCATATCTGGGTACCAAGGGAAAGCTGCGTCAGATTATGCCGTTGCTCAAGGACGTGGTTGCTGCTGACAAGCCAGCAGTTGGTAAACGTCTCAATGAAGTTAAAAAAGTTCTTGAGTCTGCTTTTGAGCAGGCCAAGGCAGGTCTCGGTAGTGCGAAGGTCGATGGTCAGCCAGCGGTTGATCTGACTGAGCCTGGTGTCGCGATGGGTGTGGGGCGCCGACATGTTCTGAGCCGAACGATCGATGAGGTGACGGAAGTTTTTGCACGCATGGGCTTCACGGCTGTTACTGGGCCAGAAGTTGAAGATGATTGGCATAACTTTACAGCACTCAATATGCCTGAGGATCATCCAGCCCGCGATCCCATTGACAATTATTATGTTGACGGTGGATTGATGCTTCGTTCACAGACTTCAACGGTACAGATTCGTACCATGGAAAAGACGGAGCCGCCTATCAAGGTGACCGCTGTTGGTCGGGTCTACCGGCCTGATACCCATGATGCGACGCATTTCAGTATGTTCCATCAGATCGAGGGACTTGCAGTGGATCGTCATTTGACCCTGGTTGATCTGAAGACGGTTCTTTTTGAGTTTGCAAAGGCCTATTTTGGCCCCGAGGCAGAGATCCGAATGCGCCCTGGCTTCTTCCCCTTCACAGAGCCATCAGCCGAAGTCGATATGAAGATGAAGATCAAGGACCAGTGGCAATGGTGTGAGATGGGGGGTTGTGGCATGGTCAATCCAAACGTGCTGCGCTCTGTCGGGTACGATCCCGATCAATGGATGGGTTATGCATTCGGACTTGGCATCGAGCGGATCGCCATGCGGAAGTATGGCATCTCCGATATTCGCTGGTTGTATGAGAACGATGCACGCTTCCTACGACAGTTTTGAAGCCTCTTTGAGATTATCTGGAGTTCGTTCATGATGAGCAATCATTTCGATGACACCCACCCCGCGATGTCTGAAGTATCTAACGGCGTGCCCTCTGGACAACCAAAGAAAACAACATGGCCAACGGTGGTTGGGGTCATTGGCATCATCTTGGCGTCGCTCAATATTTTGGGTTCAATTTGTTTAATTGCCTTCGCGAGTAATCTCTTCGCAGGTTTACTGAGCGAGACTGACCAGGCAAATTTGCCACTGGCAGCGTCCTCGTCATTCTCGGTCGTAACTTCTATTATTGGTTTTGTTGTTTCTATCTGGTTGTTGTTTGGATCAATCCGTCTTATTCAGCGTCAAGGTTCGAGTCGAGGCATCCTAAATACTTGGGCCATCGTGGCGATCATTTGGGCTGTGATTGCTACTGCTTGGTCCCTTTACGAATTCAGTCAAATAAGCGATGAGGAATTTGGGGAATCGGTTGCAGAAGTAGACAATATGAGCGAAGAACAGCGGGAGACCGCGGTCCAGCTGGTGAAGCTTACTGCTGGCGCGAGCTCGATTTGTGGTGGTGTATGGGCCATTGCATGGCCTGTGATTGTGCTTTGTTTTCTCAACGGCCAGCGTCGTAAGCAGGAGATGGCTACTTGGTCAAATACTGATGACCAACAGCAATTCAGCATATGACCAAAATGACTCAACCCCTCTTAGAAGAATTACAGTGGCGCGGGCTTGTACACCAAACCACAGCTGATGATGTGTTGCCTGGATTTCTTTCAACACCCGGTCGGGTTGCTTACTGTGGGTTTGATCCTACATCTGACAGTCTTACGATTGGCAACCTTGTGCCAATTATGATGCTGGGGCATCTGCAGCGTTGTGGGCACAAACCAATTGCATTAATGGGTGGCGGCACTGGTCTAATTGGCGATCCATCAGGTAAAGACAGTGAACGACAGCTTCAGACACTCGAGCAGGTGGCAGCCAATGTTGAAGCGTGTAGTAAGATCTTCAAACGTGTTCTTGATTTCGATAAAGCGCATCCGAATGCAGCTGTATTGGTGAACAATGCTGACTGGCTCGGTTCACTGGGATATCTCGAGGTGCTTCGCGATGTTGGCAAGCACTTCTCAGTGAATGCCATGATTCAGAAGGATTCTGTAAGAGAGCGGCTACACAATCGAGAGCAAGGTATTTCATATACTGAGTTCTCTTACATGTTGCTGCAGGCTTATGACTTTCTTCATCTGCGTCGCGCGCATGAATGTACGATTCAAATTGCAGGTTCTGATCAATTCGGGAACATTGTTTGTGGTATTGATTTGATTCGTCGAGATATGATCGACCAAGCTGATGAACTGCCGCGAGGATACGGAATCACGGCGCCATTAGTGACCAAAGCAGATGGAACCAAGTTTGGCAAAACAGAATCAGGCGCAATCTGGCTGACGGCTGATCGCACGAGTCCTTATGCGTTTCACCAATTCTGGCTCAATACGTCTGATGCAGATGTCGGCCGGTATCTACGTTTCTTCACGTTTCTAGGAAAAGAAGAAATTGAGTCAATCGAGCAAGAGCATCAACAAGAGCCTCAGAAGCGAGAAGCTCAAAGGGCGCTTGCGGCTGAGGCAACTCGATTGCTTCATGGACAAGAAGAACTCGAACGTGCTGAAGCAGCAGGTCAAGCATTGTTTAGCGGTGAGGTGAGCAAGCTTGATATGAAGGCATTAGAAGAAGTGTTTTCAGATGTGCCTCATAGCTCACACGCAAAGACGATGTTGGAGGGTGATGGGTTATTGCTGGTCGATCTTCTAGCAGAGACTTCACTTACACAGTCAAAGCGTGAAGCTCGAACCTTCCTGAGTCAAGGTGCAGTGTCGGTCAATGGCAGTAAAGTGACTGGTGATGACGCCGTTGAGAGGCGGCTCAAAGTGAGCGATCTTCTTCACGGCAAGACGATTCTCTTACGCCGCGGCAAGAAGGCATGGCACGCAAGCCACTGGGCGTGAGTGAGTCATGAGAAACGAATTACGGGTTCGTCGTGTTCGCAGGTGTTGATGGCGTTTCGCGGCGTTTAATGACCACCTGTACTTCGGGCATTTTATTGCTGCCATCGACACTGGCTTGCACAGGAATGCCTGTGCCATCTGGCAGAATTGCTTCAAAGTAGGAGATCTTCTTTGATGCAATTTGCTGTTCCTTCTCATTCGCGCTGAGGTAAATAACAGCAAATACTTTGGCCTCTTTGGCGGCAATTTGTGCAATGAGATCTGCGCTGGCAATGATGTTTACATCATTAAGAACGCCAGGTGTGAGCTCAATGTCGTACTGACCGAAATCCTGTGGGGGGCCAGCGACCTGAATTCGAACTCGATCTAATAGATGCTCATAGGTCTGGCTGACTAGTTTGAATGAAACTTCGACAATATTTGGTTGAACAGTGACGTCAGGATTGGTGCCAAGGCCCTCAGGCATTCGCAAAGGTACGTCCAGTGTGTGTAAGACTCCAGGCTCAAGGTCCTTAATATCATCGCGATTAACAAATGCCTCGACCGAGATGTTCTCGGCCAGGGTTCGTCTCAGAGATTGTGGCATAGAGATTATGACGTTTGGAGGAAAAATCTTCACCTCTGTTGTCTGAGCGCCGACGAATTTAGATTTGACTATGGCAGGGGACTGAATAATCTCGTCGATGTCAATAGTGGTCGTTGTTGGATCCACTGAGATAATCTTGACTCCTGTGTCTTCGATTACTGCACTACGGCGAAGTTCATCAAGCAGATCAAGCGTGAGTCGCTGTTGACGCGCAGGCACTTCAATAGCCAGCGCTTCGCTAGCTTCCTTGATTGCCAAATCAATTGATCGATGTGTGCCGTCAATGACAATTCTGATATCTCGCTGCGTGGGGCTTGTGACCCATCGCTCTGGATCAGGCACGACAAAATTAACGAGTGCATTGATCTCGTTGCGCATACGCGTTTCGCCTGCAGCCCAGAACCAAATCAAGACAGCCACGACCGTAATGATGCCGTAATTCCAGATGGATCTACCAACTCGAGACTTGGAAAACCAACGGTCAACCCACAAACGAAGACGTCCCGCATGGGAGACCAATCGATCTGGACGAAGTGGGGAGGTCTTCATGGGTTACTCATTGGTCCTTAGAGTCGCGGTTTGGGCGAATGATCCAGTTAACTTTCGTTTAGGCGAGCTGATCGTCATGGTCTTTTTCGGGGCTATTTTGCTGGTCAGTGCTTGGATTCGCATCAGTCAGATCTTGTTCTGGCGAATCGTCTTTAGAATCGGTAACGGTTGTGGGAGCCTCTTCGGTTGAAGGGGTGACCAGTCTTGTACGTAGCACGGCCTCGAATTCTTCTCGAGGAATGTCATAGGTAAGCTGCCCTCGCTCAGCAAGGCTGACAGCGCCATTTTCTTCGCTCACGATGACAATCACTGCGTCTGAGTCCATTGAAAGTCCAACCGCAGCACGATGTCGCGATCCGTATCGTGATGGTAGTACGCCTTCTTCAGCCAGTGGGAACTGTACGCCAGCAGCAATGATTTGGCTGCCTCTGATGACAACACCGAGATCATGAAGAGGACTGTTGGGCCAGAAAATAGATTCAATGAGACTTGCGGATAGTTCGGCATTGAGTGTCTGCCCGCGTTCCACAAGGCCACCCAGTTTAACTTCTCGCTCGATAGCAATGATCGCACCAAATTGACTTTTGCTTAGGAAGGTTACCGCTGTAGCGATCGTCTCTGGAATAGAAGATCCGAGACCTCTGCCGACACCAAAGAGCCGAGCCTGTCCAAGACGAATAAACGCTTGTCTTAACTCAGGTTGGAATACCACAACCAACAGAATTGCCAATAGACCGAGAAACTGGCTATAGATGAAGTTGAGGCGACCAAATGCATCGCTGTCGCGTGTCATGACCCTGATAATTAGGGTGAAGACAACTAAGACAATCGCGAAGCCCTTCACCGCACCAGCGGCTCTTGTGCCTTGGACGAACCGAAATACGAAATAGACACAAATCCACAAGACGGCCATTTCAAGAATGACCTGATAGAGTGGATAGCTTCCAAGATATTCCAGCATGGCTTGCCTATTCGCTGCGGCGTCTGATTGCCGCCTTCCTTATAAAGAAGTATATACAGGGAGCCCTTCGGATAGGTTTTTGAGCAGGAGTGATCTACTCTGGGAGCCTTAAAATCTGTCATCGACACGTCACGTGACTTGTATGCACTCTTGCTTGAGGAAGTCGCAGGTGCATTGAATCTCAGTGACTTGAAGCCAGGGTGACCAAAAGACTGCACTTTTGGGTCTCGATCCCGTAGTATCACGATATGAGCCGGTTTGGATCTGATTATCAAGTCACGCCACCGACGGGCCACTGTGCAAAAACAGGCATTGAGCTACTGCCTGGCCATGCATGTATGGCCAGTCTCTGTGATGATCCTGAAGGCGGTGGATTTCGCCGTCTGGATTATTCCCTAGAAATCTGGGCCGAGGGGTACCGGCCAGATGGCCTATTTGGTTTCTGGCGTACCACCATTCCAACTGCTCAAGAGAATCATCGTCCGTTCGTAGACGACGAAGTCCTGATGGAGATCTTCGAGCAGCTCAGTGATGATTCTGCAGAGCAGCGGGTTGCCTTCCGATTTGTGCTCGCACTCATTCTCATTCGCAAGAGACTGCTTCGTTTTGATGGGCGCACAGAATCAGATGCAGAAGGAAATGAGGTCTGGCTTCTGAAAAGACGTGGTCAAGATACGGGTGGGTTTGAGATCGTGAACCCACAATTAACAGATGACGACGTTCAAGCACTGACTGATCAATTGGGGCAGGTGTTGCGCGGCGATCTGCAAGCGTGAATCAACTTACACGTCATTGGATTGCCCGTGCTCTGGGCATGATGAGGCCCCTCGAATTGTGGTCTCAGCGTCAATCTATTCTTGTGATTTTGTTGTGCCTAGTAGTGTCTGCTGGGGGTTGTCAATCATCCGATCAGGTGACGCTGGGGCAGCTTGATCATCCCGCAGAAATTTCATCTGCAGAGCTTGTTCGTGCATACAACCAGCGGATTGCGTCAATCACACAATTCTATGCCCACGGTGTTCTTGAAATACGTTGGGAAGATGAGGATGGCCACCACCTCGAACAAGGCAACATCGATTTGTGGGTAGAGCGGCCTGAAAATGTCTCACTGCGGGTTGCGAAGCTCGGTGAGACTTACCTCTGGGCTGGGCAGAATCAACAGACGGCTTGGGTTTTTGACATGACTGGTCCCGACACCACGCTTGTTATTCATGATCGAGGCGATAGAGATACAAAAACAGCACCATCCATGAGTTTGCTGGCGTTACTCGGTCTTGTCACCTTGGGCGACCAGGTCGATGAAATACCTGAGTCAGTGATGACGCAACAAACAGCTGAAGGTCTCTGGGAAATGAGTATCAGCGATGGACGCGGTATCCAACAGTGGCTTATCGAGCCTCATTCATATGAGCCTCGCAGTATGAGAGTGCTTGATGTAGGTGGGCAAGAGCTCGCCCGTGTTGAATTTGATCCGTCGGCCTTTACGCCATTGCTGATGCCTGGAACTTCAGTTCTTGCCACGTCTCAGATTCCGGGTCGAGTACACCTTTATTTGAGTGCACCAAATCTGACTGAGAAGAGCGCGTTCGAGCCGGCCAGAATTGCCTTGCGCATAGTTAATCCAGATGCTGATGTTCAAGAAGAGCCAATGGATCGTGTGTTCGATCTTGAGAGACTTACGCAGTCGCTCCGGCCTAAAAAAATTAATCGCGGGCAACAAGGCGGTTGGCTTGGTGGTGGATTACTCGATGTATCTGGACCGACAAGTAGCCCTTCATCAACAGAACAAGAGTCTGAGGTGCCACTGAGATGACTTGGCGCCTTTTCAATAAAAAGTTAATTGCAATTTGTTTGATGGTCTTTGCGCCGCTGGTCAGTGGTCAGGTCAGCCCTGGATTCGTTGCAACATCAAGCCAGGATCACATCTGGTTTGCTGTTGAAACAGGCCGTGCTGGTGGCCCAGTATCCCTCCTGCATATTCCAGTGTCGTCAAAGGAACCAATTTACAACACGATTCTGGAGCTGCCGTTTCTTCCTGAGGCTATGGCAGCATGTAAAGATCGACTCTGGCTGGTCTTTCCACCCGAGGTGGGCGCTGAAGATCGAAGAGAGGTCTTCACAATACGAATTGGCTACAACGCAACACTGGAGCGTTTTTTCTCCAGTCCAAGTGATCATCTGATTCAAGAGCCACCACTCCCTAATGAGGGTCGTTTGATTTCTGCAGTAGGCGCAAAGCAGGGGCCGGTCGTCATGATCGAGTCATCGTCACAGCAGCCTGAACCAGGTACTCGACGGACAGGAGCTCCAGAAGGACATCGTGTTGTAACGTCATTAGAAGACGTAGAACTTTATGCCCTCAGGCGAGGGAAGTGGGATCAGCTTCCCGCATTAGTGAAACCAGATTCGAAGGATGACTCTGACCTGACAGGGCCTCTGTTTCTTGCAGCACAGGGTACCGCTCGCGATCAAGTGACGGTTTTGGTCAATGTTGCTGATGGTGTTCGTTCAGGTCATGCGGCAGCAGCTCTGACCTTGGTCATGGAGGGTGGAGAATCAAAGTGGAATTCACGGCTCATTAAACTCGACTTGAGTCAAGTACAGCATCTCTTGACGGTGAGTGGAAGACTGATGCTGCAAGAGCAGGCTCAACCTGGGGCAGAAATGGGTGGCCCAGCGATAGAGGATGTGATTTCGTTGGCCTATGTCTATGCCAATAGACGATTGCCGTTGCTCGAATTTGACCAGCCTGCGGCAGAAAACTGGGCATTGCTGGGAACATCTAGCGGCGTCGAATTACTCGAGATCTTTGGTCCTGGGCGTTTTATGATCCGGCACATTCGAACGAATGCGATGGCGACGATTGCTCAGTCTTCCTCGTTGAGTGGTGACAATGAAGCAGTGATTGGGATGCCCCTAGAGCTCCAACCAGCCAGCCATTTTGGACCCGATCTTTGGCAGGTGACGGTGCTGTCGGTTCTTATGATGGGACTTGTCTTGCTGCTCTTGTTGGTCCGTCCACCGGCTCGGGGTGCTGAGATGGCGCTGCCGCAAGGCGTCCAGTTGATGCCACTTTCAACACGTTTCTTGGCACTTCTGATTGATTTTATTCCTGGTGGAATTGTTGCGATCTTCATCTTCCAGGCTGATATTTCAGATTTACTGAGAATACCGAGCTTGAATCTGACCCTGACTGAGGGGCTGCCATATCTAGTGATGGTGACAATCACTGTCATTCATGAGGGTATCACTGAGCAAATTTGCCGTTCTACTCTTGGTAAGGGAATTCTGGGATGTCAGATCATCTCTCTTGATGGGGCGGTGCCTGACCGGCGACGGCTATTGATTCGTAGCGTGGTTAAGTGGATTGTGCTGCTGCTCCCAGTGCTGGTGATCGTCAATATCCTGAGCCGTCTATTGCAAGGGGTTCATGATCAGGCCGCTGGCACCCTCGTTGTGCGGCGAACGAGAGCCATCGTTCCTCCGCCAGAGGCCTGAAATCAGATCTATTGGGGGTAGAGCCGTGTTGATCTGGCCAATGCTGGAGGCACAACGCAATCGACGCCGATAAGTCGAGTCGGTAGTGCATGGATGCGCTACATCTGGGAATGATTTGGAGCCCGAGACAATCTGGCTCCAAATAGCCCGATTTGGATGGAGACTCTTGTGCCGGACGGCAGGATGCCATGGCAGGATGTCAATCGCCCTGAGCTGAGCGATCTGGATGCACCAGATGGATCAGCTGAAGAGAAGGCGGATACTGACAGTCCACCACGAACTTCGTTGAGTACCAAGCTGGGGAAACCTGGCTCGGTGGCGGCTGCGAATACCACTGAAGAGTCGGGGCAGGTGCCTGTGGGCACTGCTAGTGCAGCGAGGCAGCAGCTTTTAGATGATGTTGCTTTGGCTCAAACAAAAGACCACCAAGTATCTGGTCCGGAGTCTCGTACTGGGAAGCTTAGATCACTATGGGCAGTTCCAGTCATTGTGCTCAGCTGTGCCTTGATTGGATTAGGCCTCTACCTCACGCTTCTGCATGAGCCCCCAGTTCCAGTCAGTAAGGTCCTTAGTCAGGCAAGCAAGGAATTGGCTGATGGAAAATTGGAACAAGCAACAGCCTTACTCCGTGGATCTGTTGAGCCTCGTCTAGATCAAGCAACAGCAATTGAGCGAGCCAGCTACTTTCGACTGGTTGGCGATCTATTGGTTGCTTGGCGTCTAACATCAGATAACAAAGATATAGCCTACGCAAGAAAAATTTGTGATGTTTACGGTCGTGCACGTGCAGTTGGCGGTGGTCTCAATCATCTGCAAGTTGAGTCTATGGCACTGGCCCAGATTGAGTGTGGCAATATTCTTGAAGCGCGTAACGAATTAGAATTTCTGGGGGCGAAAGCAACGCATCCAGCTCATGGTGATTTAGTTCGGCCAGGAATGTACCGAGTTCTGCAAGCAATTGTATTGGCAGAGCTCGACCTGTACCAAGATGATCCAGCTCGCTCGCTCGCAATCCTTGAAGCATTTATTTTCGATGTATCAATCCCTAAAGATACGTCAACACTCGCGTGGCTCATGCTGCGGCAGGCTGAGATTGAGCTTGCTCAAGGTAAAGCTCAGGAAGTGATAGATCAGTTATTGGTCTTTATGAGAAGGTTAGAGCAGTCACCATCTGGCGTTGGGAAAGAGACACTGGCCGAAATTTCTGTCGTATTAGGTGAGGCCTATGAACTCAACGGTGATCCCATTCGATCGCGTCATCATCTCAATACAGCAATGCAAAATTCAGAGTTGGGATCCTTACACCGAGCAAGAGTCCTTGTGAATCTTGGTGATTTGAATTTATCCGAAGGCAAGATTCCCGAAGCAACCGTGTTTTTTGATGAAGTTATTTTCGATTATCCTCAAACAAAATTCCGAGCGGATGCCTTGCTTGGTCGAGCGGCCGGCTTCAGTATTGAAGGGCAGCATCAAGAAAGTATTCAGGACTATCAAGAAGCATGTACAGCCATAGAGATGGCGCCTGCTAGTGACGAACAAAGACTCCGTCGCATTGCTATTGCGTTGACAGATCGGCATGATGCAGCGATTGTGCAGCGCGATCTCGTACTCGCGTTGGATTATATTATCTTGGCAAACGGTTTCTTTCCAAGCGAAAACCCACCAGTTTCTGTCTTGGAGCGTTTGGCTTCGACGAGTAAGCAGCTCGCAGATAATCTCACGACTGACCAAAGTATTGCGAGCGAGATAACGAAAGCTCACAAACTCTATAGGCAAGCCGGTGACACTCATCTTGAAATCGCTCAGGCTATTCAGTCATTAAATAATCATGATCATCAATTGGCAACCCATCTTCGATTGGCAAGTGAGTCCTATGATCAGGGAGCATGGCGGTCTGCAACAATTGAAGTTTGTCAGACTTATCTAGCTAGTTTTCCAGTGAGTGATGCACGGGCTCCTGAGATACGCCAGCGTTTAGCAACCAATCATGAGGCGCAGCTGGATTATGAAAGTGCTGCGTCAATCTATCAAGAAGTTATTGATCTTCATCCTTCGAGCCCAGCAGCCACGGCCAGTTTTGTTCCATTGGCTCGATGTCTACGCACCCTTGAGCGATCCTCTGAAGCGAAACAGCACTTGTTGGCGGTGATATCTGGTGATCGAGGTCTGGCTCCGGCAGCAATTGACTTTCGAGATGCCATGATTCTTCTCGGTGAAATTGAATACGAAGAGGGGCGTTGGGCTCGTGGTATTGAGTTTCTTACTCAGGCAGCAGTGCGGTATCCACTTGATCCAAGGCGTGGCGAAGTTCTCTTTCGAATTGGAGACTGCTATCGACAATTAGCTGCTGAGCAGAGTGGTTTATTGCGGGATATGACGCCAATGAGTCAAGAGAAGAAAAAGTCTTTGCAAGAGCAGAGGAAAAAATATCTCCGCAGTTCTATGAGCACTTTTTCTCAAATTATGTCGACTCCAGTACAGGGGCTGGCGTTAGATAAAAGTTTGTCAGATGAAGATCGCCTGGCTCGTCTCTATTTTGCTGATTGTGCTTTCGAACTTGGTACCTATGACCAAGCAATTACGGAATATGAATCAGTTGCTCGTCGCTATCCAAAACATCATTCATCAGTCTATGCACTTGTGCAAATTGTCAATGCATATACCAATTTAGAGAGTGCTAATGAGGCTCAAGCAGCCCATCGCCGTGCCATGATTCGATTGGGACAAATACCAGAAAGTGCCTTTGCGGAGCCTGATGCACTTATGGATCGAAGGGCCTGGGAGCGATGGATAGAAAGTAGTCCTGTGACGACAACGGTTCAGGTGGGAACAGATCCTTGACAGAAAGTATGGGTTCGATGATGCAAGAGAATGTCAGCAAAAATGACAATCAGAGCCGCAGCGCTGAGGCGTGGGCTGCTGAACTCATTGAGTTATTGCGGCAGCAGCGCACTCTTGTGAATGAACTAGTCGCAAGGGCAACACAGCAAGAAGCGATGATTAAAGAAGGTCGGACGGATGCAATCATTGGCTTGCTCTCGCAACGGCAGGAATTGATTGATTCATTCAGCACCACACAAGAAGATTTTTCTCCATTGCTAAGTCATCTTGATGAGCGGCTTGATGGTGCGACATCAGATGAAAAAATACAGATTAAGAGCTTGGTTGAAGAAATTGGAGAGTTGCTCGGGATCGTTATGCGTCGGGACGAGGAAGATCGGGAACGCCTCGAGGTTAGCAGTCATCGGGTCCAACAAGAGATGAAAGATCTCTCAGAATCCCGAGAAGCACATGAAGCGTATCGGAATACAGGTCATGAAGAGGACAAGCAGAGATTTGCAGATCAATGTGGATAGGGAACCGATGACAACGATTGAAACAACACCGCGTAAAGCTACGACAGTTGAAGAGCTGAGAGAGTTAATGCGGTCAGTAACGCTCGCCACAGAGCGGCTGGAATCAACTCATGGAACACTTCAGACAGAAGTGACTCATCTTAAAAGCGAGTTGGCTGAGGCGAATGAACAGCTTCGTCGATCTCGCGATCTTGCAGCTCTGGGAGAAATGGCTGCTGGTATTGCTCATGAGATTCGAAATCCTCTTGGCTCAATTCGCCTCTATGTGCAACTGCTTGGTAATGACGAGGCGGCAACTGTTGGCCAAAACAAGATTTGCAAAAAAATTGATAGAGCTATTACAGGCCTTGATTCGATCGTGCGAGATATCTTGTTGTTTGCAAGAGAGTCTTCATTGCGTGTTGATGAAACGCAGTCGGAAGAACTCATTTTAAGAGTGCTTGCTAATTGTGATGGATTATTAGGTCATCATAATGTCATTTTAAACCAGTCTATTAGCGACCAAGTGTTGTTGGCAGATTCGGGATTGTTAGTGCAAGCGATTTCAAATGTGCTTCGTAATGCAGTTGAGGCGAGTCTGCTGGAGGCAGATGATGAACCGATGGTGAGCTTAGAAGTGTTTCGAGCTGACGTTCGGTGTTCTAATGGCCAGCGTATGGATCGTGTGGTTATTGCCGTTGAGGACTATGGCCCAGGGATTCCTGCAAAGGCGCTTGGGCGAATTTTTAATCCATTTTTTACGACGCGAGCAACAGGTACGGGCCTTGGTCTTGCGATTGTTCACCGCATTGTTGATGCACATGGTGGACATGTTCAGGTTCGAAGTAAAGAGGGTAAAGGTACGCGGATTGAACTATGTCTACCACCAGACGGTGTCCAACCTAAGGAAGCATCGTCTGCCGATTGCGTGATCGGGCGGCATGACACAGCACTAGGCTTTTATGACACGGAGAAGCAACCGTGAGTACTATTCTTGTTGTTGATGATAAAGAAATGATGCGTGACAGTGTTGCAAGCACGCTCTCTCAGAAGGGGCATACGGTCGTCACTGCTGTCAATGGTGTTACTGCTTTGCAGCGCGTATCGCAGCGAACTTTTGATGCGATAGTCACAGATCTACAGATGCCAGAAATGGATGGCCTGGGGCTTCTTGACGCTATTGGGCCAATTGATGATCAGGTTCCAGTTGTGGTAATGACTGCATATGGGTCAATTGAAACAGCTGTTGAAGCAATGAAGCGCGGTGCTTATGACTATCTTACGAAACCATTTAGTGGTGATATTCTTCTGCAGACAGTAGAGCGTGCAATTGAACACAGTCGTTTAGTCAAAGAGAATCAAATTCTTCGTGCATCGATGTCTCAAACATCGGATGCTTCACTTATGCCTGCTCATGCACTGGTTGGAGGTGGCATGACCATGCAATCCATCAAGCAAGAGATTGCCAAAATTGCATGCAGTCATGCGACAGTCCTCTTGTGTGGTGAATCTGGTTCTGGAAAAGAAGTGGCTGCTCGATCAATACACGAACAAAGCCAACGGTCTAAGGGCCCATTTCTAGCACTCAACTGTGCGGCGCTGTCGTCGACCCTGCTTGAGTCTGAGTTGTTTGGACATGAGCGAGGTGCTTTTACTGGGGCAGATAAACTACGTAAGGGTCGTTTTGAATTAGCTGATGGCGGTACGCTACTGCTTGATGAAATCAGTGAGATAGCGCCAGAACTACAAGCTAAACTCTTGCGTGTATTGCAAGAACAGGCATTTGAGAGGGTTGGTTCCAGTACGAGTCGCTCGGTAGACGTTCGTGTCATCGCGACTTCTAATCGTGATTTGCAAGCCGAAGTTCGTGATGGAAAGTTTAGAGAAGATCTTTTCTACCGTCTAAACGTGTTGCCAATGCGAATGCCACCGTTACGAGAGCATACAGATGATATTCCTTTGCTGACCGCTCACTTCCTTCAGCAGGTCGCCCAGCGTGAAGGACGACACGTCAAGCAATTCGAACCGCAAGCAATGCAACGGCTTATGCAATATGCCTGGCCAGGTAATGTTCGGGAGCTTCAAAATGTATGCGAACGAGCCGCAGTGCTATCAAGTAATGACATGATTCAGGAATCACTTGTTGGGCCCTGGTTAGGTTCTACTGCGAAAGATCGTTTTAGCGTTGCAATTGAAACCAAGCCAGTCAATACCAGGGTTCATAACATTCCAGTGATTGATGGCTCCTACTGGACAGTCAACGAGCATCTCGTTTGCGCTGGTGATATCACGCTTGAGCAGATTGAGCGAGATGCGATCGTGGCCACCCTAAGAAAGCATGATGGGCATCGCCAGCGTAGTGCTTCAGCGCTCGGAATTGGAGTTCGGACGCTGGGTCTGAAACTGAAGAAATGGAAGGAGATGCAGGTCGTTGAGCAGAGCCTATAGAACAGCGCATGGATTGCGCACTGCGCACCAAATGCACCTGTTGAGGTATTGTTACATGGCCTCAGGCTCGATCTTGGCGTTCGGAGCGCCGTTTGCTGCCTGTATAGAGGAATCTAGGAAATAAAATGATTAACGGCGTAACAAATTCGATGGGACTTGATGTATTGGAGCGAATGGTGCAATTCTCTGCCGCGCGGCATGAGGTCATTGCGAACAATGTCGCCAATCTATCGACGCCTGGTTTTCAAGCTCAGGACTTGTCTGTTGAGGCCTTTCAAGGCCAACTTGCGGATGCCATTGACCAAAGGCGCAGCGGCTCGGGTGGTGCTAGTCAAAGCTTGCAGATGACCAATACAAGCCAAGTTGAGTTTCTTAAAGATGGCCTCAATGTTCAACCAGAATCGGATGGGCAGAACATCCTTTTTCACGACAAAAATAATCGAAGTCTTGAACGTACGATGCAAGATCTGGTCAAGAATTTTATGACGTTTCAGGCGTCAGCCCAGTTGCTACGGAATCGTTTTGACATCATTAATACAGCTATTTCTGAGCGGGTCTGATTGGATGAAGACCTCTTTATACACCGAGCATGGAAGCCACAATGTTTGAAGCACTTGATATATCAACGACTGGACTGATCGCTCAGCACACAAGGCTGAATGTCATTTCCAACAACATTGCCAATGCTGAGACGATCCTTAATGAAAAGGGTGAGTATGCCCCTTATCGGCGGCGCGCAGCGATACTGGCCGCCGGTGACGGCATGACAGGTAGCACTGAAGGTGTCAGCGTCATTGAGATCGAGTTAGACCAAAGTGACTTTCAGATGCGATATGAGCCTGGATCGCCTTGGGCTGACGAGGCTGGCTATGTGGGCTACCCAAACGTCTCTGTTGTGGTCGAGCAGATGAATGCCCTCGAAGCGGCTCGGTCCTATGAAGCAAATATTTCAGCTATTGAGGCCTCTAAAGCCATGATTAATGCAGCGTTACAGATCATCGGATGATTCTGCCGATGTCAAGGGTTGTGGCGGCAAACGTCGCCACCGTGTGAGAATGAACCATGAGTGATCCATTAGGACTGATCGGCAATTCAGTAACAACCGTCAAGGGACCGCTGCAGAAGCAGAATCCACTTGGCCCACCCGGTACTGCGCCGACTGGGCCAGAGTTCAAGCAGGTTTTGCAAGGTCAGCTTGATCAGGTCAATCAATTGCAGGCAGATGCAACCGCTGCAATGGAAGATCTTTCGGCAGGGCGGCGTGATGATATTGAACAAGTCATGATTGCAACACAGAAGGCAGATACAGCCTTTAAGATGCTTCTTCAGGTACGCAATAAGGTGTTAGAAGCATATGATGAGATTAAGCAGACGCGGGTTTAGATCGCGTTAGGTTCTAGAGCCATGGATGGCTCTAGGTGAGGGTAAGCCGACTGATCGCAGTCGGCTTCGGCGAAAGCCGATCGTGGCATGGAGGCCAAAGCGATGCAGGCTCAATTTAAGTCAGTACGACGTTACTGGGATGGAATGCGCGAACTTCCAGCAAGCGCACGTCTTTTTGTGGCATCACTGGCTGTCATATTAGTTATGGCGCTGTTCTTGGTCGCACTGTATGCGGGTAATCCCGATATGGTACCTCTGCCTTTGCGACTCACCCCAGAAGTGAAGGCAAATGCAATTAGCTATTTAGATAGCGCTGGTATCAATTACGAGGAGTCGCGCGGCCAGATCCTTGTTGCTACTGAAGATCGTTCATTGGTGTTAACACGTATGAACGAGTCGCAAGTGATTCAGCCAGATCAAATTGACTTTGAATCCCTGGCAGCAGATGAAAGTATTTTCATGACGCGTGGCCAGTTTAAAACGCGTGAGCGTATTGCTAAGCAGAACGTGTTGGCCCGAATGATCACTCAAATGAAGGGCATACAGTCAGCTACTGTAGTGATCGCGGAAGATCAAGATGCAATCGGCTTTGGTACGTCGCATCGGCCGCGGTCGGCATCGGTCACTGTTGTGAGTTCTGGTAATGAGATATCTCAAGATGGTGTTGATGCCATAGCGAGGCTCGTTGCGGGGTCGCATGCCGGGTTAGATGTCGAACGTGTTCAAGTGATTGATGCAATGACGAGTCGATCTCGCAGTGCTCGTGGTCAAGAAATGTCGAGCGTGAGTCGTAATCTTGAGGTCAAAATCGAGCGAGAAAAGCATACTCGGGAGGCAATACTCAATATTCTGGGCTACATTGATGGGGTTCGGGTGAGTGTCAATGCACAAGTTGACACGCGTGAAGTCGTTGAACATTCTCAAGCCTATGAAGACCCCAAGCGGAGTACAGTACGAGAGGCTTCTCGTTCAATCACTTCAGGTACGGGGAGTGTGCATTCGGAGGCCGGCATTCGTCCCAATGCGAGTCTTAGTATTAATGTTGGAAACGACAACTATAGATCGCTGGAAGATGAAAGTAACGAGACAAGTTCAGCGGTCGCTTTCGGAAATCGAAATCGGCAAACTCATGATGCAGGGGGCTACGCAGTCAAAATCAATGCGAGTATTGGGGTGCCACGATCTCATCTCATTCAAATATTTGAGCGACAGTATCCTCAGGCAGAAAATCCACCAACATCACTTGAATTAGATCCCATTCTGCAGGAGCAACAAGCGGCAATCAAGGCAGCTGTGTTGCCGCTTGTTGATACAAGTGCGATGCAGGGAGGCATGCTAGGAACAGTCGAAGTCAGTTTTCTTAGTGATTATCAGAAAACCAAAGCAATGGCTGGTCCGTTGCCAAACACAGTGCAAGGGTCTTGGTTAGCCAGTCCATTGGTTGATGCGAGTATCAAGTACGGAGGCCTTGGCGGGCTTGCGCTTATTAGCGTGGCAATGATGTTTATGATGGTTCGTCGTGCGAGTCATAAGGAGCACGACATTACTCAGGAAGAGCTTCTTGGCATACCAGTCATGCTAGCAACCGGAGATGCGGATGTAGCAGCAGAAGTTGATCCTATGAAGCCAGCGCTATTAGGTGTTGAGGTTGAAGATGAAGCTCTTCGCCGCCAAGAGATGATTGATCAAATTTCTGGTGTCGTTCGAACGAGTCCAACTGATGCAGCGGGATTGCTGCGGCAATGGGTTGTCAGTGATGGAGAGAATAACTGAGCCGTGATTCCACTTCCTAGGCAACAACTTCCTGATCAATGCGATGATCTAAGTGGCGTGCAAAAGGCAGCAATATTACTCTTGGCGTTAGACCATGAGTCTTCTGCAGCTTTGCTGCGTGAGCTGCCAGATGATTTAGTGGCCCAAGTGACAACGACGATTGCAACTGTCAGAGATGTGCCCAAGGGACTCAGTGAATCGGTTGTGCAAGAGTTCTACAATGTGCAGTTGGCGGGTTTCCAGTCACGTTCTGGCGGTATTGATTCAGTTAAGACAATGCTCTCTCAAGCGCTCGGCGTGGAGTCTGCTGATCGTATTCTCCAGTCAATTGAGGAAGAAGCTGAAAAGCGGCCGTTCTCATTTTTGCACGGAGCAGAGCCTGGCACCATTCGAGCATTTGTGCGAGATGAGCATCCTCAAACAATTTCTCTTGTCATGAGTTATCTCGATCCAGAAGACCGATCTGCGGTTCTGAGTGGTTTGCCTGCGCAGATTCAGATTGAAGTTGTTCGTCGCATTGCAGTTATGGATCAAACGAGTCCAGAAGTGATCGAAGAAGTCGAAGCAGGATTGAGGACACGATTTGCGGGTGTTGATAATGCTTCGATGGAACGGTTGGGTGGTGTGGATGCAGCAGCTGAAATACTTAATCAGTGTGATCGATCAATGGAGCGAACAATTCTTGAAGCATTAGAAGAATCAGATGCAACGCTAGCAACAGAGATTCGTAAACGAATGTTCGTGTTCGAAGACATACTCAATGTAAATGACAAAGGTGTTCAAGGTATTCTCAAGGAAGTGGATAATGATGAGCTTTGTATAAGTCTTAAGACCGCGAGTGAAGAACTTAAAGAGAAAATTTTCAGCAATATGTCTACGCGCGCTTCAGATCTTATTAAAGAAGACATGCAGTACATGGGGCCCTTGCGTGTATCTGATGTAGAAGCTGCCCAGCAGCGTATTGTTGAAATTGTGCGTCGACTAGAAGAAGCCGGGGAGATCATCATCATAGGGCGTGGTGGGGAAAGCGATCTCGTGGTCTAAGATGGAAATGCAGGTAGGCAATGCCACTGATTAAATCCAACCAGGCAGCAGAAGCGACAAGTGGAGCTGTTGTTGTTGATTTCGAAGATCTTGGTCGGCAGGCGACTCGCATTCTTGATGATGCTCGAGCGAAAGCGTCGGAGATTATTGCGAAGGCTTCTCAAGAAGCATTAGAAATTAAAGCCAAGGCTGCTGTAGAGGGGATGGCTCAGGGACAAACTGAGGGATTCAAAACGGGCTTATCAGATGGCCACGCCAAGGGAGAGGCTGAAGCTCAAGCAAGTCATAGCGAGGCAATTGTGCAGCTCGTTGCACAGTGGCAGACACAAATCAACTCGTTTGTTGATAGTCGTGCTCAGCTACTTGAATCGTGTCGGACACAGGCTATTCAGCTTTCGCTGGCAATTGCCAGGCGGGTTGTTTACCGCGTCGTTCATGAAGATCCAGGCGTCGTAGCAGATCAACTTTCCGATGCACTGGCAATGGTTTCTCAAACGTCTGAAGTCGAAGTGGTGATACATCCAGATCAGGATGCTCTTGTTCGTGACGTATTGCCAGATATCTGTGCGACACTACAACAAGTCGATTCAGTTGCACTGACGCTTGACGCTGCCATTACACCTGGGGGATGTCTGGTGCGTACTCGGGGCGGTGCCATTGATGCAACTATTGAGACTCAAATTGATCGTATCATCGACGAACTGATTCCATCCGTACATGATGGGACTGGCCTTTGAATGGGCTTCAACAACATATTGAACGAGTAGCGACTATGGAAACGATGGAACTGTCTGGTTCTGTTGTTTCGGTTCAAGGGCTGAGCGTGCAAGTAGAGGATCTTCCAGTCCCTATTGGTGGCTTAGTGCGCTTTGAGCAACGCGGTCAGCAGCTGCATCAGGAGCAGAACGCGCCTCGCGGTGAAGTCATTGGTTTTACGCAAGGGGCGAGCATTGTCATGCTCTTTGGTGAGTCTACGGGTATTTCGCCTGGTACGCGTGTCACAGGAGAACAGTCCGCCCAGACTGTTCAGGTGGGGGAAGGCCTACTCGGACGCGTGATTAATGGTCTTGGGCGTCCGATCGATGGAAAGGGACCGGTGCCTCATACCAGACCACGACTGTTGATGCCGGATCCAACAACAGCGCTTCGGCGACGTCGTATTCAAAATCCACTTCCGACTGGGATTCGCGTCATTGATGCCATGATTCCTATTGGAAAAGGGCAGCGAGTCGGTGTCTTCTCTGGGCCTGGTGTTGGCAAGTCGACTCTGTTGTCATCAATTGCAAGAAATGCAAGCGCTGACGTGAATGTCATCGGTCTGATTGGGGAGCGAGGCCGTGAGGTCCGAGACTTCTTGGAGCAAGCACTCGGGCCTGAGGGATTAGCTCGTTCTGTGGTTGTGGTTTCGACAGGTGATGAGTCTCCATTGATGCGTTCTCGGGCGGCATTTGTTGCTTGTAGTGTGGCGGAGCACTTTAGAGATCAGAATCAAGATGTGCTTTTGATCATGGACTCAATCACTAGATTTGCGCAAGCACAAAGACAAATTGGTTTAACTGCTGGAGAGCATCCAGCGACGCGTGGTTATACGCCTTCTGTTTTTTCCTCGCTGCCAAGACTCTTAGAGCGAGCTGGTACTTTGGAAAGCGGTGGTTCTATTACCGGCTTATATTCCGTTCTTGTTGAAGGTGATGATCTCTCTGAGCCCATTGCCGATGCTGCTCGAGGCGTGCTTGACGGACACATGGTCTTGAGCCGTTCTTTAGCAGCTCGAGGGCATCATCCAGCCATTGATTTGGCTGATTCAATTTCACGGGTTGCAGATGATATCTGTGGAAAGCCACATCAAGCTGCGCGTCGCTGTTTGAGTAGCTTACTGGCAGCATATAGGGGTTCTGAGGAACTTATTACGATCGGCGCCTATGCCAAGGGCTCTGATCCTGAATGTGATTGCGCTATTTCTATGATGCCGCAATTAGATGAGTTTCTTCGCCAAGGCGAACATGAGAAGGCGTCATACCCAGAGACTTGTAAGCGCATTGTGGAGTTGGCAGCTCATTCTCAGATTCAAAATGCCCAGCAGATGCGTGTTGCTGCAATGAGCCCTGGACAACAGGTTGCAACGACTGGAATGGGCAAAAATAGGAATACAGGCTTATGAGTCGCTTTGTGTTTAAACTCGATCCGGTACTTCGCGCTCGTCAGGCTATTCAGAGGCAGCAGCAGCGATCTGTTGCTCGGCTAGAACGGCAGCGGGTTATGCTTGAGCAGAAGCTTCGCCATCAACAAGAGTGTCTCAAAGCAGGCCAAGAAGCATTACGCGAAAGAATGGTTGGTGTAGTTGATACGGCTCAACTGCGGTTGCATGCAAAGTCTGCATTAGCTGTTACGCGGCACGCACAGAGTATGGTTATTGATTTGGCGACTGTTCATCAGGAGCTGCAATCTGCCAGGGTTGAGCTTTTAGAAGCCAGGAAACAATGTCTGGCCATAGAGATTACCCGACAGCGTAGATATGAGGTTTGGCAGCAAGAGCAGTCCCGCAAAGAGCAGGCCAATCTGGATGATCTCAGTAGTAATATTAAGAGAAGAGAGGAGTCGCTCATATGAAAACCTTGTGGAACGTCGTGAGCGTCATTGCTGTTATTAACTTGCTGGCACTCTTATGTATTCTTGTGGTGCTCTGGCAAAAAGGCTCTCTTGATCATAATCGTATCGAAAATGCATGGTTATCTCTGACTCATTCAGAAGCAGAGGTTGCCGATCAGGCCAGTGACAACAGCATAGAAGCGGTTGTTGTTTCAGAAAATGAGGCGAATCTCCCAGACTATCTTCCCCTGGCGAGCCAACAGGAAGTCCAGCGAATTGCACATGTTCATACCGTCCATGCACAAGCAAGACGACGCTTGGGTGATGAGAGAGATATGCTCATTCGTCAGCTTGAATCAGTGAGTGCTGAGCTAGAGCGACGACAAATAGCATTTGAAGAGCAAAGGGAAGCATGGAAAATGGCCATCGAAGCGCAAGTGGTGCGCAAAAAAGACGCGCAGTTTCAGCACACGGTTAAAGTGTTAGAAGCTCTTCCAGCGAAACAGGCAAAAAATATTTTGCTTGAGATGATAATTCAAAAAGGCCCCCAGGAAGGCATGCAGGAGGCCACTTCTTATCTAAATTCGATGTCAATTGATGCCACTTCTCGCATTCTGCGTGAGATGAAAGACCAAGAAGAGACAAGAGTGGCAACGGATTTGCTTGAACATCTAAGACGCTTCGGATTATCTGGAGTTGATGAGTTCAACACTAATGCAAAACCCAATGCTCCTAACGCAACAATCCACAATACCGAAGGTGTCGGTGCCGACACCTTGTAGGAACTGCGCTAGTCGAGAAACAAAAACGGCTGAAATACCATTTCATGAATATGCGAAGGCAGAGCATCAGAGCGGTGCGTTGGCCGGTGCAGGGGAATCACTGATTCAGCAGCAGGAGCCAGAAGTGGTGGTTCCAGACCAGGAAAATGCGGTCGAAGTCGCAGCAGACTCCGCATTTGAGGCCAACGCCAGCGTTGATCAACCGAAGGCTCCAGTCGTCGGTGATGCAACCAGTGGTGTGATCGTGGTCCAAGATGTCGTGGAAGCAGCCATTTCAAACATCCAAGTGGGCCTTGAATCGATGCCATCATTGGTCGCCATGCCAGATGCCCCGCCGAGCAGTGCTCATATTCCGCAAGATGTATCTGGTATGTCTGAATCAGCATCGTTCTTCGCAAATTTGGCGATCGGTGCTCAGGGCGACTTGGTCAGTAGTACTGGAGCAGTCGCGGCTCGTTCGATGAATTTGCAACAGCTCGAAGCAGGGCATGAATCTCATCGTCTTGGTATGTCTGCTGAATCAATTGCTGTGAAGCAAACATTACTTGAACAAATATCATCAATGAGCAAGCAAGTGCCTGGAGCAGAAAGCCAGTCGAAGGAAAGTCTTCAGCTTTCTAGATCACCAGAATTAGCATCTACTTCGCTCGTAGATAAGTTGCGTGGCCAACTCAATCAGAAGCCGATTCAGTCGCTTCTGTTATCAGCAAATGAGAATACGTCATCACTAAATCATGGTAAAAATCAGTTAGATCCGAAGCAGATATCTACAAAGGTGATTCAGCAAAATGCTGGCCTACGCCAGTTTGGCGAAGATCACTCTTTTTCGCCAGCTCAAGCACGAGCTGAGCAAGTTGATATGCAGTTGCAGCATCAGCGAATGATGAAGGTATCAAATGCTCCCTTAAGTGAGCCGCTGAGAGCAGCAAACGTTTCGGCCGTTGGAGATGCTGTTCAGGGAAGCGCTCACGCGCCTTTGTCTTCACCCATTTTCTTAGGTGAAGCTTTAGATAGCCCATTGGTGGCACGTGGATCAGTCTTACTCAATGGTGGAAGTACTACAACATCTGTAGCCACTGATGCTTCAAATGGCTTGATCCAAGATCGTAGTGAGTTGAATCAAATGGGTACTCGACTTGTACGTGGTATGAGTGCCATGCTGAATCAAAATGGCGGCATGATGCGGATGCGTCTTGAGCCGGATGCACTCGGTGAAGTACGTATTCAAATGAATCTGAATCGTGGCAGCGTATCAGTGTCTTTTGAGGCATCCTCAGCAGAAGCCCGCGGCTTGATACAGCAGCACCTTCAGACATTGGAAGCAGCCCTTAAAGCCCAAGGAATGACAGTCGAGCAACTGACTGTGAAGGGTGGGCAGTCTACCGCAGGTCAATCCAGTGAATCGCAGCAGGGCCAGTATGGGGACGAGGCAGGAGAGAGAGAAGAGCACGGCCAAGATCGCGGCGATCACAATTCTGAGAAAAGAGCTGGTGAAGATCGCTTCGCCCCGCTCCTTGATTTGCTGAATTTAGAATCAATAGCAGTTGAAGAAAAAGAGCATCTAAGCACGGAGGCGATGTGAAATGACAGATATCTCAGCTCTTGCGGGAACAGCGAGTGTTGATCGAAATCCGAGTAACGGATTCGCGTCAATGACCAGTGAGGACTTCATGAAGATTATCTTCACGGAGTTGGCTTATCAGGACCCACTGTCGCCGACTGACTCGACGGCAATGTTGCAGCAGCTCGATTCAATCCGATCCATAGAAGCTGATCTACGTCTCAACGAGGACCTTAAGGCATTGGTCTCTCAGAATCAGTTGGCAGCAGCAAGCTCAATGGTTGGCAAGTTTATAGGTGGTATGGCTGGAGACTTCGGCCGGGTTGCTGGTTATGTCGTCTCAGTTATCAAAGAAGGTGACAGTGTCAATATGGAATTGGATACTGGATTCGTTGTGCCGTTTGAATCGGTAGAAACGATTGTCGACCCATCTATCTTTGAAAATCTAGGCGACTCTACTGATGAGACATCAACAGAGGGCACTGGTGACGAAAGTGGTGCTGCGGGGACCGATGATTCAGCAGATGAGACGGGTACGGATGACGGTGGTACATCTGATGGAACTGGTACAGATTCGGGTACCGGCGGTGATGCCGGTACGAGCGGTGAAGGCGGTGAGGAGCCTGGTTGATCACGTGGGCGTCTTGGTCCTCGGTTCAACAAGATCATTGGTAAAGCAGCCCTTTTCAAAGAGGGCTGCTTTGTCTTTTGCTGATGAGCGACGCATATTTCGCCGGTCGATCGGCAGAAAATGCCGAGCGTGATCAGCGCTTTATTCGTCGAGTCCTTGCCAGAGAGGCCTCAAAGGGTATTTCGTCGATTTTTGGGTTCTTCTGAATCGGAGGTATGGCAATTGCACTTGTCATAGGTTGACTACGCGACCACCACTCTGGTCGTTTCCTTAGAGGCACTTTGGAACCTCTAGGAATTGGCGACTGAGTGTAAAGCAGGAGAATTTTGACGATGCCATCAACCACAGCACTATTCACCGGACTTTCAGGGTTGGCAACAAATGCAAGGCGTCTGGATGTCATTGGTAACAACATTGCCAACGTCAATTCAACCGCATTTAAGTCCAACCGAATCCACTTCGCCCCGACGTTTAGTCGAACGCTTTCGATGGGCACCTCACCGACGGGGCTCACTGGCGGAACAAATCCGCGACAGATTGGCCAGGGCATTATGATCTCGGCCACGCAACGAGACTTCCAGAATGGCGCAATCAGTGCTACTGGTATCTCTACTGATGTCGCTATTGAAGGTGATGGGTTCTTTGTTGTGCAGCAGGCAGGTGAGCAGTTCTATACGCGCGCAGGCTCTTTTCAACTGAACGAGAATAATGATCTGGTCACCGTTTCGGGTGGGCGTGTCATGGGGTATGGAGTTGATGATAATTTCGGCCTCGTGGAAGGGCAGTTAGAGGGAATCAATGTCCCTCTTGGCGTCCTTACAATTGCAGAAGCAACACGAAACATGAGCTTTAGTGGCAACTTCAATGCAGCAGGTACACCAGCAACGACTGGATCCATACATGAGAGTCGGGCCTTTTATCTAAATGACCCAAGCTTAGATCCTGGAAATCTCCTACTCGATACCAGCATTGATTTAACCGATCCAGCGAATGTGCTTTATATCGATGATGGAAGTGGCGGCTCATCGGTTGCATTAGAAGGGGGCTCTAACGCGTCCATTACGATTAGTGGAATTGAAAAGGGTGGCCAAGATATCGGCGAATACACCTTTGCCTTTTCTTCTACAGAAGTTGCTGGCGCTGACGCATTCGGCACAACGCTTCAGGACTTTCTTGACTTTATGGGAGATGTCATGGGGCTTGATAGCTCCACGGTTTCTGGTCAATCCTTAGGCGGCGGTGTTTCTTTTGCTGATGGTGTCATCACCGTCAATGGCAATGAAGGCACTGCTCAAGATTTGAATATTGATACCGCTGACATGATTGTCAACAGTGACTCTGCAACAGGTATTAATGCTCCATTTGTCATGACAAAGACTGCAAGTGCTGACGGTGAATCAGTACGCACGAGTTTTGTGGTTTACGATTCTTTAGGTACGCCTATTACAGTTGATTTGACCTTCGTGCTTCAAGAGGCGCTCGATGGAGAAGGTACGACTTGGGAGTTTGTGGCCGAATCAAGTGATAACGCAGATGTAGATCGCCTGGTTGGAAATGGTGTGGTTAAATTTGATGACAGTGGCCAGTTTATTTCTACGACCAATGAGTCGTTTAGTATTACTCGAGACAATGGCGCTGTGTCGCCGCTCACCGTCCGAATGGATTTTGCGAGTGAGGGAGGGCCGGTCAGCGCGCTGACCGGAAATGTGAGTCAGTTAGCAGCTACATTCCAAGATGGTTCTTCGCTTGGCACACTGGCTTCTTTCTCGATTGGTGAAGATGGAACAATATCCGGAGCGTTTACAAACGGATTATTGCGACCTATCGGGCAAATATCATTGGCCAAGTTCGCTAATTCAGCTGGACTTGAGGATGCAGGAGATAATCTCTTTCGTGTTGGCGCTAATTCTGGAGAGGCAATTGTTGCAAGCCCACTAGAGTTTGGCACTGGCCGATTGATTGGCGGCGCTTTGGAGATGTCGAACGTTGATCTCTCACAAGAATTCATCAGTATGATATTGGCTTCAACAGGATACTCTGCGGCAAGTCGAGTGATCACGACCACTGATGAACTGATGGATCGCCTTCTGGCCCTGGGTCGCTAAAACATCAATAGAGATTTACTAGTGCATAATGACAGGAGGCGAACGTGATCACTGTCACCCGGCTCAATGGAAAGCCGATTATTGTCAATGCTGACCAGATCCGTAGCATCGAAGAAAACCCAGATAGTACCATTGCTCTGATGAATGGCGATCGAATCATTGTTCAAGAGAACATGACTGAGATTGTGAGCCGGGTTGTTGAGTATGGACGATCGCTCAGAAAATTGGTCGTTCCATCGTAGTGTGAAAGCACACGAGTCATTAGTCACGTGTGAAGCTAATACGACTGAGCATCACCTCAAGAGTCTGGCATGCCAGATCTATTTCATCCTCTGTGATTCCAGGGAAGAATGGCAACGCTAATGTCCGCTGGCTTACAGACTCAGCGACTGGAAAGTCGCCGAGATTATGGCCGCACAATTCACGGAAGTGCGCCAGATGCGGAATAGTAGGGAAGTAAGCCGCCACACCAACATCGTGGCGATGTAGGCCACCCATAATGAAATCACGATCATCTTTGTTGAAGTGATCAGTGAGTCGAATGACATAAACGAACCAGCTCATAAATGTTTCAGGTTCAATTGTGGGCAAAATGAAGTGTGGATTGCCCATTAAACGACGTGTATAGGACTCGGCAACCCGCTGTCTAGTTTCAATAAGCTGGTCGAGCCGGTGAATCTGTGAATGCCCGAGTGCGGCATGCATCTCACTGAGACGGAAGTTGTAGCCCATCTGGGTTGGAAGCATGGGGGCACCTAAATCTACCGGTAGATCTATTGTGTTCGGTTCGGCGCGGCCATGATTTCTGAGTGAGCGACATGTAGCGGCGAGGCGATCATCATCGGTCACGAGCATTCCACCTTCGCCGGTGGTTATCTGCTTATTTGGGTAAAACCCAAAGACAGCGACGCGTCCAAAGCGTCCGATTGGTGTATCACCAGAGTGGCCACCGAGGCCCTCACAAGCATCTTCAATGAGTGGAATCTCATGTTTTGTGGAAAGTGCAGCGAGCCGTTCCATTCCGGCAGGATTGCCAAAAACTTCAACGCCAATGATGGCCTTGGTCTTTGGTGTGATATGTTTCTCGACCTGATTAGCGGTCATATTCAGGGTTCTTGGATCGCAATCAACAAAGACAGGCGTGGCGCCAACATGAAGAATGCAATTGGCACTTGCAACAAAGCTAAATGCGGGTGTGATCACCTCATCACCTGGTCCCACGCCTAAAGCAAGCAGTGCCAAGTGCAATCCAGCGGTTCCAGAAGAGACGCCAATACCGTGTGATCTGCCAATTCGCGTGGAAACTGCTTGCTCGAAAGACTCCAGATGGGGTCCCATACTGAGGCGCCCACTCTTTAGCACAGATGTGACGGCGTGAATATCAGCTTGAGTAATATCAGGATGAGAAAGCGGGATTACATTGTCCAAGGGAAGTGTACTCCATGGAAGTTTATATTAATCCACATCGTTCCATGACCGGTGTTGTGAGCAAGTTACTACTCTTCAAAAACTTCAGCAAGAGCACGTTCAACACTATCTGTGTGGCGTAGGTAAAGCCATGCAGCTTGAATCTGAATAACGTCAGCGACTCGTCCTCCGCCAGCTGCAATGACCTTGAGTTGCTGAAGATCTGTAGGTGTTAATTCTTCAAGGTGTCGAGCCATCAGAATTGTGGCAAGAGAATCAGCGCGGCCAAGTCCAATACGGCGAAGAGATTTAGCCTCGTTGCCTAGTTCAGGAATTGGTGAAGCAAGGAGTCCCATGAGTATGGCCTGCTGTCGCGCGGAATCATCCTTGGCTTCACGAAGCAGGGATCGAAGAACACCAGGATTAATCTCTGCGAGCTTGCTGGCAGCGATGATGGCCAGCATGAAAGAGTCCTCAGATGTCTCGTTGGCATCACCAACGCGTTCAATGATCCAAACTAAAAGTGGTGTGGATTGATCTGTAGGCATCTCGTCAATTTGTCGAATGATCCAATCAGTAGTCTTGAGGTGCTGCAGTTCTAGTAACGCAGTAAGCTGTTCAGTTGCAGTTTGTCCCGCATTAATGGGTTCACCTGCATCAAGCATCTTATTGATAAGCACGTCATCACTGCCCAGTATTTCTCGAACATTGGCAGTAATAGGCGCGCCGCTTTCGAGCATAAGCAAAGAAAAACGCACTTTTTGTCGGTGACTGGGATCGGGTCCCAACATTCGAGCCCAGAGTTCAGTGCCTTGCTCAGGATTGAGTGACAGAATTGTATAGAGGCCCCAATAGACAGCATCTGGATCAAGATTAGGATCTTCTAGTTGGCGGTAGACCCATGGGATGGCTTTGGTCAGTTCGTGTTGACGTATAAAGTCAAAGACGTATACCAACTGACTGGACGTCTCTTTTTTGGATCTTGTTGACAATCGCTCGCTGAAATTATTGAGTGCGCCAGAATCACCTTGCTGACACAGCAAGCTGCTCGCGAAACCAGATACGCGGAGATTTGGATCATCGGAAAGATTGATTAGTTTTTCAGTAGGTATCGATTCACCCTGCTGGGTCAATACACCGTACAAAAGTAGTTTTGGAACCTGCTCAAGATCATCCCACTTGAGGATCTCGTGTATTTGTTCAGTCGTGAGAAGATCTGAATCCAATGCGTTCGCGATCACGGCTTGTCTTGCCTGTGGTTGCAGTTGGGTGATGAGCCAGGGGTCAAGGCCGTTTTCGGCGTCCAATTCTGCAAGTCCCAATAAAGCATGGACTTGAATCTGCCATTCAGCAGACGGCACCAACTGGTAAAAGACGCGTCGAAGTTCTGGATCTCGAAGTTGCCTCAGGCTGGCTAGGAGATTGAGGTGATTCCCATCACGCTGCGGGGTGGTGGCTCGGCGCAGTAAGTTGACATTGGGATCAAATGTTTGGCCACTCGCGAGAGGGACCGTCGTCATGACCAGGAGCAAGATGGCCAATTGGCCATACAAATAACGGTGAAAGCACATGTTGGGATTGTAACGCCCTTGGATCGGTCGGGGCATTTTGAGGCAATTAGTTTTAGCTTGATAGTGAAGATGTTTGCCGTCGAACCTCGTGACGGAGCTGATCAGTGAGCTCTCTGAGGTCGATTGGTTCTGCTTCACCAGGGATATCAACACGATCCTCTGCCTCAATCCGATGCGCAATTCGCTTGGCTGCAGTGTGGATCGTGGAGTGATATGAACGTCCGAGTGCCTGGGCAATCTCTGGATAACTAAGAGCAGTCATTTTTCGGCCCATATAGGCCACTACGCCACGAGCGAGTGTGACAGTGCGCTGGCGACTCGATCCAATCAGATCGGCCTGGGAAATCGTCAATCGATCGCAAACAGCCTGCATGATTGTCCCAATTCGAACAGGGGTGGAGGGTTGCCAAGTGTCACCCTTAAAGAGCTGTTCCGCAAGTAAGCGGCCGATCGTGCCCTGTTCTCCACCGCTATCTTGTTTACCAATCGACTGCAGGGCGCCAAGTTTTGTGATGGCGCCTTCAAGCTCTCGGACAGATCCGACGCAGTTGCCTGTGATCATATCGATGGCAGCATCGTTAATTCGCAGGCCCCTCTGATTTGCTAGCTGAACGATGAGGCGGCGTCTGGTCTCCCTGTCTGGCCGATCAACACAGACCACCATGCCGGACAGAAAACGACTAATCAGTGCGTTGCTAAATCGCTTGATGTGTCTGGGATGCTCATCTGAAGCAAGCACAATTCTTGAACCTGTAAGGTCAATCGCATCTAGTGTGTGAAGGAACTCGCTCTGAGTTCGAACTTTGTTAGAGAGAAAGTGCACGTCATCAATAGCAAGTAAATCAAGTCGCCGATGTCGTTGTCGGAACGCGTCTAATGTTTGGGTTCGCACTGCAGCGATGTATTCATTGGTGAATTGCTCGCCGGTGACGTATCGGACCGCATCTGGGCGATCGCATGACTGAAGAAACTTGCGGCAAACACCTTGGAGTAGGTGTGTTTTTCCAACACCACACTCTCCGTGTATGAATAGGGGGCTGTGCGAAGCAGCATTCGGATCCGACGAGAGTCGAATAGCAGCGGCATAGGCAAGCTGATTGCTTTTGCCAACAATAAAGTGCTCAAGCGGGCGAAGTGATGAGTGCCGAGGCAGCGGACTTCCAGCAGCGGTAAGGTGCCCATCTCGTGAGGTGCCCCATCGAGCAGGAGGTGGCGCGGAGGGCGAGTCGTCTCGATCTTGCCACTGGTGCCATCCTCGGTCGCCACGGGAACTCTTCTTTTGTTCGGTTTGCTGTGGTGCCTCAGCTCGATCCTCAGCGGATGTAGATGGGCTTGAGGTGCTGCCAGGGGAGGAATCCTCAAAGAGGTGGGGTGCGAAGGAGACGAGTATCTCAGCGGTCTCACCAATTGTTTCCTGGGCAACCTGTTTAAGATCTGCGGCAAAATTCTTGTCAATCCAATTCGCAGTGAACTGGCTATTGGTAATCACATTGAGGCAATTACCTTCAATGTCTAGGCGTGCATGAGCAAACCACATGTCGTATTTCTGAGTCCCAAGTCGATCTTCAAGGGTCCTGGCGATCTTTTTGGAAGCCCCCTTGGAGGAAGACTGACGAGCGGCCCGTTTGGAAAGGGGTTGGGCGTGTTCGTCGGCAGATACTGTTCTACCGCTTGCGCCGTCCGATGGACCTTTGCTAGAGCAAGTTGTATCCCGTTGCTGGGGTTGCTCAGCAGCATGACTGGACCGAGGTTTCACAGATCGATCTCCTCAACGTCTGTGCCGGATTCATGAGGGTTCTCAATATCGGAGAGAAATCATGAAACCGAAATTCGTTGCCGTTGGTTCAGCAGCATTCATCGTTCAACATCACTTATCTGAACAAGGCTTAGCACATATGTTCATCTGATGTTCAATACGAGCCCACCTATCGAAGGCAAACAGTTACCAATAATAATTTGTGAGTCCATCCATTCAGCACCAGATAAAAAACAATCTCATATCTGGGCATTGTTTCCCACTCATCCATCTACAGCTCTCATGCTCATGATCGAGGGTTGTTTCTTGATGCGATTGAAGAATCAAGGCACCACAAAAGAAACATCATTCGATCTCGCGAGCGAGCACTGAAAACTCTGTCACCCACCGTCACTTCGTCATGTTCATAGTTCATGACCAAGTGAATCGCTAGGCGGATCCCATCGACATCACGTCGTGGCATCCTGGCTACACAAAGTGGTAACAAGCGTCTACCACTTTGCTCGATGGCATCATGCGCGGGAATCTATCATCCTGACAGACGATCGAAGGCTACGATTCATCGGGCGTATATACAAGGGGCAATACCAGAACGTAAGTGACAAAACGTGCTTTCACCTCTATTTTTATAGGCTAAAAGTGAATTCAAAAAGAGTTGTCCACTCAATACTGACAAGATGTCAATCAACAGTGGACAACTACTGATTTGCATCATGAATTGCAGCCTACTTGACGGCGTTCGTCTAATCGTGCAGCGCATAGATCAGTGCTTGGCGTTTTAGAATCGATCTAAAACCAAAACGCCCGTAGAGAGCAATTGCGGGCACATTATTGACATCAACTGCTAAGTGGCATTTTCTTGGATGGATCTGTTCAGCAGTTTGTAACGCATGTTTCAACATTGCGGCACCAGCGCCACGGTTGCGCGCTGCCTTAGCAACACCCAGATATGTTAGTTCCAACGAGTTAGCGTTCATGTGGGATGCCAACATGATTGCGCCAAGGGGCTTTTTATCCTGTCTAAGGACCCACCAGAGGTTGAGTTCCGCATTACCTGTTGCCTTGTGTCCGGCCAGGATATCGGCGGTCTGGCGTAGTCCATGTAGGCCAGGGCAATCTAATGTGCCTTCATAACTTGCATCCAGAGCTGATAGAACGTCAGAATCATCATCTTTTGAGTAGGCATGTAGCTGGAGGTCTTCGGGTAGTGGCGGACAATCAGGCAGCGCGGTTTGAGCTGGCCTTTCCATGTAATGCAGTACCGCGAGTTCCTTAAGTCCAGCTTCTAAAAGTGTTTGCTGAGCGAGATGCTCTTCTGGAGCAATGAGGCTCTGTACCAGATGGACCTTTTTTCGGTCGAGCTGGCTCATGGCGAACGAAGCGAGGGCGGCAATTGGTGTGGTTTCTGCCTTGGAAATGGGTGGGGATGTCAGCAGCATGGCCGTCCGCCCGCGGTTAATGGCGCAGAGTGCTGCAAAGGCCAGCGGATCGTTCTGACCGGCTCCAGCGGCGGGACAGGCGATAAGGTTGTCCAGGTCGAGGTGATTCTCTCGAGCATAGGTCAGGAAGTTCTGAGCCTCGACGGCCGAGGCTTGATGGCGGCCTAAGAGGCAGATGATGGCCTCTTGAAGCCGCTCTGGATGATTTTTAGAGATCCAGAGGCCTGGTTCACGACTCCCCGGCTGGGCAGGTTGGATTGGAGAGGATGATGGCACTGCTACTTGATTCTCCATGCAGATCTCAAAAAAGACTGTTGGAAACTAGGCATTATTGGCCATGAAAGGATGGTCTGCCTTTGACGGACCCTGATGCAGGACTACAATACCCCACTTGAGGATCATAGGAGCTTTTCACATGGGCACTTGGCGTGCACATCAATCAATCAGTGGCTGCATGGGTCGCATTCTTTGTGTGACATTGGCCATTCTTGTCGTGACAAGCGTTTCGTGGGCCTATCCAAAGCCACGAGCGGTGCCAACGCGATGGGAGCTTGAGTTTACGCCTGGCGTTCTGCGTCTTTATACAGATACAGCAAGTGGTCAGAGCTATTGGTATTTCACTTACAAAGTGATTAATAACACCGGTGATGATCAGTTGTGGTTCCCAACCTTTACGCTCTATACCGATGGTGGTGAGATACTTAAATCTGGCGAAAATGTGCCATACCAAGTCACTCGGAAAGTTCGAGATTATGTTGGTAATGACTTTATGCAGATTCACTCTGATGTGATTGGCACACTTCGACAAGGACGTGGTCAGGCACGTGAGGGTATGGTCATATGGCCTGCCGGGAAGCTAGATATTACCGAGCTCTCATTGTTCGTAGGTGGTATCAGTGGCGAGCGAGCAACAGTCATCAATCCAGTTACTGGTGAACGCATCTCACTTCAGAAGACGATGCAACGAAATTACATTGTTCCAGGCAATCTTGTGCCCCGATCTGATCGGCCAATTGAATTGGACCCAGATGATCCGGAGCATTGGGTGTTCCGCTAAATCGCAAATACAGAAACCTCTTACAGAATGACAATGGCCCTAAGTTTTTAAAATAGGGTGATACCGACCGGGAGTTCAATTCAATGGCACATAAAAAGGGTCAAGGTTCATCAAAGAACGGACGAGACTCCAACCCTCAGTTCAGGGGGGTCAAGCTGTATGGTGGCGAATTTGCGAAAGCCGGAGCAATCATCGTGCGCCAGTGTGGCACGCATTTCAAAGCGGGTTATTTAGTCCGAAAGGGTCGAGATGACACATTGTTTGCGCTAGAAGCAGGAAATGTGTCGTTCCGAGGTCGTTTCATTGATATTGATCCCGCTGATCCAGACACACCGCGGATGACTGTGATCCAAAATCCTGTTGCGAGTAAGCAGCCTGCAGCATAAAGGCATTGCTTTGCGTATCGCGATTGCTTTGAGATCTTAAGGTTATAAATCAGCCCCAGTTGGTTGTTTGGCCATGCTTGTTGATAGAGCCAAGATATTTGTGCGAAGCGGAGCTGGCGGCAATGGCTGCATTAGCTTTCGTCGCGAGAAGTTTATTCCTAAAGGCGGTCCCAATGGTGGCAACGGTGGTCGCGGCGGTGATGTGATACTCATTGCAAGACGTTCGGTGGCAACACTTCTTGGTGTTGGTGCGCGGCCTCACTATCGTGCCAAGCGAGGTGATCATGGTACGGGTAAGAGCTGTACTGGTGCAGATGGAGCGAGTTGTGAGGTAGAAGTACCCCTGGGAACATTGGTCTTTGATGATGACAGTGGTCTGGAGATTGCTGACTTGATTGATGAAGGCCAGCGTTTTCTGGTGGCTCAGGGTGGTCGAGGTGGGCTTGGCAATGAATACTTTAAGTCATCAACTAATCAGACTCCGCGCGAATCGACAGATGGTGAGCCAGCTGTCGACAGAACGTTGCGTTTAGAACTGAAGCTGCTCGCCGATGTCGGCCTGATTGGATTGCCTAATGCAGGCAAGTCAACATTGCTCTCGGCGCTTACGGAAGCTCATCCCAAAGTTGCTGATTACCCGTTTACAACTCTTCGCCCACACCTCGGCATGGCAGAACTTCGTGGAGATCGCCGTTTTGTACTTGCCGACATTCCAGGGCTTATCAAGGGCGCTGCTCGCGGGGCCGGACTTGGATACGATTTTTTGAGGCATGTGGAACGCACAAGTACCTTGGTACATGTGATTGATGTGGCATCAATGGATGGTAGTGATGCGGTACAGAATTACTTCACGATTCGGGCTGAGCTTGAGGAACACTCAGAAACACTCGCAAGTAAACCCGAGATTGTGGCGATCAACAAAGTCGACTTGGTCATGCCTCAGGACATTGAGGAAGTATCACATCGCTTAATGACGGAAGCAAAACTGGCCAGTACACCTTTGGTTATTAGTGGTGCTACGCATTTAGGCTTAGAGGCATTGTTGGAGACTTGTTGGAAGTCCTTGACGCCCGATGATTCGGGTTGGAGGCCTTCATGAGCCCAGCTTCCATTTAAATATTTTCAGAAACATCGAAATCATAACTCAGATCGGGCGTTACCTCTTCAGGCACCGGGCAGGTTTCATGCCGGACTACATTAAGTGGTCCACTAACTGATCAAAGGAGAATTTAATGAAGTTTACACAACACCTTAAGGTGGCTGCGCTGTCGTGCGCCTTTGCTTATCCAGCAATCACCTTTGCTCAACCAATGCATCAAGAAGCGATGGTTGATCAAGCAACTAAAGAGTCGATTGGTAGAGCAGGCCATCGAGTGACCGTGAGTGACTTGTTGCCACGTCTTGCTGACCTGACAGGAAAACGCATTATCACGTTTGATGGCACTGGTTTGATTCAACCTATTGTGATCACTGGGGGCGGTGACGTGAAAGATCTTCCGTTAGAGGCTATTTACACAGCCTTTGTTGCCAACAGTATCAGCACCGTTGAGTCAGGTGATGATATCGTTGTTGGTGCAACTTCTTCGCTCGTTAAGAATTATGCTGGCTTCGAAGTGGTCGGTCCGGGCGTCGAATTTGATCGAAGTAATCCGTCTGCACTGATTGTCAAAATCTTTTCTTTTGCAGATACTGAGGCGGCATCTGCGGCTTCTGACTATCTCTATGACATTCTTGATGGTGCCGCTTTGTCACTCGATGTTCAACGTGCGCAGCTCGCCGTGTTGGGGCCAGTAGTGCAGTGCTCGCAAATAGAAAAAATGCTTGCGAAATCGATACTATCAAGTGGTTCAAGAGCATCTCATGCCGCCAGCTTGGTGTCTCTGTCATTTTCTGGTGGCCTGGTCTCGGACTACGTCAAGAGTCTCCAAGCCGTGCAGCCGAAACTCAGTGTGTTAGTCGGGGCTGATGCAGGCAGTATTCAATTGCCTGCGATTGAACTACATCAGGTTTCTGCTCGTTCAGCATTGATGGTACTGGATGGATTATCGCCAGCGGGTGATGTCCTCAAGGCCATTCATGTTATGGAAACAACACCGTATCCATCGGTTGGAGGTGAACCGGTCTTTCAACTCACGCTGCATGAAGCAAGTGCACGTGGACGAGGTTCCTCTAGTTCTCCTTATCGTCGAACGAATGAGCTTGGTCTCGGGCGAGCAAAAGACTGGAATGTTTGGTCAATTCGTTCCATTTTATCTGGCGAGTTGACCAGTGACGATATCCTGGCGACGATGCAAGAAGGCTTGGCGATGGTCTCCAGTGATGGGCCTGCTGCAGAATTATCCTATGACAACAAGACAGGATTGTTAATGGCTGCTGGCACCCCTGCTCAGGTTGTGATGGTTGGCAGAATGATCGAACGTATGCCTGAAACGAAGTAAGCAACTATTCAATCGTCCGAAGCACGGTGGCTGAACTTGATTCAGTCGCCGTGCTTTTGGCGTAGTCGGGGGCTGAGCGAGAGAAGAAGTGATACACGTTCACACTCATCGAGTACTTCATCTAGTACTGCTCGAACAGGATTTTCTGGTGGGGGCGCCAGTACATTTGAATCAGGTCCCAGCGTTTTTCGGGCGATGGATCGGTATCGGCTTAAGGTGCGATCGCCTATTCGTGAAATGGGCTCGAAGTCTTCAGCCATAAACCACGTGATGGGTACTCGAAAACCTGCGTTGATGGGATTTGCAGTAATGAGTTCAGCAAAATTCTCAAGACGTGGGATAAAACGAATTCGAAGATGCGTTGGGTTTGCTTCGGTGATGCGTTGTAAAGAAGCGCCCTGTAGGGCGCAATCGCCACACCATGGCCCAGTCATGCACAAAATGTGAATAGTGCGTTCCCATTGTTGAGCGCGTTTTGTTTGATCGGGATCAAGTTCAAGGAGGTCATACCGATCACGCCACTGTGGCCGTCGGTCAGGTTCAGCCATGTCGATGAGGCCGGCAAAATCAACACCTTGGTCGTAATGGGCTTTCAGAATGGAAGCGTTCATTAACATTAGTAAGTTACTTTCTAATCTCCGTGAATGGCTCGTAGGCGACCACTGAGCCGAAGTAGAAGATGTACGCGTTCAAACTCGTCGAGCCACTGTTGTAACGTCTCGTGAATTTCATCTTCAGGTAATATTTGGCTTGGTAGTGGGCAGACTGCGACGCCATGTCGTTGTGCCATTGCACGATAGCGGCTTAGGGTTCGATCGCCCATGATCGACACTGGCTCGAAATCTTCAGCCATGAAGATCACAACGGGGACACGCTGCCCTGCATTGATCATGAAATGTTTCGTGAAATCAGCGTGCTGATCACGATCAATCCAACGGAGGTCCACGCATTTGTTCGCTTGAGCGATTCGCTCAAGGAGCGGTCCTTGTTGCACACAATCGCCACACCAAATGCCACTAATGCAAAGTACTCGCATGGTGCGGGTGAATCCATGAATCAGGCGTTCTTGGTCAGTGTTGAGTTGTATTTGGTCGTAGAACTCCTGCCATCGCTTGGCCTTTTCTGGATCTGTGGCGAGATAGGCGGAGAAATCAAGTGCTTGATTGAAAATACTGTTGAGTTGGGTTTTATTCATGCGATCAAACAGAAGGGGGGGGCGTGTTGTTGATGTCAGAGTTTATTTTACGAAGGAGGTCAAATGCAGCCATGGGTGTCATGGTATCGAGTTGGAGATCGCGTAGTTCCTGCATTGCAGGATGTTCGGTCGATGAGGCAAACAAAGAGAGTTGTTCATTGTCATTATTTGGTCTGTCAGGGAGTGCTGAAGAGTGTTCTACGGCAAGAGAATCGAGTAGTTCACTGGCACGTTGGAGCGTCTCTTTAGGGACACCAGCAATTCGTGCGACGTGGATGCCATAGCTTCGATCAGTGCGGCCTGGCTCGACGCGGTGAAGAAACACGATCTGATCACCCCATTCTCGCACCGTCACATGCAAATTCTTAATATTGGCATGGGTATCGGCGAGTGTGGTGAGCTCGTGATAGTGGGTGGCAAAAAGTGTTCGGCACCCGATGCTGGCCAGTGATTCGGTGATTGCCCATGCAAGGCTCAGGCCGTCAAGGGTGCTGGTGCCACGGCCAATCTCATCAAGAATGACCAGACTTCGATCAGTTGCATGATGGAGGATGTTTGCGGTCTCAGTCATTTCAACCATGAATGTTGAGGCGCCCGCATGTAGTTCATCTGAAGCACCGATGCGGGTGAAGATGCGGTCGGTGAGTCCGATTGTCGCCTTTTCAGCAGGAATGAAGCTGCCGGTATGAGCGAGTAGTACCAAGAGTGCCACCTGACGAATATAGGTGCTCTTGCCAGCCATGTTGGGGCCGGTGATGAGCCCAAGTGGTGGAGAGTTGAGGTCGGCTGCGCCACCGAGCTCAGTATCATTGGGCACAAAGCCATCTCTCAACATGCGGTCAAGTACTGGGTGTCGGCCACCTTCAATTGAAAGTACTGGTTCTTTAGAAATCTTTGGTCGAACATGTTTGTATGCGACAGCGTTTTCCGCAAAGCATAAGAGCACATCGATTTCGGAAACAAGCACTGCAAAATCTGAGATGCTCGCGGCAGCATCTTGTGCGCGATGGCAGAAATCTTCAAAAAGCGTTTGTTCTCTTTCCACGCTCAGTGTCTTTGCATGAAGAATCTTTTCCTCAAACTCTTTGAGTTCGGGGGTAATGTAGCGTTCAGCATTTTTGAGTGTCTGCTTGCGTGAAAAATGATCGGGAACATTTGAAGTATGAAGATGTGTGACTTCAATGTAATAACCGAATACTTTGTTGTATCCAACTTTGAGTGATGGAATAGAAGTTTCTTCGATCAAAGACGCTTGGTAGTTTGCGAGCCAACCTGATGCATCAGTTTGCAAAGTGCGTGCTTCGTCGAGCGCTGCATCAATGCCTGTACGGAAGAGGCCTCCATCTCTGAGATGGGGGGGCGGTGAATCGACACAAGCTTCAACAATATCTCTTGAGAGTGGCCGGAGTTGATCTGAAAGTTTCTCAAGCCTCTCTTGGAATGGAGCAAGGGCTGGAGCAGCATCAAGCGGTCCAATAAGCCCGTCAAGTCGACTGATCGACTGGCCAAGTGCAACGAGATCGCGAGGCGTTGCCCGCCGTGTAGCAATGCGACCCACAATCCTTGCGACATCCTGAATCGGAGCAATTTGCTTGGAGAGGGAGTTGGCTAGGGCGCGATCATCGAAGAAGACCTGCACGATATCTTGCCTGGATTCGATCGTTTCGACATCTCCAAGCGGGAAACAGAGCCATTGACGGAAGAGACGCTTGCCCATCGGTGTGGTACAGCTTTGAAGTGCTGCTAGTAGTGACCCATCAACTTGCCCGCTACGAAGTGTTCGCTCGATTTCGAGGCTTCGAATGGAGATGGCATCAATATGAAGTCCGGTGCCATCATTGATTCGCTGGGGAGGTTGCAGGTGGGAAAGTCGAGAAGGCGAGTTTTGATCATCACAAGCTTGTGTTTCTTGGAGATAGCGAAGCAAGCCGCCGGCAGGGGATAACTCAATATCACCCTTGCTGAGCCCAAACCCCTCGAGTGTGTTGACGCCAAAATGAGATTCGAGACGTTCGCGCGCATCGGATTGTGCAAAAGACCAGGCTGGTCGGCTGGTTAACGCGCAACCGGTAAGCTCGGCGCAGCGGCGAGCAATTTCTGGTGGCTCTTCGAGCGTGTCTTCATAAAGCAGCTCAGATGGTCCCATCGCTACCAAGACGTCCAGAAGTGCTAATTCGGGTTGAGCAGCAACCTGGAAACGTCCCGTTGATAACTCTGCGATAGCGACTGCTGGTTCAGGATCTAGAATGAATGCGGCCACATGATTGCAGGCAGCTTCATCTAAGAGTGTTTCATCAACAAGCGTTCCAGGTGTGACCAGTCGTGTTACAGCTCGATCAACAACACCCTTTGCATCGCGCGGGTCCTGGATTTGATCACAGATTGCCACACGTTGGCCATGTTCGACCAGTCGACGCAAGTATGCCTCAAGCGCATGGGCGGGGACCCCAGCCATGGGTACACCTTCACTGCGCTGCGTTAGGGTCAATCCCAGAAGCTTGCTGACATGGACTGCATCCTCATTGAAGAGCTCATAGAAATCACCCATTCGGAAGAGAAGTACACAATCGGGATGCTGCTTCTTAAAACGCGACCACTGTTGCATCGCAGGGGTCGCTTGGGGATCGCGAGCCTTCTTCTTGGGCTGCTTGCGGGGTGCCTTCTTGGCGGATGATGGACCTGGAGGATGCTTCACCATGAAGTCAGTATTGTACTGGTCAGGAGCAAGGATTTAGCAGTTGGGTTGATGCTCTGGACAACTTGACGTGATTGGTCTCTGGGGGCGAGCATTGCCCCACAGGTTTTGGGAATATGGCAGATTTGGAGAAGCCAGCAATGGGTCAAGCAGCCATTTTGGGACAGGTGGTTCGATGCAGTGAGCAATTCATGCTTCGGCTCATGGTCGGATTTGATGAACAATCAGCACTGGAACAAAGGCCTGGGCTTCCAAATCATCCGATTTGGACGTTGGGCCACTGCGCCTTCACCATGACTCGGGTGGCAGCTAGCTTAGATGGAACGGATTTGCCAGCTGATGACTTCACTGAATCTGATAGCGATCAAGGAGAAAGAGTTCGTTTTGAAATACCGTCAATTTGTCGAGGGTCGCTGCCAACAAGTGATTCCCACATGTATCCTTGCCTGATGCGGAGTCAATCAATCTTTGCCTTCGCTTGCCAGCGTCTGGCACATACAGTGAGTCATCTTAAAGATGATGAGCTAGAGGCTGAATTGCAATGGCATGATGGCTCAATCTCAGTCGTTAATCTTATTGCTAGAGTTTGTTTTCATAATGGAGCTCACAGCGGGCAACTTCTTGATCTCAGGCGAGTTCTTGATATGCCGCGGGTTATTGGATGATGTATGCCTAATCCATTGGCTTGAACCAAAAATAAATACGATTGGCCTTTCAGGCTCATACTGTTGGTTTCTACTTTGGCATGCGCGGGAAGTTATACTACGGCTTCCCATATCGGGGCAGTAGCTCAATTGGGAGAGCGCCTCGGTCGCATCGAGGAGGTTGTGAGTTCGAGTCTCATCTGCTCCATTGCCTCAATCTCAATAGAGAATCTTACGAACCTTCATAGACCGCTTGATTTGCGGAAGGACCTAGACAATGTTTATATCAACAGGCCTCGCAGTAATGACTCTTGCAATTGCCAGTACGTCATCGCCCACAGGACCGAGCAGTGGCAGTCGCTTGACGCTTGCAATTGGCAGTGCAATTCAGGATTCAGCGGCGGTTTCTTCCCAAGCCGATTCTGTAGATCAGGCAGCTGTCCCAGGGTTGGGGCAGGAAACATCATTTATTCCTGGGACCAGATTGACCACTTCAATAAGTTATGCCTATCTGTTCAACTCATCGATTGAAGGTGGTGGCTCATTTAGTCTGGGACGCTTTCGCATTCGTGGGCGAGGTGTAACAGCGCTGACTGATACGCTTGATCTCAGTTATGGCGCTCGGTACCAATTAGATTCGTTTGATTTTTCTGACCAGGGGAGCAATTCATTCTTCGGTAATTCCCCATGGAGCAGTGTGGATTCATTGCAGTTAAATATGGGCGGGGTGTTGACGATTGACAGACAATGGCGCGTCTTCGGCGGTGGTCAAGTGCGTTTTGGAGCGGAATCTGAAGCAGACTGGGCTGATGGCATTGAAGCTGGTGGTGCGGTGGGCGTAAGCTATTCGTTCAGTCCAAATCTGACGATTGGTGGGGGCTTTGGCGTGACCACGCGATTAGAAGATTCGCTCTACTTTTATCCAATTGTGATTGCTGACTGGCGCATTTATGACAATCTTCTATTCACGACACGCATGTCCACTGGTTGGGGTGATGAAACTGGTATTGAGTTGGTATATACCCTTGCCGAGGGTTGGGATGTTGGTTTGGGTGCTGCCTATGAATGGACTCGTTTTCGATTGGACGATGAGGGCCCAGCATCCAGAGGTGTTGGTGTCATACGTTCCTTGCCGGTCTATGGCTTCTTGCGGTGGAATGCGACGACACGATCTTCGATCTCTATCTATTCTGGATTAAATGCGTGGGGGCAGCTGGAAGCTTTAGATGCGAATGGCAATACAGTTGCAGATCAGAAATTTAGGCCGGGTTTCTTGCTGGGGATTCAAGGTCAAATTACCTTTTAGGGTCGTACTTATAATTTATTCAAACGAAGAGAGTCTCTGGTCGTGATTTCACCAATCTGGTTACTTGTTATTTACTGTGTCCTCATCATTCTTGCCTCCCTACTGGGAGGGTTTCTTCCTATCTATATGAAGATGACTCACACACGTCTGGCATTGGCTTCAAGTTTTGTTGGCGGGGCAATGTTGGGTGTGGCCCTTCTTCATCTGATGCCAGATGCGATAGACGCTCGTCTAGAATTGGTCGCGGATGAGGGTGGAGCAGTGCATGATGCTCTAGTTCCGGTGATGCTCTGGGTCATTGCAGGTTTTTTACTGATGTTCTTCCTGGAACGTTTCTTTTGTTATCACCACCATGGTGATGTTGAGCTCATATCAGATAATAAAAATAAAGATGATCGCTGCTCTGAACCTGGACATAGTCACGATGTGGGTTGGTTTGGTGCCATGATTGGACTGACGGTGCACAGTATGATTGCAGGCCTCGCTCTTGCGGCTAGTGTTTCTGCAGGACTTTTGCCTGATGGGAAAGTTCAGGGGCTTGCTGGCTTTGGTACCTTTCTCGTGATTGTGCTGCACAAACCTTTTGATAGTTTCACACTGGGAACCATAATGGCAGTGGAGAAAGCTCAGCGAGCACGACAACATCTTGTCAATTTATTCTTTAGTTTCGCGGTACCGGTTGGCGCGTTTTTCTTCTGGCTCGGCCTACTTGGTGATGAAGAAAGTCGGCTTATGGCCAGTACGGTGGGTCTGAGTATTTCTGCTGGGGCATTCTTATGTATTGCACTCAGTGATTTGCTCCCAGAGCTACAATTTCACTCTCACGATCGATACAAACTCTCAATGGCTCTTTTTCTTGGTCTTGGGTTGGCGTGGGGAATTACTCGATTAGAAGTTCTGGGAGAATCAATAGATGGCAAAAGCCATGAGCACGGCCATAAGCATGCTCAGGTGGACTTTGAGCCTAATCTTGTCCAGTCTGCAAAAAGCCATTGGGGCGCGTCTTGACCAGTCCAGCATGGTGGGTATGCTCACCCCGGCCTCTTTTGTTTCGCCGTCGTATTCAGCGGTATCAATTGACGGGTTTCCGTTGGCTGGCTTCAGGATGTGGTCGGCTGGATTATGAGGATGAAGGAGCGTCCCTGTCCTTTTGAGAGGCGTAACGAAGGACACCTAAATGCCCTATGAGCGATGCAACTGGAACTAATTTCAAGAAGACGCTGAACTTGCCTAAGACGCCGTTTCCGATGCGGGCGAACCTGGCTCAGAACGAGCCTGCCAGTATCAAACGCTGGGAGCAGTGGAAGCTATACGATCGAATTCAAGAGAGTTCAGATGATGCCCCGAAAGGTCTCTTTGCCTTTCATGATGGGCCGCCCTACGCCAATGGATCGTTACATGTTGGGCATTTACTGAATAAATGTCTCAAGGACATCACGGTTCGTAGTCGGATTTTGTTGGAGTATGCTTGCCCCTTTGTTCCTGGCTGGGATTGTCACGGGCTGCCCATTGAGCACAAAGTTCTTGGGGATATGGTTGAGTCAGGCAAAGTCGAAAAAATAAACGCACTCGATGAAGACACGCGACGGATGGCTATTCGCCGGCAGTGTCAGCAATCTGCTGAGAAGTTCATCAAGCTGCAGCGGTCGCAACTGCAGCGACTGATGACGTTTGCAGATTACGATAATCCGTACTTGACGATGGATCCGAATTACGAGCGTGAAGTACTGCATGTCTTCGCTGATCTCTTTAGTCAGGGCATTGTCTATCGAGCACTTAAGCCGGTGCACTGGTCAATTGCGAACCAAACGGCGCTCGCCGAGGCTGAACTTGAGTATGAAGATCGGGAAGATCTTTCTGTCTATGTACTCTTTCCCGCAGTTGATCATGATGCAATCGTGGGCGCCTTCGGTGTTGAGATTGCTGAGATCCCGGCGTTTATGATCTGGACAACCACGCCTTGGACGCTGCCAGCAAATATGGCCATTGCGGTGCATAAAAAATATCAATATGCGCTCGCTCGTTTCGGTGAGGTGATCGCAGTCGTGGCCGAAGAGATGATTCCGAGAATTGAAAAGGCAAAGGGTGTTAAAGCAGAGGTCTTAGCGGTGGCGCCAGGGAGTGCCCTGTTAGGACTGAGCTACCGTCATCCCTTCTGCCAGCGGGTCAGTCCAATCGTCCACGCTGAATACGTCACGCTCGAAGACGGCACTGGTTTGGTTCATACCGCACCTGGGCATGGCGTTGAAGATCATCAGACTTGTCTACACGAGGGTATCGAGGTTTATTGTCCTGTACTTGACGATGGGAGTTATGACGACTCCGTGCCCGATTGGCTTGTAGGCAAGAGTGTTTGGGAAGGCAATGATTTAGTCACAGAACATTTACGCGGCCAGAAATTCTTGTTTTATGACCATCGATTTACGCATAGTTATCCGCATGATTGGCGTTCGAAAACACCGGTCATCTTCAGATGTACAGAACAGTGGTTTGTTGGTGTTGATACGATTATGAAGTCGCCCGGTGAGTCACTCCGCCAGAGTGCGCTTCGAGATATTGAATCAAGTGTGAAGTTTGTTCCGGAATGGGGGCGCAATCGCATGCGAGGCATGCTTGATTCACGCCCCGACTGGTGTATTTCACGTCAGCGTGCTTGGGGACTACCAATTCCAGTCTTCCGCCGACCCAATGGATCTGTCTTTATGACACCAGCTTCGATCATGGCTATTTCTGATGCCTTTGGTGAGCGGGGCAGTAATGCCTGGTTCACGGATCCTCCAGAGCAGCTTCTGGCCACCTATGACCAAATGAATGATACGGATGCGCCGGATGACCTCGACATTCACAGTTTAGAAAAGATGTACGACATCTTTGATGTCTGGTTTGAATCAGGATCATCATGGCATGCTGTGATGGAATCACAGAACCGCGGTTACCCAATAGATCTTTATCTGGAAGGTTCTGATCAGCATCGCGGATGGTTTCAGTTGTCGATGCTCCCGGCAATTGCTTCAACTGGGCGACCACCATTCAAGACAGTCCTGACACATGGCTTTATGGTTGATAAAGACGGTCGTAAGATGAGTAAGTCCGGTGGTAATGCATTGGATTTCAATCTGCTGATTGAGAAGTATGGTGCCGAGGTTTGCCGCTGGTGGGTGAGTTCTCTTGCTTATGACAACGATATTAAAGTTGATATTTCGTTCTTTGACTTGGCTTCGGATGGATATCGGAAGATTCGGAATACGATTCGTTTTTTACTAAGCAATCTTTTTGACTACGATCCCTCATCAGAAAATGTGATTGATACTAAGTCGATTGACCCAGCAAGTATTGATGGATGGGTGCTCGATCGCACCGATCGCCTTGAGGCGGACGTCTTAGATGCATACCGTGATCTTGAATTCCGTCGGGTTCATCAGCAACTGTATGACTTCTGCAATGAGACACTCTCCTCGATTTACTGCGCAGCAGTGAAGGATCGTCTCTACTGTGATCAGCCAAGTAGCCCGCGACGCCGCGCAACGCAGGCCACGATGTGGGAAATTCTTGAAGTTCTTTGCCGTTTACTATCGCCAATTCTGCCCCATACTGCAGATGAAGCCTATCGAGCGATGGTGACAGATGATGCTGATCGCACTGTCCTGGATAAGACGATCTATCGATTGAGTTTTGATTGTTTGGAAGAGTGGGATTTGGTGATGCAACGACGTGATGAGGCGCTGAAGGCGCTCGAGGCTGCAAAGGCCAATGGCATCGACAATGCTCTTGATGCGGGATTGCGACTGCTTGATGAAGGCGGCGTTTTACTTCGCTTTCGTCCAGATCTTGCTGATTTGTGTGGTGTTTCGCGTGTGGAGCTAGTCACATCCGGGCCTGTGGTTGAGGTGATTGACCTGCGAGAGGAACCTCGATGTGAGCGATCTTGGAAGCGTGATGAGACCGTATCACAGCGTGAGGATGGATCGTTTCTCTCAACTCGGGATGCTGAGGCGATTGAGGCTCAGCTCTTGGACGATACAGACGAGTCAACGACGGCCAAGTAGGTCATCGCTTTTTGGTGGTTGTGGCTGGCTCCAATATGCCCACCATGCAAGACGCTTAAGCCGATAGCTGGTGCCATTTGGATTCGTGTATTTCACCATGACATGTCGCGCTTCGTCTGCCATCCAGAAATGAGTTGCCTGTCGGGCATCATCACCCTCCATCGTTAATGAAAGATGGTGTGTCCAGATGGTCCCAATCGGTACCGTCAGTTCTTCTCGTCCCTCATAAGTAATTGTGGCCTTGCGAGGTTTGTTGTTTGGTCGTTTTGTCGTTGTTTGGTCGGCGATGAGATCGACTTTTATGGTGGTCGGTGTTGTTTGGTTAGTGGGGAAGGGGAAGTTTCTGAGCGTCAGCGGAAGTGCATTAAAGAATGTGAGCTCTGTTGATTTGCCAAGGTTGCCATTGGCCTGGCCGGGGCCGGGGAAATAGTTGTATTGCTGAAAGGTAACGCCGTTGCCCTCGTCAAGAAACTGGCCGAATGTGCTGCCGCAGTCTTCTTGTGTTGAAGTGGTGAGTTTGTAAAGGCTCAAGTCAGTGCGGTGTACGAAGCTTGTTGTCAGAAATCGATAGACATAGTTCTCAGTGGGTATCTGCTCACTGAGATTGAGTTTGAAGACTTCGATAGCCCCAGGCACATTCTGGTTGCATTTGGTCGAGGTCTTTGGGTCCATCAGTTGTGTATTTGTAAAGAGGGTCGCCTCGTATGCTCGTGGTTGACCATAGATGGTTCGCTGAGCGTCATAGAGGGCCCACTCTGCCTTGCCCTGAAACCATGCGGGATCACGGCTCCAGTCACCAGTTGGACCGAGTGAGGAGGCAAGGCTAAGCGGAATGAGTAATGCAAACTGAGTCAGGGTTGTCATGATCGTCATAGAAGCAATCATAGCCCCATGAAAGGCAACTCGATCCCATTGAGTCAGTTCAGTCTCATTCTTATTGAGCCAGGCTTGTTACCATGCACTCTTGAAAGTGAGGATGGCCATGGCCGAGCAGGCAACGATTGCATTTGATGAATTTGTTCGAGTAGAACTGCGGGTTGGGATTGTTCGTGAGGCGGTGGCTCACCCCAATGCTGATAGGCTCATTCGGTTACAGATCGATGACGGCACCGCTGAGGGCCGACAAATCTGTGCTGGACTGCGGGGCCATTACGAGCCACCAGAGTCGCTCGAAGGCCGACAGGTGGTCTTTGTGGCCAACTTAGAGCCCCGCACGATTAGAGGGGAGATCTCGCAGGGTATGGTTTTGGCAGCCGTCGACGGTGAGGGTGATGGACAACGCGTTATTGCAATACAGCCAGATGCGCCAGTGCCAGGCGGCACTCGTGTGAGCTAAGTGCTGCTCCCTTGGACGAATGAAAATACGGTTCTATTTAGCTGTTGTCTGTTGCGTCGCTGGTCGTTTCCGAATCATCTGTTTCTTCATCGGTATTACCCAGTAACTCAAAGTTGTGGCGATTCGCCATGCCCTCATAACTAAAGACGCCGCTCATTTCATCTGGGTCCAACTCATCGATTGCCATCATGTTTTGCAATGCTCCGCTATGAGTGAGATTGCCATACATTTGAGTATCGAGCGGTTGAATATCATTGAGCTGTACGACGAGCAATGCCATCTTGTCATCAACTGGTAGGACAAAGGTGCGATCAGTCAGAGGTTGGTCTTTTAGAGGGCCACTGTCACTCAACAAAATCGCTCGATTCACTATTGATGAGACAGCTTCAGTGTGCGCACCAATCTTCGGTAGTGGTCGTGCAATTGGTCTAAGGAGACCGCCTTGTTGGAGTTGATAATTGAGCACGATCGGGTTGTACAGGGTGATCATTTCTTTAGGTGCAACTTCTGCATCTTCAGTCACCGTGAAATTCAGTAGGCCTTGATCAATAGCAAGGTTCGTCAGGGCGTCTGATCTTTCCGTCAAATGCTTGTAACTGTCGACACGTCTGATGTCATTGGTCACATCATCGCGGACCTCATCGATTGAAGCGGGCGCCCGCGCGGGGTCTGAGTCTGTAATTCGGAATAAGTAGAGGTCGCCGTTTTCCGCTCTCATGGGCGGTCCGTACATGCCAGTTTGAATCTGATATTTACCTGACCCGTTGAATTCCTTTGTTTCCTGCAATAAGCGCTGGATGGAAGTTGCACCTTGACCAAACTGATCATTGGTTGTGTCGCCAAGGCCGTCGAATTGCCCGGTCTTTGCAACTGGGGTCCACTGTTCATCGGCGGCACTGTAGGTGGGTAGTGAAACACCAAATTGGCCTTTGATCGCCTCAGCTAATTCTTGAAGCGAAAGTCGCTGGTCTGACCAATCCTCTGGAAGCTCAAAGAAATCACCTTTTCGGGGCACGCGGCGGGTTGGTGCCGCAAGCTCAGAACTTGCATAGCGTGAAATCAAATTCATCTGCTCAGTGGTCAGAGAGTCTAATAGGTCGTTGCGAACAGCTTCAGGAATCTCAATATCAGCGTCGACCGGTCCAAATGATGGGTTGTCGCTATTGCGTCGCCAGTGCTTATAGAGCTCGACCTCATTGAACTTAGTAGGTGACGCAGCGAGTTTTTCACGGATGTCCTGCTCAGGGATAGAGAGCCACTCTACTTTTACGCGGTTAGGAAGCTTGTAGCCGAAGCCGCGTTCGCCATCGCCAGGTTTATCATCTGCATAAGCGGCCAGTTGTGTTTCCAGTTCCTCGTCCGTTGGCTCATGCGTTGAAAGTTCAGCGTTCGCTTCAATGACTGCGATGTCTGCGTCAATGGTTGTAAACAACTCACGACCACGGGACATCAGTCGGTTGCTAGAGATGGCATTGCCAGATGCATAAAGAGCCATGACTCGCCGCGTGCCAGCCAGATTTGCCAAGGCTGCATAGACTTCCTGTTTTGAGAGCCCAATACGGCGTCGCTCTGCTTCATCCCGTTCAGTCATCTGCAGCGTTGGAAGATCACCAATCATCCCTGCCTGATCCGCTTCGCGAACGAGTAGATACCAGTGTTCTGGTGTCTGAACTTCCGCGGGGAAACCATTCGTGTTGCCTGTGGCTTGGAGCCACTCAAGTTGGCGACGAATCATTTCGAACTCACTTTGGCTTACCGCATCCTGATTTGTCCCAACAGTCGCGATACTGCCGGTTTGTGATCCAGCCCATCGAGAGAGCCCTTGAATTGCTTGAGGCATAAGGAACGCAATCAGTAGCAGTGTGCCACCAACAGCGAGAATCCACTTGTCGTATTTACGGAGCAGTTTGAACATAGTTGGTCAGTGACTTATATGGCTGCCCGAAGGGCAGCGGTGGTTCTAGTGGTCGGGTTGTCGGTCATTTTATACGAATGGTGCGGCCTGATTGTGCGGTTGCTTTTCAGACTCGGCATGGTAACGCGTTTTGGGTACAGGAAACCGCTCATTTGGCGGTTATCCCCGCTCTTCGCAGTCCGCAGTGCAGGAAGGAGTCCGATGAGCTCAAAATATGCGATGAGAGAGACCGCCCGGGCTGGCTCAAGAACCTCGGCATTCAACAGATCACGCTGCGGCAAAGTAGTGATGCCGGGACAGGGTGCGTTTATCGATAGAATTCGACGATCAGGTTGGTATTAATATCAAATGGAAGTTGGTCAGCAATCGGGGTGGACTGCACCACTGTCGATAGCTCCTTGGGATTGACTGCCAGCCAATCAGGCACAATATGCCCTGCCAAAGATTCCATGTTGTCTCGAACCATTTTGCCCGATTTTTCACGAATAGAGACAATGTCGCCAGGCTTTAGCTCATAACCGGGACGATCAACCTTGTGACCATTCACGAGGACATGGCCATGGGTCACGACTTGACGAGCTGACCAGATGGTCCGAGCAAAACCTGACCTGCGAACGATGTTATCGAGGCGAGCCTCAAGAAGTTGCAGGAGGTTCTGGCCAGTGTTGCCCTTTTGTCTGCCAGCCTTGTCGACATATCGACGGAATTGTTTCTCAAGCAAGTGATAGTGGAAGCGAAGCTTCTGTTTCTCAATCAAACGGATGCCGTAGTCCTTTGGCCGACGACCACGAAAGCCATGCATACCATTGCCGGTAAGCTGACGCTTTGTCGTGTGCTTAGGGATATCTGCGATGGGAACACCAACGCGACGCGAGAGTTTGACTTTGGGGCCGAGATACCTTGCCATTGAGTCCATCCACCAAGGAGGTAAGAGCCTCCTAAAAGATTGATGCCCTTCACCAGCGCATTGCCAGTGGTTCAATCGAGCAACAAATTAGAATTCCGAAGTCGCGGAGTGGACCATACTTCGGTGCAGTCGTCAAGGGCTCGCCGGTTGAGAAGGGGCATTGAGGGGCTGTTTCGTGTTCTGAAGGGCCTTTGCCTGCGTCTTGAGTGACAAGAGACATCAATAGAATCAGCTTGGGGTGCTCAATAGGCCCGACCATCAATCTGGTGGTACCAGTTGAGGAATGAGGTATTAACGACTTCTAGGCCCCCTGGAGTGGGGTAGTCTCCAGTGAAGTACCAGTCGCCAGTGAACTCAGGCATCGCTGATCTCAAATCCTCTACCCGCTGGTAAACAACTTCTAGTTTTCCACCCCAGCTAATGTCTTTTGGCCGAACAAGTTTACTAATTGTCTCGCTGAGTTGCTCCAATGAGAACTCGTCGTACAAACGCTTAACATGATTCTTCATTCGGCTCGCAGACCGCCTTGCCTGTGTGGCACAAGCTTTCTCGACATCCTTCAGAAGATCTTCCATGCTGTTTTCGCGAATCAGTGTGATCGCTGCCTCAAAGGCAATAAAACGACCGAGCTCACTCATGTCAATCCCGTAACAATCGGGGTACATGATTGGTGGCGCCGATGACACAATGATGATTCGCTTTGGCTCCAGCCGGCTCAGATTTTTGATAATGGACTCGCGAAGAGTCGTTCCGCGCACGATGGAGTCATCGAGTACGACAAGTGTGTCATCTTTGCTGACAACCCCTCTGAGAATATCGTAGATATGCATGACCAGACGCCGGCGTCCCCGATCATGGGTAATAAATGTGCGTAGCCTCTGATCCTTGTAGGCGATCCGTTCGTTGCGTACAACAATATCGAGACTCTTTAGCAAACTCTCTCGCGAGAAGGAACCATCTTCAACTGCTTCAATAATTTGGTCAGCTCGATCGTGCTGAGAGAGTCTTTCGATCTGCTCGATCAAGCCACTGTGGGCCGTCTCAGCAGTATTGGGGATGTAGCTAAAGACAGTGTTCTCAATATCGCCTTTAACGGCATCAAGTACCCGAGGCGCTAATGCACGACCAAGTTGCTTTCGCTGATGGTAGATATCTGGATCATTGACGCGACTGAAGTAGATCCGTTCAAAGGTGCACTGACGAATTGGTAGTGGGTCAGCAAATCTCTCTTCACGAACTTCGCCGTTGCGTTTGATGACCAAGACATGACCAGGTTGAACGGCCTGTACCTCGTCTACAGATGCGTTAAACACATTCAGCAACGCACCTCGCTCAGAAGCGACAGCCACCACACGATCATTCATCAGCCAATAACAAGGACGAATACCTGCGGGATCTCGGAAGGCAAATGCATCGCCATTGCCAAGGAGTACGGCAAATGCGTAGCCACCGTCCCATCCATCAGCCACTTTGCGAACGATACGGGTGGGATCAAGTTCCTGGGCGACAGCCGCGGCCAATTCACGTCCTTCAAGGTTTAATAGTGAGCCTGGACCCATCGTTGCATTGAGATGTCGATGCTCTTGATCAAGGAAGTAGCCCATGCGTTCAAGGACGACTTGAGTGTCTGAATCTCCAACAGGGCTTAACCCAAGTTCAACGAGCTGATCGAACAAGGCGCCGGAATTGGTCATATTGAAATTGCCGGCAATAGCGAGATTGCGACTGGCCGTAATGTTTCGGCGTATCAGTGGGTGGCAATTTGCCAGTGCATTTGACGAGTGCGTGCCATAACGGAGATGACCGATGGATGCCTCGCCCAGAAACGAGCAGGCCAGCTTGCAATCTTCGTCACTGGCGGTGGTCATATGATCAGCATCAAGCACATTGAGATCAGATGTGACTTCATCAATGACGTGCTCAATGGCGTTGTTTTTGTCTGAACGGGTGCGATTCAAAAAAGCAGCACCAGGAGGCATGTCAAACTTAACGGTTGTGAGTCCGGCGCCATCCTGGCCGCGGTTGTATTGCTTTTGCATGAGCAAGCAAAGGCGGCGGGTACACCAGGCCGCATCGCCTAATTCTTGCCGGTAGTAATCAAAACCATGGCGTTGCCTGACAAGGGTAATACCACAGTAGTGTCCGATTGAGTCGCTCATGGACAAGCAAGAGTAGAGACCTTGAGCATGCTCGGCAATGGCAGCTAGCCCGCGGGCATGCCCGTCGGCATTTTTGGAGGCCCGGCTTGCACAGGAAGATCTGCAATCCTCCAGGCATTCATGCCCCCAGCCAGGTCGCAGATTTGACTGTGACCGCATTGCATCAACAGGCTTATGGCGATGGCGCTTCTGTAACCGCCGCCACAGGTAACGACTAATGGCGTGTCAGTTGATGGCATTTCATCGAGGCGTTGAGCAAGAGTCTGTAGTGAGATGCTCTGGGCGTCTTGAATGTGGCCCTGCTCATATTCCGCATCAGTACGGACATCGAGCACTTGTGGTGCTTTGGCTGATTCAATCTGGTCATAAAGTGCCTGAGCATCAATGATCTGATTGCAATCAACAGGGCGATCAGCTGCTTGCCAGGCGCTCATTCCTCCGTCGAGGGAGCCTCGCACGTCATCTAAGCCGACGCGCACAAGATTCTCTCGTAGCGAAGTGGTATCCAAACGCCCATCTGTGACCAAGACAATGGGTTTGTCGTAGGGAACGACCCATGGGGCCCACGTCACAAACCCGCCCCCTTGCCCAACTGAAAGTGCCCCTGGGATATGTCCCTGCGCAAATGCATGCTGGTCACGAATATCCAGAATGGTGGCACCCTGGTCTGCAAGGGAGCTCACTTGATCAACACTGAGCAGCGCTGTTCCTGGGAGTTCCTTGAGAATCGCGGGCCCAGCAGCATTGAGGGCCTTCATCCGGGGGTAATAGGGTGGCGCTGGTGGCAGCGCTGCAAGGAGTTTTTCGACAAAGAGTTCTTCTGTCAGATTTGGATCGAGATACGGGTTGGCGATTCTCTCAAAGCCAAGTGTCGAGACGGGGCGGCCGCCAAGGCCAGCACCACATGAGGAGCCCGCTCCATGTCCTGGATTAATTTCGAGTCCATCAGGCAGCTCCGTTCTGGCTCGTTGGACAGAACGATAGAGTGCCTTGGCCAGGCCTTTGGTGGCTTCTTGTCCCAAGAGATCTGGTCGGCCTAGCGAGCCAACGAAGAGGAAGTCTCCCGAGAGAATAATCATTGGCACCTGATCTGAGCGGTCCCGATCGTAGAGCAAATAGCTCATGTGTTCGGGTGTGTGCCCCGGTGTGTGCATCGCTACCAAACGGACGGGACCAATCGTGAGCTCAAATCCATCTTCAATTGGAGTGTGCTCAAAGCTGACTTCGAATTGCTCGTCTTGGTCATAGGCAGACAGAAGCAGTTCAGCGCCTGTGGCTTCACTGAGTGCTTTTGCGCCAGATGCAAAGTCAGCATGAATATGCGTTTCAAGTATGTGTGTGATCTGAACTTTCTGTTCAGCAGCAAACTTGAGGTAGCCTTTAATATTACGTTCAGGGTCAACAACCATGATTGCACCTGCTTTGGTGCAACCGATGGCATACGAATAGTGTGCGAGGCCAGGTACCTCAAATCTCTCAATAAGCATGGCCGCCATTGTAGGGCACGATCGGCAAGATGCGTATCTGTTTGTGCTGCAAGATGCTTAGTAGCGGTAGTACTCAGGTTTATAGGGGCCTTGCACCTCGACGCCGATGTATGAGGCCTGCTCAGGTGTGAGCTCAGTCAGGTTAACACCGAGTTTTTCCAAATGCAGACGCGCCACTCGTTCATCGAGTTTCTTGGGCAGTGTAAAGACTTGGTTTTCGTAGTTCGTGTGGTTGGCGTGTAGTTCTAACTGAGCCAATACCTGATTCGTGAATGAATTGCTCATCACAAAGCTTGGATGGCCTGTCGCGCAGCCAAGATTTAAGAGACGCCCTTCGGCGAGCACGATGATGGAATGGCCATCAGGGAATTTCCATTCATCTACTTGTGGCTTGATATTGGTCTTCTTGCCGCCAACCTCTGTGCTTAGGCCAGCAATGTCGATTTCATTGTCGAAGTGACCAATGTTGCCAACAATTGCATTGTGTTTCATGCGGACCATGTGATCGGCGCGAATCACGTCTTTATTTCCAGTGGCCGTTACAAAGAGATCGGTGTCCCCAACGACGTCATCAAGTTTGACGACTTCATAGCCTTCCATTGCAGCCTGCAATGCGCAGATAGGATCTATTTCAGTGATCTTGACACGGCAGCCTTGGCTGCGAAGTGACTGTGCACAGCCCTTCCCAACGTCGCCATATCCGCAGACCACAGCGACCTTACCGGAAAGCATGATATCCGTCGCTCGCATAATTCCATCTACGCAGGAGTGTCGGCAGCCGTAGAGGTTGTCGAATTTACTCTTCGTGACAGAGTCGTTGACGTTTATTGCTGGGAAGAGCAGCGTTTTGTCATTGGCCATCTGGTAAAGCCTGTGGACGCCTGTCGTGGTCTCTTCAGAAACGCCAATAATTTCCGAAGCGTTATGCATCCAGAAATCAGGCGATAATTGATTCATATCCCGTAGTAAGTGGAGCACAGTAGAAAACTCTTCGCTCTCTGCTGTAGAGGGATCTGCAATTTTTTTCGTTTTATGTAGCTCTAGACCCTGGTGGACCAGTAATGTTGCGTCACCACCATCATCTAGCAGCATTGTTGGGCCTTTGTTATTACCCCAATCCAATGCTCGGAGACAGCACCACCAGTACTCTGGCAGTGTCTCGCCTTTCCATGCAAACACTGGTATGCCGCTCGGATTCTCGGGTGTTCCATTTGGGCCCACAGCCACGGCTGCAGCGGCATGGTCTTGCGTTGAAAAGATGTTGCAGCTTGCCCAACGAACATCTGCGCCCAATGCTGTGAGTGTCTCGATCAGCACCGCCGTTTGAATGGTCATGTGAAGCGAGCCAGTAATGCGAGCACCTTTGAGTGGCGCACTGTCAGCGTACTGTTCTCTCAGGGCCATCAGGCCTGGCATCTCATGTTCAGCAAGCTTGATTTCTTTACGCCCAAAGTCCACCACTTCCTGGCTCAGGTCTGCCACCTTGAAGGGCGCGTCGGACATCAGTGGAAGTTCTGTGTCAAGAAAGTTGATATTGGTCGTATCCGTAGGTGCTTGAGGTGCAGTGCTCACAAGATTCTCCAGTTCGGGGGGTCTTCAATTACTCGTCCTGATCATTGAAATTTCCAGGACAGATTTGCTCCACAGATTTACATTCATCCGTTTATCAGGATAAATGGATATATGGGGATGCTAGGGGTCAGATCTCCATTGGTCAATGCCTAAGCCATGATTCTGGTGTTCTTGATCTTGATCTCATGTGGACCAGCGAGGGCCTCTCTTGAGGGGTGTTTTAGACATTTCGAGATTCTCGGTGATGTTGATGTCGTCAAGGGCCTCGATATGGCGTATTGCTCTAATAGACAGAGCGATCACTTTTATGCATAAGACAATTATGAAAACACCAGATCCCGAGCCAAACAGTGGGCTTACCCAAACCAACTGGACCATGATCGATATGGCGGTCAGTGGCGAAGGGGAGGCAGCGGATGACGCCAAGGCAAGGTTCGTTCGCCGCTACTGGCCGGCGGTCTATGCCTACTTCCGAAAATCAGGTCAGTCATGTAATGATGCGAGTGATTTGTCTCAGGGCTTTTTCTGTGACGTGGTTTTTGGCCGTAATCTTCTAAGCAGTGCCTCACCAAAGCGAGGTCGATTCCGCTCACTATTGCTGACAGCAGCTCAAAATTATGTGCGTGAGCGTTTTCGGTACAGCCGCCGAGCAAAGCGATGGAGTGGCGCATCGCCTCTAAGTCTCAGCGAATCTGAAGCAGCTATACAGAAGAGTCAGACTGCAAAGACGCCCGAAGCGGCGTTTACTCAAGCTTGGGCGATGTCACAGATTGATGATGTCTTGCATCGCACAAAAACGCTTTGTCAAAGCGAAGGTCTTGATCTTCACTGGCTTATTTTTAAGGCTCGTATTGTTGATCCATCCTTCGAAGGTGAGCCTATTCCGAGTTACACAAAACTGGTCAAAAAATATGATCTCAATGGCCCAGGACAGGCCGCTAACATGATGGTGATCGTAAAACGGCACTTTGCAAGGTTGCTTTGGGAGGCGATTGGCGAGACGGTGAGTGATCCAATGATGGCAAAACTAGAGCTCGAAGATCTTTTGACTATGCTGGGTGATGGATCATGAAAGCAGCTATTGGACACTTCATGATTTATTCTGATGATGAACAAGAGATATCATCAACGAGTAGGGTGTCTTCGCATACTGAGGGGAGGTTGTTGATGTCCGAGCAGCCACTCAATGAGAACGAGAATAGCCAAGGGAATTGGCCACGAACCAGCTGGTCGCGGTTAGATTTATTGGGTGTTGACCAAGAGGACTCTACTCACAAAATCTACGAAGAGTTGATTTCTCGCTACTGGCCAGCAGTGTATTCCTACATTCGTAAAACAGGACGATCGCATGATCAGGCATCTGACCTCACGCAAGGTTTTATTTGTGATGTAGTCTTGGGGCGTCAGTTGTTTCATGCAGCGAGTCGCGACCGGGGGAGATTCCGGTCCTTGCTGCTCACGGCACTGAAGAATTACATTGTGGAACGCCATCGCTATGAGACAAGAGTCCGTCGAGGTGGTCGAGCGGTTCTTCTCTCATTCGACTTGGTAGAGCAAAATACCGCGCCGAGTCGTGCTGCTACATCCCCTGAACAGGCCTTCCAAATTGAGTGGGCTGGCTCTCTGATTCGTCACGTACTCGATAAGTGTCAGCAATCTTGTCGTGACGATGGTCTGAGTAGTCATTGGGAAATATTTGAGGCTCGTGTGGTGCGACCTGCGATGACTGGGGATCTCCCTTTGGGTTATGAAACTTTGATAAATAGATTTGGGCTGCCAGATGTATCCCAAGCCGCAAATATGATGGTGACGGCCAAAAGACGTTTTGCTCGATGTTTGCAAGATGAAATTTCAGCCACAGTCGAAGAGCCGATGGCAGCACCACTTGAATTGGATGGCTTATTACTGGCACTAGAAGGACGTTCGTCATGAATGACACAGATCAGTCAAGCTATTCACAAGTACTTCGCTGGGCGCTTCAAGATTCATCTGACTCGGCGATGGCATCGGCCAACTGGCTTGCAAGTGACATTGATAGTGGTCACGATTCTGTCGAGGCGCTGTTGGATGATCCGAAAGCACCTCTGAGCAATATCCAGCAGGCCAAGGGTGTATTCAAGACGATGCGAGTTGTTGGTGAGACAACAGCGGATCGCCGCCTGGGTGCAAGGCTTTATGCGGCGACGATTGCTTCTGCCCTTGTGCACCATAAAGAGCAAATATCGACGCAATCTGATGCCGCGATTACACGCAGTCTGACGGCATTGGCTGATGACAGAAAAATGCCATCGCGACTCAGGCGACTGGCACGTGAGGCGCTCTCTGGCCTTCAATAAAAACACCGGCGATATTTTGTTTTCTTTGGCTTTGATCGGTGTAAGTCGTCAATAGAGACATAGTTAACAGTATGGGGCCGTGTTTTCGGCCAACATATCTTTTTGTTTCTCAGTTTATTTCAATTTAACGGGTCCAAGAGTGTTTACACGGGGGGTGACTGCCAGCCGCGTTAACGGCATTGGTTTTGGTCTCAATGGGAGTGATGGACATGATTGGAGCAACTTGGTTCGACTCGAAAAATGTGGGGAGCAGTCGTTCATTTGTGTTACGAGGGTTGCCTGAGATGGACAAGGCCACAGAGATTCTCTGGATCGATCAGGGCTATCTTCCGTTCACAATGTCTACCGGTGAGATGGAATGGGCTGCTGGCGGCCGAATTCGTAGATTACTTCGTCGTAATGGTGATTGTGAGTGTGACCTCAAGCGGCACCGTGGGACAGATCAGATTACCCTCAACGAGATCTCGCCTATCCATGAAATGATGTTTTCTCGGCTTTGGGAGGCTGCAAAAGGACTGACATTTCGCAAGACCCGCTACCTCCTCAGGCTCGAAACTCATTTTTGGTACGTTGAGAGCATTACTGAATTGGGCCTGTTTATGGCCCGCTTACATAGCGAAGAGCAGGATGTTGCTCGGATCGAAGTCCCGAGCCGGCTGGGATCGGTGGTTCTGAGGGAAGTCACCGATGAGCCTGGATATCGCTCGATTGACTTTGCGCATCGTTTACGGCGCTGGCGTGAAGTACGTGAGCAAGCCTCGGCTGGTTGAAGCCTGGGATCACGCCGCTACACTGACCGCTCGGATTTGAGACGCAGGTGGCCGGAATACGTAGTTCATCATCGGCACTGCTCGAACGTAATAATCTGCATTCGGACGAATGCCAGGCTGAGAAACAGACCGGTGGATAACAAATCACTTAAGCCATTCAATTGCTCGATCGTTACACCTGATGCTGCTGTGTATGAGGGTGAAGTTCTCTATGCCTCAGTCCCTGCTTGGGATGGCCAGGTTGGTGTTATGCACAATCAGTCGCCATTACTGGCCCGGCTGGATATTGGACCGCTCCGGTTGGATTTTGCAGGCGGAGGCCGTCGTTGGTATCTGCTTGAAGGAGGCTTCGCTCAGATGCGAGACAACAATCTCACGCTGCTGACTGAGGGCGCCACTGGTGCTGAGCAGCTTGTGATTGAGGAAGCTGAGGCTGAGCTTGCGAAAGCCCGAGAATTAACAGCTACTTCTGGCGAGGAACGGTCAGATATCGAACAGCAGCAGCGGCTGGCCATTGCGAAGGTGAGCCTCGCTCGGGGATTCGAAGAACGTGGTGGAACGGTTTAAGGGCCTTATGCCAAGACATCTGCCCGGCCGCAACATACACTAAGACAATAACTGCAACGTGCCTTGATCTTGCGATCAGTGGCCTTGCTCAGGTTCGGGAATATGGATTTCCAAGATGTCTCACGATGCAAGTGCAACAACTACGCCAGCGGATGGAAACAACCCAACGGCTTCGTCCTCGCAAGTTGAGGAGCCTCTTCAGGAGGAACCTTTGTCTCGTCGGATAGAAGCGGTCCTTGCGGTGACTGACAAACCACTTGGTGAAGCGCGCCTGGGCGCTATTTTGGGGCTGCCTGGCCGTGGTGTCATCGGTCGTATCAAAGACGCGATTGCGATCTTGAATGAAGAGTACGCATCCACTGGGCGCGCCTTTAGAGCGCAACGGGTGGCTGGCGGTTATCGCTTGATGACGGAGCCATTGTTCGGGCCACTTCTCGCTCGACTGCGAGCCGAAAGGCAGCGACAGCGGTTGAGCCAAGCAGCGCTTGAGACACTCTCAATTATTGCTTATCGGCAACCGGTCATGCGAGCAGAGGTTGAGGCGATTCGTGGTGTTTCCTGTGGTGAGGTTTTGCGTGGCTTGCTGGAGCGGCGATTGATACGAGTTGCGGGCAGAGCAGAGGAGCTTGGACGTCCATTGCTTTACGGAACGACCAAGGAGTTCTTGATTGTCTTTGGCCTGGCCGATTTAGAAGATCTTCCAGAGATCGAGGGCCTTGAGGGAGCGGGGCGTGCTTACGGTCAAACAGTCATTCAGACTGAGGATGAAACCGACAAGGAAACCGAAGTCGAGACGCCCGATGATCAAGCCGTCGAAGTTGATGCTGACGGTACATGATGGTCTACAGGTGATCAGGAAAGAACAATGCGCATACCGCGGAATGTCTTTACCGGTTGGAGTGTTGTGCTGGTCTTGGCAACACTTCTCGTCGGAGTAGGTGGTAGCGCATTTTCTAATAACTTATTGGTTTGGCTGTTTGGTGTTCTTGTTGCCGAGATCATTCTTTCATTTCTGTTTGCCTGGTTGTCACTTGTTTTGATCAGTGTGCGTCGACTAGAGATGGCGCATGGGGAGGTCGGCGAACCACTTGTTGTTCGATATGAAGTTCGTAACCGAAGTCGTTGGTTACCTGCTTTCAATATCTGGATCAGTGAACGTTCGGTGCAGGATAAAAACGGTTGGCAAAAACGCTTGGATGGAACTTCGGCATGGATTCTCAATGCAAAAGCTCGGGGTGTTTGCCAGGGCGAAGCAGTCTATTGGCCTCATAAACGCGGTCCTGTGCTCTTTGAAAAGATTGAGATTACAACGAGCTTTCCATTCGGTATTTTTCGCATGCGTCGCAGCCACGTGCAGTCTCAGCAATGCCTCATTCATCCTGAGGTCAAGCCTCTTCAAGATCGTGTTCTTAAGTCGCTGGCTCCAATGGGTCTACTGGGGACCGGTTTCAGTCAGCAGTCAGGTTCTGGAGATGACTACTACGGGCTGCGTGAGGTCGGTGTCTTCCAACCACTGCGAATGATCGCATGGAAGGTTTCTGCTCGTCGTGAAAATCTTGTTGGGATTGAAAAGTCATTGCAAACTCGACCTCGGTTGAATGTGGTACTCGATCTACGAACGCCAACCAATGAACTCGAAGTTGAAGGGCACGACCTAAAGTTGGCTAGAAAACGTGAGGAAGAGGCAATCACGCTGGCCGCGTCCTTGTTGAAGATGGCTCAAAGAAATCAGATTGATACAGGGTTGCATATCTTGGGATTACCAGGTGTCGACTTTGGTCTGGGGCATGGGGCCTGGCATCGTCTTCGACTTACGGCTGCATTGGCGATGCTCGATCTGGATGAGCCTCGCCGAGAAGTAAGTGCAGTACCAGGAGATTTTGAGCGAGCCGCATTGATTGTTGTTCAATGCGACCTTATTCGTCCCTTGTCTGGTCGTCAGGATGCTTGGTACTACACCGCATCGCAATTATCTTTGCTGATAGATCATGGCTCAAATCAGTCAGATAGCAGCGAGGAGGCAGCATGACGCTACTCCGCCAACTTCCTTTTATTGTGTTTGTTCTGGCGCTGATCAGTGTCGTGGCTCAGGGTGTCGCTCAGGAAAACCCATTGCTCCTGATCATTGCCGGAACCATCGCAGTGGTGAGCTGGTATATCACTGAGTGGAAGGGGGGGCATACACTTCCAGTTTGGGTTGCTCGAGCACTACTGATACCGGTTGTTGCCTACGCATTAATAGAATCACTGCAGGGCAGCGCTGACTTACGCCCCATTTTGGGACGTTTTCTTCTGTTCCTGCTGCTCATCAAACTCTACGAAGAGAAGACCAGCCAGAATTATGGCCTGATACTTCTTTTGAGCTTTGTCTTGATGATTGTTGGTTGTTTGTTAGTGGCGGGGCCGTTGTTTGCAGTTCTCTTAATCAGTTATGCGGTACTTTCGACTCTGGGGTTAATGCTTTATCAGCTCTTTGATGCACGTGATATTGCGACTCATGATCGGGAACGCCCAGTTCCTGCTGGTGTCATCATGCCGCCACTGAGGCCAGTCTATTCTCGCGGTCTCCTAAGACAATTCTTCGTCTTGACTCTCATGCTTGGGGTGCTGGGCTTCATTATTAGTTGTTTTGTGTTCCTCTTTTATCCGAGGGTTATTCAAAGCGGAATGCTCAGTGGTGTCATGACCTCGACTCGTCGTGTTACGTCGTTTAATGACAATATTGATCTCTTTGGAAACCTGAGTGTGACGCCTTCGGCATCTCGTGTGTTTCGCTTGCAGCTTCGTGATGAACATGATCAACCGATTCGAATGTCATTGCCGCTTCGATTGAGAGCATCTGTATTCGAAGTTTACGAGGATGGATTGTGGTTTTCTAGACAAGCGGATCAGTCTGATTTAATAGCTGTAGATTCCAGTAAATTTCAATATTTCGCACCCATCGTAGCGCCAGAAGAATATGTGCGCCAGAAATTTCTACTGAGCTTGCGCATGCAGGCCTTGCCTTCTCTCTATGCGCCGTTCGCGCTCCGTGCAGATGATGAAATTGAAGTCAACTATAAGCCTGAAGTTCAGACAATTGCACTGTCTCCACCAAGGCAGCGGGTTGTTGAGTACGAGGTCTTGTCGAAGCTGCAGCCTTCCGATTTATTGTTGACAGAACTTACTGACGACGTAGATCCGCTCCCTATGGTTGAGCTTTCCACGCCTGATCCTCGTGTGCAGGCAATGGCTTATTCACTGATGGATGCTGCAGGTATTCCACGTCAGTCGCCGTCGTCACTCGATGAACGCTGGAATTGGTCAAGGCAAGCTGCCAACGTCTTCTTACGCGAATTGAGTTCGGGCCGTTACCGCTATTTGCTAGATATTGGTAGTCAATTCTCATTGAATGAAATTAGTCGTCTGGGCGATCCGATTAGCTGGTTTCTTCTTGACGCAAAACAGGGCCATTGTCAGTACTTTGCAACAGCCCTGGCAGTACTTTGTCAGTCAGTTGGTGTTGAGGCTCGGTTGGTCACTGGATTTTTGAGTGTGCTTTATGACGATGATGCCAATGAATACGTCGTCTTGGCGCAAAATGCGCATGCTTGGACCGAAGTGCGAACCGGTTTACGGGCATGGACACCAATGGACGCCACTCCTCCAGGCGCATTGAGCGAATTTTACATTCGCGATCTTTCTATCGCGAACAGTCTGAGATGGTTATATGAGGATCTTGAAAATACATGGAATACTTCGGTCTTAGAATTTGATTCAAACGCTCGAGAGCAGATTTCACGGAATCTTGGTTTGGATGTTTGGGGTTTTATCACTGGGGCATGGGAACAGATTGCAAAATGGGGGCAGTACTTTAATCGTTCATTTCATTATGGCGTGGGTGGTTATGTGTGGCTCGGTATTGTTACTGTAAGTGTGTTGCTTTTACTTTGCGTTTTCATTCAAGTTCGGGTGCGCTTTTCCCGAGCCGATCAAGCAATGCATCTCGCCAATTATGGTTACCAACGTCGGCGCGAACTAAGGCGAGAGGCGCATTTTTATGTAGATATGCTTGGGTTACTGGCAAAGAATGGAATTCGGAAACCCGCTTGGAAATCCCCGCTGTTTTTTGCTCAAGAAATTGCTGTTGATAGAGAACAGGTAGGCGGGTTGATAAGAATATTGACGCTGCGTTATTACGATATTCGCTTTGGGAGTGGGCAGTTATCTTTAGCAGAAAAAGAAGACTCGAAGGCCAAGTTTGAAGAGTTGCGTTCGTTACTGGAGCAAGCCAAGTGAGTGAATCGCATGAGCAGTGGTTTCTGAGCGGTGACGAGGTTTATGACCAAGATCGATCTGATGCGCAAATCTACGGTTTGTTGGATTGGCTTGGTGAAGCGCCAAAGCAAGTGATTGACCAGGGCTGTGGAACGGGGCGGGTGCTTGTGCCTCTCGCATCAGAAGGACATGAAGTTCTTGGTGTCGACCATGACCAGCAGAGCGTGGATTCTTGTTGCTCGTTGCTTCAATCTAAGGGAATCAAGGCCAAGGTCATCTGTGCTGATTTTCATCAACCGCTGCCAAATGAGACTGGTCGCGCCGATGCCATCATTTGTTTAGGTAACACTTTTATGCTTTTGGTGGATCCATTAGAAGCGGCTAACTTATTGGGGCAATGGCGAGCCCAATTGAAGCCTGGTGGGGCCATCATTATTGATGATATTCCTCAGGACCTACTCAGTGAACTGACCGAGGGACGATGGCAGGATGGAGTCAGCGAGGATGGCCACCTTCAGCTGGCTTGGGCTCACGGAGATCTTGTTTTTGCCATCCGCACTGGGGAGGCAGTCAACGAGGAAGAACCTGGCGTTCTGCCCGGCGAACCCTGCTTTCGCTTATGGACCATGGGTGCACTGGAATTAGTGGCCAGTCAGGCGGGATTTGAACGGCCTCAATGGCTCTCAAATGCGGGATTATTGGTCTTTAAGGCCATCTGATCGCCTCTCAAAATAGCTGCAACAAACTTACAGGATTCGACTTAAGGCCCCCTATGGACCCGTCGATGGTCCCAATAGGTCAGGTGGCGGGTGTTCCACTCGCGCTGGCCTATGTGTCAACACCACCAACGATCCAAAGTCTTGTCCCAGAGGACATTCAAAAACGGGAGCCCAATCGTGCCTGCGAATCGATCCAGAACCACCGGATGGCGTCGAAGCCTACAACAGATCAATGACCGCAATGGCTCGATCGAACTTGCTATTGCAAGCGATCGCGATGGAACGGAAAAGGGTGGGGATCTTATTTGGCGTTCACGCCTGATGCACCTTGATGGTGACGCGATGATTGTAGAGCGGCCCATGGCACTGGGGCAGGAGCTTCAAATTGATGAAGGCGTCGAGTTAATTGGAATTATGGCCATTGGACAAAATCGTTGGATGTTCTCGACAGTGAACATTGGAAATGTAAAACATGCAATTAACAGTAGCCGCACTATTCCAGCACTAAAGCTCAAGCTTCCTGCTGCAGTTGAGCGCTGCCAGCGACGTAACTTCTATCGTGTGGAAACAGCAGCATTGGTTCTTCCAGAGGTAGAGATATGGCCGCTTTTGGATCCCAAATCGGTCATGTTGGCCGAGCGTGCAAATGAGATTGAATTTGAGGCAGAGCAGCGGCGATCGTCAGTCGTGCCGCGTCCTCGCATTGAATTGCCGTTTGGTCCAGATGAAGTCATGCCCGATGTTGGGCCCCGCTTTGCTGGTCGATTGGTCAATATTGGTGGTGGCGGTTTGGGAATGCATATCTCAAGTGATGATTCAAGCCATCTGCACACCCGCAAATTATTCTGGCTACGTTTTTCATTGCCACCAGAATTGAGTACGCCGATTTGTGCGACTAGTAAGCTCGTGCATACGCATATGGAGGCAGATCGCCACACCTATGCAGGATTCACGTTTGAATTCACGTTCAATCCCTCGCACCGTTCATTTGTAGTCGATCAAATATGCCGCTACATCGCGGTGCAGCAACGAGCTCAACTTCAACGTCATCGTGAACGTTTGATTGCATGATGATCGGGCGTTGAAAATCTAAACGGTAACGGGGTTGGTTTGAGGTGTAGGAAGGGTCAGTAGATCTTCGACCACAGCCATCTTCTGCAAGCTCTCTTTGTATTCAGCTTGTGGATTGGAATCTGCCACGATGCCACCGCCAGCGCCATAGTACATCTTCGCCTGAATTGGATTGCCCAGTGTATTCGACTCATCGTACGCCCAAAGCGTTCTGATCGAGACGTTCAATTCGATGGAGCCATCGTTTCCGAAAAGGCCGATAGCGCCACAATACGGACCGCGCGGTTGTGGCTCAAGATCTCGAATAATCTGCATCGCTCGAACCTTGGGCGCGCCGGTGACTGAGCCTGGAGGAAAGGTTGCTTTGAGCAGTGAGCCAGGTTGAACCCCTTGTTTCAGGACTCCGGTGACTTCACCAATGGCATGATGGACTGTCGGATACGTCTCAATCCATCGATCACGGGAGACAGTGATGGAGCCAAAGGTACAAACACGACCTAGATCGTTGCGCATCAGATCAATGATCATATGGAGTTCAGCTTTGTCTTTTTCAGAATCAAGTAGTGTCTGAGCAGGTTGGTTGGCAGCTAATGTGCCTTTGATGGGACGCGTTTTTACTTCTCTTGTCTGAGGATTGAATGACAAGAAAAGCTCTGGGCTAAGAGATGCCAGCCATCGTCTTGCATTCGTGTCGCCATCTTGTGCTCCCAGCTCAAGATAGGCACCAAAATGTGCTTGAGGCTCGCAGGCAACGCGCGTGGCAAGTTGGCGGGGGCTACCTGTCACAGTTGTTTCGAACTGCTGGGTCAGATTGACTTGAAAGACATCGCCTGCAGCGATGTAGTCGAGTACGTCGTCGATTTTCTCAACATAGGCGTTCTCTGAAATCAGGGCGTTGGTTGAAACACACTGGATTGACTGTTCGCCGACATTTTCACCGAGCGCCATTGCGTTCATCAGTGTTTCTAATTCTGATTCAGTCCAGTGGCCAACGGCCCACCATTGGTCACGGTCGGCATCATGGACGAATGCTGTTGGGCACCAGAGCATTTCCAACAATGGCCAATGAGCCCTGTCTGGACTTATGGGCCTTGGTGTCACCGTTGGCTCAAGTTGGCTGCACAGTTCGTAGCCGATTGATGCGATCCAGCCACCAAGGAACGGTGAGGTCTGAGGATCATTTATGGGAGGTACCGCAGTCCAGCTCAGGAGAAGATCAAGGTCGTCGAGAGGCTGGCCAGTGAGATCATTGGGCTGAAATGGAGGTTGACTATCGTCATAGCTGCTCCAAAGTGGGCAGGATGTGGTCTTGTGATCTGGCATGCAGCAATAGCGGCCTTGGGGTCGGGCGATCACTGTTACTTTGGATGATGAATGCTGACGGTGTGCGTCTGCATGAGCGTCCACACAATCTCTGTGAGCAAAATTTGCCAAGGCCAGTGGCCAGTATTCTGGCCATGCGGCAATGAGTGTCTTGGGATCACATTGCCAGGAGAGCTTGTTTGCCGAGAGGCGCATCGTTCTATCATACGCCCCCAATCATGGAATCCCGAATCGAGAGCTGGGATGCGTCTTTGTTTGGAGGTGTTGCCACCCTGCTACACTGCCAGCCCCGTCCACTCAAATTGTTTAGGTAGCTAGGCAGGGTGATGGAGGGGGCGTGAAATTTGACCCTTTATGAATGGACCGAGTCCGCCCAGGACTCACACTTTTAGCCCCTTTACAGGAGCCTCAATCGAGATGCCCACCACGGTGAAAAGACGGAAGTCAACAGTCCGAAAGAAAAAGACAGTTCAGAAACGTTCATCGCGTCGATCTGGCAGCATGACCTATGCCTTTGGCCCCCGGCGCACTGATGGCCGTGGCAGTGATAAACAACTGCTTGGTGGAAAAGGTGCGAATCTGGCTGAGATGACCACTATTGGTTTACCAGTGCCGCCTGGTTTCACAATTACCACTGAGACCTGCGCCGCTTTTGACAAAGCTGGAGGTAAGTTGCCGCCCGGACTTATGGATGAGGTGCGCAGTCAAATTGGTCGCTTGGAGAAAGAGACCGGCAAACGTTTCGGAGATTCGTCTAATCCGTTGTTGGTTTCAGTGCGGAGTGGTGCTGCAGTTTCAATGCCTGGCATGATGGATACGGTGCTCAATCTTGGCTTAAATGATAAGGCTGTCAAAGGTCTCGCCAAAGTAACCGAAAATGAGCGGTTTGCATTAGATGCTTTCCGTCGACTCATCAATATGTTTGGTGATGTTGTGATGGATGTAGACCATCACCGCTTTGAAGCTGAATTTGCGAAGATCAAAAAACGTTACAAGACCCAAGTTGATGCTGACGTGCCTATAAAGGGCATGCAGTCTTTATGTGAGTCTTATAAAAAGGTTTATCGATCCCAAGTTGGAAAATCTTTTCCTCAAGATCCATACAAACAACTGGCTTTGTCAATCGAAGCGGTCTTTAAGTCTTGGAACTCTAAGCGAGCCATTCGTTACCGGCAGATCAATGAGATTACGGGTTTAGTTGGTACGGCTGTCAACGTGCAGGTCATGGTCTTTGGCAATATGGGTGATGACTCTGGTACGGGGGTTGGATTTACACGAGATCCCTCTACAGGTGAGAATAAGTTCTTTGGTGAGTTTCTCATCAATGCTCAGGGGGAAGATGTTGTCGCGGGTATTCGTACTCCAAAGCCCCTGAAAGAGATGAAGGACTGGAACCGAAAGGCCTTCAATCAGCTGATGGAGATCAAAAAGATCCTCGAAGATCATTACCACGATATGCAGGACATTGAATTCACGATTGAGCGTGAACGACTGTTCATGCTGCAAACGCGAAATGGCAAGCGAACGGGTGCCGCGTCACTGAAAATCGCTGTTGATATGGTTCGAGAGAAACGAATTACACGAGCTGAAGCACTGGGCCGTATCGCTCCAGATGACATCACTCAATTGCTACTCCCGAGCTTTGCGCCGGAGGCAAAGAAAAAAGCCAAGGTCCTTGCGACTGGTTTGCCAGCATCGCCGGGTGCCTCAACTGGCATGCTTGCGTTTACCGCTGAAGAAGCGGTGGCTCGCACACAGGCTGGTGAATCCGTATTGCTTGTGCGCAATGAAACATCACCTGAAGATGTCGATGGCATGCACCATGCAGCAGGTATTCTCACCTCAACTGGTGGTATGACTTCTCATGCAGCCGTCGTTGCACGTGGCTGGGGAAAATGTTGTGTGGCGGGTGCTGGTTCACTTCGAATTAATGAGAAAGCCCGGATCTTAAAAATTGATGGAAAAAACTACAATCATAAATCGGTTCTCTCTATCGATGGATCAACGGGTGAGGTAATGGATGGTGAGGTAGCAACACGCTTGCCACAGCTTTCCGGTGATTTTTCTACCATCATGCGTTGGTCTGATGATGTCCGCCGCTTGAAGGTGAGAACCAACGCTGATACGCCTGCCGACGCAAAACGCGCTCGCGATTTTGGGGCACAGGGGATCGGGCTATGTCGTACGGAGCACATGTTCTTCGAGGGCGACCGTATTAAAGCGATGCGCGAAATGATTATGGTTGAAGAAGAGCCAGCTCGGCGCCGCGCGCTTAAGAAGTTGTTGCCTTTTCAGCGACGCGACTTCGTGGGCATCTTTACAGCGATGAAGGGGTTGCCGGTGACGATCCGCTTGCTCGATCCTCCATTGCATGAGTTCTTGCCTCGTGAAGAGGCCACGCAAAAAGCACTCGCCAAAACAATGGGAATATCGCTTGCTCGCTTAAGAGAGCGCATCACTGAGCTCCATGAATTCAATCCAATGTTGGGACATCGGGGTTGCCGTCTGGTGGTCACGTATCCAGAAATTTTGGAGATGCAAGTGACTGCGATCGTGGAGGCCATGATTGCATGTAAGAAGAAACGCATTGCAGCCCTTCCTGAAATTATGATTCCACTGGTTGGTATGGAGCAAGAATTAGCCGTCTTGCGTAGCCAGGTTGAGGAAGTCATTGTTCGGGTTAAGAAAGCCAAGAAGTTCACAGGCAAACTAGACATTCCTATCGGGACCATGATTGAGATTCCGCGTGCGGCCTTGACCGCTGGAGATGTTGCTCAGCATGCAGATTTCTTTAGTTTTGGGACCAATGATCTCACGCAGTTGACCTATGGTTTTAGTCGTGATGATGTAGGCACCTTCTTGCCAGACTATATTGAGCGTGGACTGCTTGAGAGAGATCCTTTCCAGTCAATTGATGTTCCTGGTGTGGGTCAGTTGGTCAGTGAAGCTGTCTTGCGTGGTAGAGCAGTGCACCCAAACATGAAGCTCGGTGTTTGTGGTGAGCACGGCGGTGATCCCGCTTCTATTCGCTTCTTTGACGAGGTCGGTCTTGATTATGTGAGTTGTTCACCATTCCGTGTGCCGATTGCTCGGTTAGTGGCAGCTCAGTCAACTTTGGAGCAGTCGTAGATCGCGGAGTGCCCTGAGGTACGACCTTTGTTAGCGAATCTTTTCGGCAATGGCCTTGGCGAGCGTTTGGCCGTTGTCGAATGGATGAGTTGACCAATTCATATTGAGACCTTGGCCGTCGGGTATCTTGGGAATAATATGAAAGTGAACATGGAACACGGCTTGGTTTGCGCTATCGCCATTGTTTTGTAAGACGTTGTAGGCTTCAATATCGGTTGCTTCTCTTACGGCTCGGCACAGGCGAGGAAGCACGCGGCCGAGTGCTGCGGCTGCTTCATCGCTCAGTAAATGGAGTTGTGCCGCGCGTTCTTTTGGAATAACCAACAAATGTCCTGGAGACAGGGGGTTGATATCCAGAAATGCGAGTACAAGGTCATCCTCATAAACGCGGTGGCAGGGTATTTCACCGCTGATTATCTTGTCGAAAATGGTTGGTTCATGATGAGTCATTTGTGTACTCAGGTAGATCATCTCGGGCTTCTTAATGACGGGCTGGATACGAGACGATAGGCTGCAATCAATGTCAGATGCAAGCAGACATCATGATTCCACTTCAACAAGTGCTGTAGATAGGGGCCTTTGTGCTTCTATCGAGAATGCTGCCACGACGTTGATGCCGCCTCTTGTCGCAAGCGAGCTACTGATTCGTACCTTGGCGGAAGATGAAATTCACTTAGGTGACGTGACCACTCGTAGCATGGTTGGTGCTTCAGAGGTGTTGTCAGCTCAAATGATGACGCGAAAACCAGGGGTCATCGCAGGATTGGGGCCATTGGCCAGCGGTCTAAGAGAGACGCCCTGGGCCAAGGAACTTTCAATGACGCCAATCGTCGCTGATGGAGATCGCGTTGCCGCTGGGCAAGCGATTGCATCGGTTACGGGCTCGAGTCAAATTGCTCTTGAGCTTGAGAGAAGCTTGTTGAACTTACTCTGTCTTAGCTGTGGTGTTGCGACGCTCACCGCCCAATTTGTTGCAGCAGTATCGCATACCAAGGCGGTGATTTGTGGCACGCGTAAGACGATTCCAGGTTTGCGCGCATGGCAGAAATACGCGGTGATTTGTGGCGGTGGTGAGCCGCATCGCATGAGCCTCGCTGATGCAGCCATGTTTAAGGACAACCATCTTGCAGGGGTTAAGAATGTCGATTTGGCGCATCGTGTAGCAGAGGCATCTCGTCGAGCTCGCGCGCTCAGGCCGTTGAAATTTGTTGCGGTTGAAGTTGACACAATTGATCAGTTTCAGTCGCTGCTCAATGTTGATGACGCGCTAGTGGATATCGCGTTGATGGACAATATGCCAGCTGATCTCTTGGCTCGGTGTGTTGCCTTGCGAGATAAAGCAAAGAGTCGTTTGCTCTTAGAGGCAACGGGTAATGTCACATTGGCTAATGTCGCAGCACTTGCAGAGAGTGGTGTCGATCGAATTTCGACTGGATCAATTACACATAGCGCTTCCTGGCTCGACATCGGACTAGACATTACATTTGAATCTGATTCTCGTGAGGCTATTTCTTAATGCCAGCGCTCACGCCACTCGATCAATGGGCGGACATGCTCGAAGCGGTTACTGCCAACAGCGTGCATTTGAATCGTGTGGTTGTTCTTGCTGAAACAGATTCAACTCAGGATGCCTGTCGACGTCTGGGGTTGGAACCTGGTCTGGTTGTTGCAACTGGTCGTCAGAAGTCTGGGCGAGGTCGGTTAGGGCGTACCTGGTTGGACACAGAAGAGCATGGTGTTGCACTGAGTGTTGTTTTAGATGATCCGCGCGGTGTTCTACCACTTGCCGCGCCAATTGCGACAGCGATGGCATTGGAGTCATTCATAGACATGCCAATCTCACTGAAGTGGCCCAACGATGTATTAGTCGCCGCAGCTTCTGAGACGTCATCAGTTGGTCGTAAGCTGGCGGGCATTCTGATCGAACGAACGAGTGAAGTGGCGATTGTTGGCATTGGTATCAATGTCGGTCAATCAACTTGGCCTGAGCCAGTCGCTCAACGAGCGGTCAGTTTGAGACAGATGGGCTATGAAGTCGACCGCATCAGCGTTTGCCAGCGTCTGCTCATCGAGCTGGATCAACAACTGGATGCATCATTGGGATCGCTTCGTGAGCAATGGGGGAACCGTGATGCGCTGCGGGGCCAGCAGGTCACCGTCACTTCCGGTAAGCAACAGCATCAGGGCATCGTAGAAGCCACAGATCCCACTGGGACACTGCGATTGATCAGTGATGGCAGGGTGCTGGAGTTGGAGTCGGCGACCGCCACCATCGCATCCATATAAACCTGTGCTCCAAACCCATTTCTGGCCCGACATGAAACGTAAGTTGCTAAACTACGCGGCCACGTCAAGCGCCCGAGCAGCCCGGTGGTCCTGGATCGAAATGTGCTTATGGATGTAATTGAGAAAAATGCGTATACCTGGAAGGTTCATCCCGCGCGGCAGCGTTGGGTGGCAGCCATGGTCGCGCTCGTGGTGATTGTTTGCGCTGGTTGGTTGATTGCAACATGGGTTGATTCACCATCCTGGGCCCCATGGGTTGGACTGGGCGCTGTTGTAATCCTGATCTTGAGCCTGAATAGATTCTTCTTTCCAAGCACTTTCACCATTGATCAGCGCGGTATCACTGCTGTCTTTCCGATGACACGAAAGCGCTATCAATGGCGACAGCTGCGGCGTTTTGTGCATGATGATGCTGGTGGATTCTTATCAACGCGATCGCGTCGGAGTCGATTTGATGCATTTTCTGGATTGCACTTGGTTTTTCCAAACAAGAGGGAACCCATTGTGTCCATGATCAAAAGCTACATGCAGGAGCAGCCGGCATGAGCTGGATCAAGAATGCCTTTGCGGTGGATCCGCCCGGCCCCCAGGAGCCAACAGAGCCACAGCGCAAGGTGATTGACAAAGTTTGCCGAGCGGTGGTGAGTCGTCGGATGACAACACCCGCTATCGTGGCACTGCAGATGAGTCGTCCTCTGAACTATCTTAGTTCGCAGGCGATGCACTTTTTTCGGCCGATCCTGGCTACCGTCACAGATACAGAGGGGCTCCGCCATTTTGCCGAATTTGTCGAACATCGCGGGGCGTTTGAGTACATTCTTATGCGGCTTGAGGAGATCGAGGCAATAGTAGAGTCAGAGGAAGCCGGTTCAAGTGTTCATCAGGACCAGGTTTCAGTAGTTCAGCATTCCCAAGGAAAGGACGACGATGTCGCAGGCAACGTCCCACGAAACAATCAAGATTGATACAGACAAGGTCAAGATTATTCTTGCCACCGACTGTGGTAGTACTACGACGAAGGCAGTTTTTATCGAGCTCATCGATGGTGTCTATCGTCAGACCCAACGAGGTGAAGCCCCAACAACTGTTGAGCAACCTTTTGCGGATGTCACCATTGGTGCCGTCAATGCAATTACTGAGGTTGGCGAGTTGGCGGATCGCAAATTAGTCGATGACAACGGTCGCATTATTCAGCCAGCAACAGATACGGAAGGTTGTGATATCTATATCTCAACATCAAGTGCTGGCGGCGGGCTCCAGATGATGGTTGCCGGTGTGATTGCTGAGATGACTGCTGCCAGTGCGAAGCGCGCCGCGTTAGGCGCAGGCGCCATTGTGATGGATGTCATTTCGTCAAATGATAAACGTCGTCCCCACGAGCAGATTCAGCGCATTCGCGAACTTCGTCCAGACATGATCCTGCTTTCTGGGGGTACTGATGGAGGCACTACTGAGAAGGTTGTTGAGCTTGCGGAGTTGATTGCGCCAGCTCGTCCCCAGCCTCGTTTTGGTAGTGAGTATGAAATGCCAATTATCTATGCGGGGAACTCAGCTGCTCGCGATCAGGTTGGCGATGTCCTGGATGAGGGATGGATCGACTTAGAGATGGTTGATAATTTGCGACCAGTGCTCGAACGCGAGAATCTAGGCCCAGCACGAGATAAGATTCATGACGTCTTCCTGGAACATGTCATGGCCCATGCGCCTGGTTATGACAGGCTAATGGAGTGGACAGACGCGCCCATCATGCCAACGCCTGGTGCCGTGGGTGATATTTTGCAGCAGATTGCGAAAGATCAGGACATTAATGTTGTGGGCGTGGATATCGGTGGGGCGACCACAGACGTCTTTAGTGTCTTTGATAAGACGTTTAACCGTACTGTGAGTGCCAATCTCGGCATGAGTTATTCAATCTCGAATGTCTGCGCTGAGGCCACGATGGCAAGTGTGCTGCGTTGGGTTCATTTCGATATGAATGAACGTGAACTACGCAATCGGGTCAAGAACAAGATGATTCGGCCAACGACGATTCCTCAATCTCATGAGGCATTGGTCTTTGAGCAAGCAGTGGCTCGCGAAGCACTGCGTTTGGCCTATCAACAGCACAAAGAGTTTGCGACCACACTCAAAGGTGTCCAGCAGCAGCGTACGGTTGGTGATACGTTCAGTCAGCAGGTTGGCGGCCAAACAATTGTCGACAACATGGCGCTGAATTTATTAGTGGCTTCTGGCGGCGTACTAAGTCATGCCCCATGCATGGAACAGACGGCGATGATGTTGGTTGATGCATTTGAACCTGAGGGCGTCACCAAACTGGCCAAAGATTCGATTTTCATGATGCCTCACCTCGGTGTTCTCGCCGCAGTGCATCCCAAGGCAGCCATGGAGGTGTTTGATCGAGATTGCCTGGTCTATCTCGGTACCAATGTGTCAGCTAAGGGCATCGGCAAGCCCGGCAAGAAGTGTTTCAGCTGGGAGCTACAGGGCGATGGTATACAGGCTTCTGGTGAGATGAACTTTGGCGATCTTGAATTGATTCGTATGGGCCAGGATCAAACGGCCACAATTACTTGTGATCCTGCTCGTGGATTTGATCTTGGCGCCGGGCCAGGGAAGAAAATGACCGCTGAAGTTCGTGGCGGCTCCGTCGGCTTGATACTCGATGGGCGTGGCCGGCCGCTCGCGCTGCCAGAGGAACGCGAAGCCTGTAAGGCCGCAATTGGGGCTTGGGTGAAGGAGCTTGAGCTCTATCCAAAGGTAGATGAGACTATTGCAGCAACGGTTTGAGTTACAAATTGTTTGACGCCAGGAGTTAGTTTGACATGGCACATGCCTATACACCAGGACTTAAAGTCAGTCGTTGGCTGACACATCAATGCAAGCGAATGCTTCCAATTCAGGGCGACGTGCTTGTGGAAGTTGGCCAAACTGTTGATGCCAATGACATCGTGGCGCAAACAGCAATGCCAGGTGATGTGTACCCAATTAATATGGCCAATCTGCTTTCACTGCCACCAGCAGATGTTCCAGAATGCCTGGTTAAAAAAGAGGGTGATGCCATTGAGAAGGGGGAGCTTCTTGCTCAGACCAAGGGCATCTTCGGGATGATGAAGAAATCACAGGTTTCTCCATATTCTGGAACCATTGAGACTGTTTCTGAGATCACCGGTCAGCTGATTCTTCGCGGTCCAGCGATTCCGATTCAGGTTCGGGCCTATGTTTCAGGCCGTATTCTTGAGGTGCTGCCGAAAGAAGGCTGTGTCATTGAAACGCAGGGCACCTATATGCAAGGCATCTTTGGCATCGGTGGTGAGACCAGCGGGAACATCAGGATGGCATGTGAGCGGCATGATGAAGTCCTGACAGAAGATCTGATCAAAGCCGATATGAAAGACTGCATTGTGGTTGGCGGAGGTCAAGTGACGGATGCCGCGATTGAACGGGCTGTCGCCATCGGGGCCGCTGCCATTGTTTCTGGGGGAATCGATGACCAAGATCTGAAGGACTTTCTCGGCTACGACCTGGGTGTCGCGATCACAGGCTCAGAGCGAAAGGGCATCACCATTGTCATCACTGAGGGCTTTGGTGATATTGCCATGGCCAAGAGGAGTTTTGAGTTACTCCAGGCTCGAGAAGGACGCCAGGCTTCAGTCAATGGGGCCACTCAGATCCGGGCTGGCGTGATGCGGCCGGAGATTATTGTGCCTTTAAAGCCCGATGAGAGCCCTCAAGGTGGGGTAGAAGAGGGCGTTGAGGGGCTTCTGGCCATGGGACGTCCGGTCCGAATTATTCGCGATCCCTACTTTGGTGAGATCGGTCAAGTGGCTGGTTTGCCACCCCAGCCAGCAGTGCTTGGCTCCGGGTCAAAGGCGCGGGTACTTGAAGTCAAACTCGATTCCGGGGAGAGTGTTGTTATTCCACGAGCGAATGTGGAATTGATCGAGGGCTAAGACGCCTTGAACCGATTGACTAGACTGTGCATTGACCGATTGAATTTTCCCCTCGCTTATAGAGCCCCCCACGGATGAAGACTCGGTTTATCTTGCCTCTGCCTGCACTGGCCGCTTTGATGCTGGTCATGCTTTTGATGCCGCGTGATATAGCGCAGGCTCAGAGTCCAGCAGGTGGAATTCCGGCGCCGCCTGAAAAAATTAACGCGGTTGATAAGGAAGGTGACAAAGGCGAGGCCATTGAGGTTTACTGGTCGCTTTCACCGAATGATCCTTCAGCCAGTGCAATGCCTGATCTCAATACGGATTCACCATCACAAGTCAAGGATTACCTCATCTACCGTCGCTTGGCAGATTGCGATGACGACTTTGTAAAGGTTGGTAGCCAAACGTATGGGGTCAACTCATACACCGATAGTAATGTGAAGGAAGGTGTGTCATACCGGTACGGTGTTGCCGCGATGAGCCCTGGCGGCAATGTCTCGGCGATGACGACGATGGACTATCCGGTCGCTGCAGTCATGCAGTGGTTTGACTATGAGAAGGCTTGGATGGGCATCATGCTACTTATCATTAGTGGCTGCATCATTACGTATATCAGGATTGCCCGTTCGGGACGGAAGTTGAAAGTTCGCGAGATCGCGGGCCTGAGTGCAGTCGATGAAGCGGTTGGGCGAGCCACCGAGATGGGCCGGCCAATCCTGTTTATTAACGGCATTCTCGATATCAACGATATTCAGACGTTGGCGGGCCTCACGGTACTTTCGCGTGTTGCTAAAACGGCAGCTGAGTACGGCGCTACACTTGAAGTGCCGACAGCTCGTGCACTGGTTATGACGACGGCACGCGAAACTGTCCAAGAAGCTTATTTGTCGGCGGGGCGGCCAGATGCCTATCAAGAAGATCGCATTTACTATCTGACCGATGAGCAATTCGGTTATGTGGCAGGTGTGACTGGCTTCATGGTGCGAGAAAAGCCTGCGGCCTGTATTTACATGGGTGCGTTTTATGCCGAGTCTCTGATTCTGGCAGAGACGGGCAATCATATTGGCGCTATCCAAGTGGCTGGTACAGCCATGCCATCACAGCTGCCCTTCTTCGTGGCGGCCTGTGATTACACGCTCATTGGTGAAGAGTTTTTTGCAGCCAGTGCATATCTTTCTGGCGATCCTCAGCAGCTTGGTTCACTTAAGGGCCAGGATCTTGGAAAATTGTTGGGTGGCGGACTCATTATCATTGGTGTGGTCTTTGCCACACTTGAGCTCATCTGGACTGATTCCACTGATATCACGGATGTTCGTGAATACATCAGTGACAATATTCTGGGTAGTAGTGGTTTGACCATGACATCAATGGAGGCAGGAACTGCTGAGTGGTTTGAACAGATCTTGCAGGATCAACAAGATTATGAGTTGAAAACCAATGCACTTGAGAGTGGAGGCATTGACGCATGAAGCGCACCGTCCCACTTATGATTGCTATTGTTGCTGGGTTCGTTGTTATCCTATCGACCTTCATTCCTTATACGGAGGAGTGGGGTGAGAAGGGAATGATTTGGTTCGACATTTTAGCTGTCGGAGCATTTGTTCTCGGTGGCGGGAACTTACTCAAACTGCATTTAGAGAAGATCTCTGGCCAACGTGCTGGTTGGATGTACTCGGTCATTATCATCGTTAGCTTTGTGGTGACGTTGGTTATTGGCTTACTTCAAGTCGGTGTGCACCCGAATCCGAAGTACCCTGACTTTGCTTGGGGCGGCAACTATCTTGAAGAGGGTGCAAGCTTCTGGTGGATTTACCAATATGTGATTTATCCGCTGACGTCGACGATGTTTGCCATGCTGGCGTTCTATGTTGCATCAGCGGCATTCCGAGCCTTTAGAGCCAAGAACTTTGAGGCCACACTGCTGCTTTTGACTGCTTTTATCGTGCTCCTCGGGCGTACCTATGCAGGTGTTTGGCTCACAGGTTGGGTGCCAGGAACGATGGTTGATATCTGTAATTGGTTCAACATCGCCTCGACGGTTGATGACTGGAAGACCATGCGACTTGACCGTTTGACCGAGTGGCTTGCATTGGACGGACCGACAAAGGGTGCTGGCCGGGCGATCATCATTGGCATCGCGCTGGGCGTGGTGTCTGTCTCGCTCAAGATTCTCTTAGGTGTCGATCGTTCTTATCTGGGACAGGACTAATCAGCTTGGGAACACACTGACCAACTACTTATGTACAAGCTTCTTAAGAATCTCGATCGCCGCTGGGTCTTCCTACTAATGGGATTGGCTGTGGCTATACCGATTCTTACAAACTTGACGTTTCCTGAAGAAACGTCGCCTATGGTTCAGGATATTTATGATGCAATCGAGGACCTTCCGGATGGATCCCGCATCTTGATGGCGTATGACTACGACCCTGGTTCGATGGGTGAATTGCAGCCAATGGCGAAAGCATTCACTCGGCAATGCGCTGAGAAAAACCACAAGCTCTACTACATGGCGCTTTGGCCGCTCGGTGAGCCGATGATCGATGTTGCCGGTGTGCGGATTCTGATGGAGGAATATCCGCACTACAAATACGGCGAAGATTACGTCAACCTTGGCTTTAAGCCAGGTGCTGAAGCGGTTATAACGGTCATCGTTACGGACATGCAAAAGCTTTTCATCACCGATCAGCAGGGCACCAGCTTTGACGAGATTCCGATGTGCCAGGGAATCAAGAATATCCAGCAGATGGATTTGATTGTCAGTATTTCGGCGGGTGACCCGGGTACCAAGCAATGGGTGCAGTATGCGGGGACACCACATGACATTCCGATTGTTGCTGGCGTCACTGGTGTCCAGGCAACACAGCTTGTGGCTTATATTCCTGATCAACTGATTGGTCTGCTGGGCGCCATTAAGGGCGCGGCAGAATACGAGCAGATACTTGATGAAAATTTTCCATTGATTGCCGCCAATCCTGATGCTCAGGAAGCAAAGAAACGGATGGGGCCACAGCTTGTCGGTCATGCGCTTATGGTGGCATTGATCATCATGGGCAACATCATCTACTTCGTCGGGCGAAGGCGAGGTGAAGAGCGATGACAAAAGAGAAGCTCATTTGGACCCTGATATTCGTGATTGGCATTGGCGCTTTGGGATGGCGATTTTTCACCACAGGTATGTCATTGACTTATGTCGCGGGCACAAACTATGAGTTTGTCGAGGTTGAGGTCAAAGCGAAGGATGCGGGTGCGGCTCTTCAGTTGACTGCATCAGCAGCGGCTTTGTCTTGTGAGGACAAAGCGAAGGATGCTGAGGAAAAAGCGAAGGATGCGGGTGAGGCACAGCTGCTTCCGGAATCAGATGTACCTGAGACGGTATGGGTCAATTTGGCTGACGAGACAGATCCCGGTGTTGAATCTGGTAAAGACAAGATCATTAGCAAGCTGACGCCATGGACGACGTGGCGTGATATCAGTATGGAGATCATGCCCGTCCAGGCAGCACTCAAAGAGGTAGGGCTGCCCCCAGCATTGGCCCTTGATCCCACGACTGCAAAGCAAAAAATCGTTCAAGCCAAAGCTGAAGGTTTGATCACTCAAAGCCAGGAAGATGGTTTGCAGGTACTCGTGAGCGGTTTGGATCGCTATCCAGAAATTTCTATGAGCTGGCAGCGAACTTTCGGTGTTTGGGTCGCCGCGCTACTCACGCTGGCCATCATGTCTTTCCTGTACCGCGATAATCCCTTCTACAAGGTTGCAGAAGCAGTGGTTATTGGCAGTTCTGCTGGTTACGTGATGGTGGCGGGCTTTTGGACCACCTTCGTCAAGAATCTGCTTGTCGTACTTTTTCCAGCCGAAATGCGTGATTCTCTGGTCCCCGGCCTTGGTGCTGATACGCCGCCGGACTACATCTACATCATTCCACTGGTAATGATCGTGCTCCTGCTCTGGCGCCTTGCTCCAAGAGGTGGATGGATCAGCCGCTGGCCATTGGCTTTCTTTATTGGCGTGACAGCTGGTTTTCGCCTGATTGGCTACCTCGAGGCTGACTTCCTAGGGCAGATCTCTGCAGCCGTTATTCCGCTCTATGTGCCGACAGAGGTAGCAGGGGGCGGTTTTAGTGTCTGGCTTACAATCTGGGCATCGTTCAGCAATATCGTGATTACGCTGTCAACCTTAACTGGCTTGGTCTACTTCTTCTTCTCAGTTGAGCACACTGGACTGGTTGGCCGGACCGCAAAGGTCGGTATCTGGTTCCTAATGGTGGCCTTCGGCGCGATGTTTGGATTTACCGTGATGGGCCGTATTGCGCTGCTCAGTCAGCGGCTAGAGTTCCTCTTCGGCAACTGGCTTGATCTGATACCGCGTATCTGATGGTGGCCACTTAAACCGCTTTTCTGGTGGTTTGACATGCTCTGGACCCCTTCGTACAGTGAGCCATCCGGGTTTGCCGCTATCTCACTGAGCGGCGCCGTACTTATGAGGTATTCAGATGGCCGTTCCAGCTCTTCGAACATCCCCAAGTCGTAAACGCAAGCGTCGTTCTCACCTAGCGATCACGCCTCGCCAGTCAGGTAATTGCCCAAGTTGCGGCGCTGCAAAATTGCCGCATCGCACTTGTCGGGCCTGCGGCTATGTTCGACCCGGTCTACAGGTGACCACTAGCGGAGATGAGTAGACCATGCGTATCGGGATCGATGTCATGGGAGGCGATAATGCGCCCCACGCGATCCTTGATGGAGCTGTCTCGGGTCTTTCCGAGATTGATGAGGGTGACGGCTTAGTTCTGTTTGGTGATGAGCGTCTGATCAAAGACCATATTGGCAAAGCAGAAGTCGACTGCAGTCGAATTGAAGTCGTCGGAACTTCACAAGTTATTGAAATGGACGATCCGCCGGTTGAGGCGGTGCGCAGTCTTCCCGATAGTTCACTGGTGCGCTTAGTTGAAGCAGCTGGACGTCGAGCAAGCAATAGACTTGATGCCGTCCTATCAGCGGGCAACACAGGTGCTTTTGTTGCCGCAGCTCAGATGCATATGCGTCGGTTGAAGAACGTAACACGACCAGGCATTGCTGCAGTGATTCCCACATTTGGTGGCGCTCTCACTGTCATTGATGTTGGTGCCAATATTGAGCCTAAGCCATTGCACCTGGCTCAGTATGGATTGATGGGTGGTCTTTATGCACGAAGTATGCTTGGCATAGAGAATCCAAGGGTGGCACTTCTGAATGTCGGCGGTGAAGAGCAAAAGGGCACCAAGGATATTCAGGCTGCTCGAGAATTACTGCTACAAGTCAGTGAGCTGAATTTCATCGGCTCAGTTGAGGGGCGTGGCCTCTTTGAAGGCGAAGCTGATGTCGTGATCACTGACGGCGTTGTTGGAAACGTGGTGCTCAAGCTTACTGAGGGACTTTCAACCTCGATTATGAAGCAAATGGCCTCTGAAATGGGCGGGCTGTCTAATGAACTCCAAGCGGAGTTCCAGAGCGTTGTTCGGAAGCTCTATGCAAAGTATGACTATCACGAGTATGGCGGAGCACCGCTGTTAGGCGTGAATGGTGTCTGTCTCATCTGTCATGGATCGAGCCAGGCGAGAACGATCTCAAATGCAGTTAGGGCTGCTCGCAAACTTGTGGCTCAGAATATTAATGAAGCGATCAGTGACTACCTTAGCCAGTCTGAAGAAGAAGTAGTTGCATGAATAATTCCACCTATGGGGTGAGAATTGCTGGAGTCGGGTCTGCGGTTCCCGACCGGCGGTTGACAAACCAAGACTTTGAAAAGATGTTCGATACCAGCGATGAGTGGATCAGGACTCGTACGGGTATCCGTGAACGTCGCGTTGTTGATCAAGAGACCGAAGGTACATTCACGCTTTCGGTAGAAGCCGTCCAAAAAGCACTTGATGATGCAGGCATCGATGGTTCATCGATTGACTTGTTGATCAACGCCTCTGTCAGCTCGGAAATGACTTGTCCATCGAATGGATGCCGAGTTGCCCACGCAATAGGCGCGGTTCCAACGCCAGCATTTGATTTGGTAGCCGCATGTTCTGGTTTTGTGTATGCCCTTAATGTTGCGGATCCACTTATTCGTGGAGGTGCGTTCAAAAGAATTGCCGTTATAGGTTGTGATTCTATGAGCACTCTTTGTGACTATTCGGATCGAAGTGTCTCTATCTTGTTTGGAGATGCGGCTGGGGCGGTCATTCTTGAAAGGGATGAAGACACTGACCGAGGTAGCATCTACAGCTCAATGAAGTCTGATGCTTCAAATTGGCCATGTCTTTATATTCCTCAGCGGGCACAAGAAGTCCAAGATCATTCTGCTGTAGAGCATATTGCCCTGGGTAAGCTGCGAATGCTCGGGCGAGAGGTGTATAAATTCGCAGTGCCGAAGCTCATAGAGATGATTGAGGAAGCGTTGGCCGCAGCGAATTTGAGTCCTGATGATGTGTCACAATTCGTTTGTCATCAGTCAAATGCTCGGATTATTGAATCAGCAATTACAAAGCTCGGTTTGCCTGCAGAAAAAGTGCATATGAACATACAGCACTACGGCAACTCTTCGGCAGGTTCTGTAGGACTCTGCTTAGATGAAGTTTGGCGAGCAGGTAAAATCAAGACAGGTGATATTATTCTCATTGCGGCAGTTGGTGGCGGTATGACATGGGCCGTCAACTTGTGGCGTGTGTAAACAAGTTAGCCGAAAGGGAAAAAGTGACATCGACAGCGGTGCTATGTCCTGGGCAAGGATCGCAGTATGTTGGCATGGGTGCGAAATGGTGCGCAGCCTCTTCTGCAGCAGCTGATGTATTCAAGCAAGCGGATGAGATTTTAGATGGCGTATTCTCAGCGCCGCTCAGTACCTTGTGCTTTGAGGGGCCAGCAGAAGAATTGAACAAGACAAGTGTAAGTCAGCCAGCGATCTATACTTGCTCGGTGGCGAGTTATCATGGTCTTATTGAGATGGGGCAACCACTCAGTCCGGTATGCCTTGCCGGTCTCTCTTTAGGTGAGTACACAGCATTGCATTTGGCAGATGCATTTGACTTTGATCAGGGGTTGCAGCTTGTCACCGAACGTGGCCGCTTAATGCAGCAGGCAGCAGAGGCCTCCGATGGTGGCATGTTGGCGCTGATCGGAGCTGACGAGGAACAGGCGACAAGCCTTTGTGAGCAGGTCTCAGCAGATGGCGCCATTTTGGTGCCTGCGAATTTCAACGCACCTGGTCAAATTGTGCTTTCAGGTCAGGCCGCTGCTTGTGAGCGAGCAGCCGTCATTGCTGCTGAACAAGGTCTTCGGGCAACGCCGCTCACCGTGGCTGGAGCCTTCCATAGCCCGCTAATGGAGTTGGCAGGGGTCGGTTTGGCCTCTGCGCTAGCCTCAAGTACGATCAGGCCACTAGTCATACCAGTTTGGTCGAATGTGACTGCTAAACTCCATAGTCAAGATGATGAGGAACTTCTACGAAAAAGACTCGTCCAACAACTCACGTCGCCTGTCCGCTGGAGTCAAAGTTGTAGCCATATGATTGAAAGTGGCCCAGAAGCAATGGCTGAGTTGGCACCAGGAACTGTGCTTCGCGGTCTGATGCGGAGAATTGATCGAGCAAAAAAGGTAGTAAGCCATGATGAACCGCAAGATAAATCGTAAACAACTTCTCGTGAAAATTACTCGGTTGGGAGTGGCTACCTTAATGACGTCTGCATTCATGACGGGATGCGGAGGTAAAGATGAAAAGCCTAAGCCGGTGTCTACTGCTTATGTGCCACCAGTTGCACCGCCGCCACCAGTTGCTTCGGTGGCTGATCTGCAGAGTCAGATGGGAACCGACGATCGCATCATCTGGAATGAAAATGATGCGCCCTTTGATACAGAGGAACGCAGGGCCATTCTGTCATTTGTAGATGGCTTTGCGAATACCGACGTAGATGCTATTCGCCCGCAACTCACATTAGTTGATCAGCTTGAGCTAGATCAATTGTCTAAGAATCCACACTGGAACGGTTTGGGCGAAGATCTTCGAATGATCGAACTTCAGACTGGGGTGGCGAATGGTCAAAAGTGCTTGCTCGTTGTTTATCAAGTGGGTTATGTGTTTCAGCCACAGATGTGGTACTACGATCAGTCTGGCGATAGCTTTCTCTTTGAGTCGGTCTGGACGCCACCTGACATGATGAACAAGCTCTCTGGCGGTTGGGGCAACTGGATTGAGTCGTGGCATGACATCATTCAAGAGGAGCTGGAGGTCTCAGACGAACCAGATGTTGAATTGGTCAGCTTGGAGGATTTCTTGGAGAGCTCAAGTACCAGTGATGCCGACGGTGGTGGCAAAGGTAGTGGGGGCAATCCAGGTAAGGGTGGTGGTGGTTCTCCAAATAGTGCGCCCGGATTCGCTCCTAATGGATTGGTGGGTCAGTAGTTCAGTCGGGGGCAAAAGGCAACTTTTGTAAAGGCTGTAAGGAGCTTGGTGCTCGCTTGTGGCATTGGCTCTGGGGTGTACAATCAGGCGCTAGATATGTGGGTATGAAGTGATTTTGATGTCTCAGGCATGAATACCCGATCACAGGCCATTACAACCCGTTCAACCATCTCACTCTGGATCAAATAAAATCGAAAAACGCGTTGCCATTGTCACAGGAGCGAGCCGGGGAATCGGTAAAGCTATCTCTGTGCAGCTAGCGGCTGCAGGGCACCACACAGTGCTTGTCAGTCGAACGGCAGAGCATCTACAGGCACTTGCAGAAGAGATTCGCAGTGCAGGCGGTCATTGTGATGTTGAGCCGTGTGATGTCGGTGATGGTGATGCATTAGCCGCCATGGTAGATCGTGTGGCTGATACCCATGAGCGACTAGACATCCTGGTTAATAATGCGGGAATCAATCGTGATGGTCTCTTGTTGCGAATGAGTGACGAGGATTTTGACCAGGTCATCCAGGTGAATCTGCGTTCAGCATTTGTGACTTGTCGTGCAGCAGCACGCCCAATGATGCGAAACCGATATGGGCGTATTATCAATATTGCCTCAGTGACTGGAATTCGGGGGAATCCTGGCCAGGCCAACTATGCTGCAGCAAAGGCTGGCATGATTGGTATGACCAAGACCATTGCCAGAGAATTTGCGGCCAAGGGCATATTGGCCAATGTGGTGGCCCCTGGGTTTATTCAGACGGATATGACCGATTCCCTCAGTGACGCTATTCTGGAAGAAGCAAAAAAGCAGATACCGGCACGTCGGATGGGTACGCCTGACGATATTGCACATTTAGTAGCCTTCCTCGCCTCTGAAGAGGCTGGATATATCACGGGACAGGTATTAGTGGTCGATGGAGGCATGACTTGTTAGATTTCTGACTCTTTAAGTGCCTCATGGGTACCCTTGATTGCAGACGGGCCCCAAAAGTGGATATATTTCGTATCTAAAGAAAATGCGGCGGCAAGCAAAACGGAACAGTCGCAAACATCAGGAGAATTGCCGTGACCGAAGCGGAAATTGAAGCAAAAGTCATCGAAATAGTGGCCGAGCAAATGGGCGTAGACAAAGGTGAGGTGAGTAGAGACACCAGCTTTGCGAACGATCTAAATGCAGACAGCCTGGACACCGTTGAACTTGTCATGGAGTTTGAGGATCAATTTGAAACCTCTATCCCTGATGATGAAGCGGAGAAGATTCAAACGGTAGGACAAGCTATTGACTACATCGTGACTGCTTCTAACTCCTGAGCCGGATCAGCAAAGGCCTGCTTCTTCTCCAGACCTCAGCAGACCACAGGTAGTTTGAGACTACTTGGCTGGCTTTAGACCTACTGTAGACTGCTTCCTGGCGGTGGATTGAATGTCCAGATGACATATACACAGCAGCGACGTGTTGTTATCACAGGCCTTGGTGCTGTATGTGATCTTGGCTGTGAAGTATCCAAAATCTGGGATAGCCTATGCAATGGTGTTTCAGGCATCGGTGCTCTTGATGCTTTTGGTCAGGATGAAAGCTGGTCAGTACGCATTGCTGGGCAAGCAACCTGTTTCGACCCACTGGCTCATATCCCAAAGGTTGAAGTCAAGCGCATGGATCGTTTCGCTGCAATGGCGCTCTCTGCTGCAATCGGCGCAGCAGAGTCAACTGGCATTGACTTCGAACAGGGGGATCCTTATCAGCGTGGCGTCGCTATTGGCAGTGGTGTTGGGGGCATCATTACGGTTGCAGAGGGCATGACTAAGATTCTCAAGGGTGGGGGCTCGGCCAGTCGGCTCAGTCCATTTACCGTTCCTAAACTTATGGTCAATGCTGCAGCAGGCAATGTTTCCATTCGATTCAACTTACGTGGTGCCAATACCTCGCCTGCGACAGCCTGTGCCACGGGCGGGCATGCGATTGGTGAGGCATTTCATTGCATCAGCCGCGGCGATGCGGATCTGATGTTTGCTGGCGGTGCTGAGGCGGCGATTACAGAGATTTGTGTTGGTGCCTTTGCGGCGATGAAGGCACTATCAACTCGCAATGATGATCCAAAGCGTGCGTCAAGACCTTTCGATCGCGATCGAGACGGATTCGTACTTGCTGAGGGGGCTGCAGTCGTCGTACTTGAGGAGCTCGAAACAGCAAAGGCACGTGGCGCCACAATCTACGCTGAGGTACTTGGCTTTGGCTGTACTGGTGATGCTCATCACATTGCTGCGCCTGACCCAGAGGGGACGGGGGCGCTTAAGGCCATGGAGAAGGCCATTAGTCGATCCGGGATTAATCTAAAAGACGTTGATTACATCAATGCACACGGTACTTCTACGCCACTTGGTGATGCGGCTGAAGTACATGCTGTCAAAAATCTTTTTGGTGACCACGCCCACGACTTGGCAATGTCGTCAACGAAGTCAATGACAGGTCATATGCTTGGCGCTGCTGGAGGCATTGAGACGCTTGCAGTTGCACTGTCTCTGAAAAACGGGCTGATGCTGCCGACGATCAATTGTGATAATCCTGATGATGGCTTTGATCTGAACTTTGTAGCCAATGAAGTGCAGGAGCGGCCAATCCGCTACGCCCTGAATAACTCATTCGGGTTTGGCGGTCACAACGTGAGTCTTGTGATGGCTCGTTACGACGGTGACTAGAAGACTGTCTTACGACGTTCCTCTTATTCAACAAGACATCAATCAAAATGGCAGTGTGATGCCCGCGTAAACCTCAATGCTATCTCGCCCAGGATTTGACGAATAGAGGTTGGCGTTTGAGATGTGTAGCCAGCGAACGCCAGTGATGACACGTGCATTGCCGCCCACGCCAATCGTGCAACCAACGCCGGCCTGAGGCGTAAAGTTAAAACGACTTCCATTGTCCGGGACGTTTTCAGTCGTCCATAAGAGACCAGCTCCGCCATCAACAAAGAAGGACCAGTTCTCTTGAGCGATGATGTGCCAGCGGGCAATGAGATTGAAATTGAAGCCCCAAGCGTCTGGGCCTACTTGATTCACATAGGCGCCATTGAACTCACCATTGATCGATAAGTTATCTATCAGGAAGTAGTCGATTCCAAAGCCAAGCAGACCAGATTGATCCTCAGCGTCTTTGACACTAATCGACCAAGCGCCCTGTATGGTCCAGCGTAGTTGGCCTTGAGTGCCAAAGGCAATACGAGAAGCGGTCTCATTAATAGCTGGCGCGTCGGTGCTCTCTGGATTGCTTTCTGATGAATCCTGAGTAGAGACAAGGCTGGTACGGAAGCGTTTGTTCCATGTGTGTGGTGTATTAAGATCGCTGGATAGGTCTAATACGGCAATTTCATGAAGATCGCTGCGCCCATCATCGAGTGTCGGGATATGAAAAGCATTGATCGATGTGCCATTCTTTAGGGTCAGAAAGTCTGATGCCTGGGTGGCGTCTGGTAACGGTGTGATCGCCATTTGAGCAATGATTGTCGTCGTAGTTAGTGAACTGAGCATTAGGTGTACCTCCACAGGACGATTGTATTGTAATGAGAATCTTAATCTCATTGCTCGACATGTCACTGTGGGGTTCCCACGCCACTCTGTTTGAAAAGCGGGTGTTCTTGGTAGTTCACATTCGATGGGCAAAAATGAAGCCGCCGCCCGATCGCTCCGACACTCCCGGGCGGCGATGTGCAGTAGTCCAAGGACTACTTCGTTGCAGCATCTCAGGCGGCTTCTACAGCACAATAGACACTGGGTACTCGGTGGGCAATAGCCACGTCCTCGGAACCCACGAAATTTCGTAAAGCATTGCAAGGCAAAGGCTTGTGAGCGACCTTGTGCAGGCGTCTTAGCATCCACTGTGGCCGCTCAGGCGGCACATGGCCTTGGGGGTCGCAGATACGTCCGCGATGCCCTGTAGGGGGCCGAGAGAGGGCCGGGGAGGCCTTGCCCAATAGGTCATCGAAGTCTCAAGAGGCTTGTTTCTGTATCGAAGCGATCAGGCAAGCCGCCACGGAATCGAGTGCTCGTCGGGCATGACGCCCAAGAGCCAGAAGCGCGGGTATTTGCTGAGGGTGAGAAGCGATTGCCCAGGCCATTTGCCACATTTGCGGGCGGCCAGTTGTCATTGTCATTTTTTCAACAAGAGGGGGGAGTTCTTGATCACTGGCATCACTGATCCCTTTGATCACACCCCATTCCCATCCTTTTTCTTCGGCAATTTGAGCAAAAGCCATCGCCTCCATGTCAACAAGATCGGATTGGGTATCCGCATAGGTTTTGGCCTTTTGGTCGATTGAAGCCAGGGGTTGATCGACTGAGACGATCGTGGCAGCTGGGGCAAGGGCTTGCAGCGGTGGCTTGAGATCGGCGTCAGAAGTGCCCAAAACGCCGCTAATTGCGTATGCCTGCCCCATTTTGAGGTGTGGGTTCAATCCGCCAGCGAGCCCAGCAAGCCAAACTTTGGACCCAGCTGGAATATTGACGGACTGTGACCATCGACTGAGTGATACGGCTCCCATCCCACAGAGCTCCATATTGAAGTGCCTGGAAACGCCACGTCGGCGTAAACCAGCGAGCTCGTAGGCCAGTGGGCAGACCACATAATGGTTATCGCTGGCATCCTCAGTCATATTCCTATCCTAAATAGTCTGCAAAGATACTGGCCGAAAGGGCGGTTTTTCTCTTATGATCTGCCGACCTGACTGACCCCATCGTCTAGTCTGGTCTAGGACACCAGGTTTTCATCCTGGGAACAGGGGTTCAAATCCCCTTGGGGTCGCTTTCCAATGGCTGCTTAAAACGATCTGCGCAGATCGTGAAGCGACCATGTATTCCTTGCAAGTGGTGCGTGTAACGTATCTACGCCTTGGAGTGAGATGGCACTCTTGATGGCGATCTTTTTCCTGCCACTGCAGGTGACTAGCCAGTTCCCTGGCCTCTTTTCTGCTGAACAAGTTGAGCAACTTCAAGCGGCGCGCGACGATCAAGAAATTGGTGAGTCAGCTTTTGCGGTTCTTGTTGAAGTCGCGAATCATCAGGACCAGTCGGTCAATCATAGTGAGTCGACCCTGGTTGCATCTGATCACTCCATGATTCTCAAAGATCCAGCGCGTTTTCGTGGACAACAATTCCAACTCAATGGAACGCTTGTCATGAATACTGATGTGACCCGTCCATTGGGCCTCAAGCCTGGAACGCGCGCGATTGAAGAGTGGGTCATCCGAAGCGATCAAGGTATTCCATTTATTGTTTATGTTTTGCATGACGGAAATCGATCGTCATCGGTGGGGCAGTCGGTCAGACTGAATGGTCGCTTTTATAAACGCTTGCTCATTCAAGCACGTAGTGGCGAAATGAAAAACTACTTAGCATTTGTGAGTCCTGGACCTACTCGGATACCACGTCCGCCAGGCTTAACCGCAGAACATGCTTGGGGCATCGTTGTTCTAGTTGTTTTTCTGGGGGCTATTTTCTTGTTTGTGTTTGTTGTGACAAGACGAGCTCGCCGTGCTAGAGAGCCAATCAATGCTCGAGTCGGTCATGATCTGGCTGATGAGGTTGATGACATGAGGCCACTTCCTCAAGATCCAGCGATTGCACTTGGTGAACTCAAACGTCGAGCAGAAGGAAAACCATGATTTATCGCACGGAAGTGAATCTTCCAACGGCTTCTTATCCAATCATCGTTGAGCCCGGTGCCATTAGTCGCTTGGTCACAATTTCAGTGGTCGAAGATCTTCAATCTCGTCGTTGTTTACTTGTGCTCGATGCTGCGGTGAAAGAAACGCATGGTCAAGCAGTGCATCGCGCACTAGAGGCAATGGGCGTTGATGTTATTGAATGGGAAATTCACGCCAAGGAGTCCAACAAGCGATTGGCGACAGTGAGCGATGGATACAACAAGATGTTAGAAGGTCATCTTGATCGGTCCCATCCGGTGATTGCTGTTGGCGGTGGTCTGACTGGAGATGTGGCAGGCTTTCTCGCCGCGACCTACCTTCGGGGTGTGCCTCTGATTCAAGTTCCGACCACGCTCCTTGCGATGGTCGATGCTTCGATCGGAGGGAAGACTGGCGTTAACTTTGATTTACCCAGCGGGACTTTGGGGAAGAACCTTGTTGGCTCCTTTTGGCAACCAACAGCTGTGATCGTTGATCCGCGCACCCTCACAACGCTCTCGCGTAGAGATCGTTGCTGTGGCTTGGCAGAGTGTGTGAAGCATGCCATGATCGCTGATGAAAGTTTGTTTGACTGGATCGAAAGTCAGGGTGAAACGCTCCTAACAGATAATGAGGCAATCCAAACAGAGTTGATCAGCCGCTCGATAGAAATCAAAGTTGATATCGTTCAACAGGATGAGCGTGAGGCAGGGCGGCGAGCACTCCTGAATCTAGGCCATACATTCGCTCACGTTATTGAGCCCTTACCGGCTCTAGATCTTCTTCATGGTGAGGCTGTTGCTATTGGGATTGTGGCTGCTTGCCGGGTCAGCCAGCAATCAGGCAAGCTTTCGGCAGCGACCTGCCTACGAATCGAGCAACTCCTTGCTTCGCTTGGCTTGCCAACTCGGCTGCCAAGTCCTGTTAAAGCGGCATCCCTTGTCGAGGCAATGCAGTTCGACAAAAAGGTCCTCAATGGTGTGATAAGGCTGATCGTGCCCGATGCAATCGGAGCGGTCTCGATTGTTGAGGACGTTGATCATCAAGCGGTGGTGGAAGCATGGAATTATGTTGGTGCTGAACTTGATTGATTTCAAGCATACGAGCAAGGTCTTCCGATAAACTAGTTGAAGAGTGACCGCAGTGGCGGTTGCCGTGGCCTTGACGGATCGGGGCCCCAAGGCCCGCCCGTCTTACCTCATGAACATTAAAGGTAGATCTTGCGGGTTTTTGCAATAGTCAATCAAAAGGGTGGCTCCGGGAAGACGACCACAGCAATCAACCTGGCTGCAGTCTTTGCAGCGCGCGGCAAGCGAACCCTGTTGGTTGATCTTGATCCCCAGTCACACTGTGCTGCAGGTCTTGGTGTTCCCGAAGACGATATCGAATTCAGTGTTTCAGAGGCACTCTTAGCTGAGCATGAGCAGGGTCTTAATTTAAAGTCGGTGGTTTGGGAGGTCGGAAGAAGCTTTCACCTGCTTCCCAGTACGATGCGACTAGCCGCTGTGGAGGCTCCAGGTGGCGGATTGCACCAGCGAGCCGATCGCGATCGCAGGCTTGAGAGTCTGTTGAAGTTGATCAAACCGGATTATGACATTTGCCTCATTGACTGTTCGCCAGCGATTGGATTACTAACATTCAATGCACTTCGGGCGGCCGATGACGCATTGATTCCGGTCGAGTCAGGATTCTTTGCAATGCGCGGTGCGCATAAACAGTTTCGCACTGTTCAGAACTTAATTAGTCGAATGGGTCGTCCGCTGCAGTGTCATCTTCTTGCCACGATGTATGACCCTGAATCCAAACTTGCAACAACAATTCTTGAGTCGCTACGCCGCGACTTCCCTGGTGAGTTATTGCGGACCGTCATTCGTCGTCATGAAGAGCTGCGAGAGGCGGTGAGTATGGGCCAGCCCATCCTCGAATATGCCCCGCAGTCAATGGCACATCAAGAGTTTGAAGATCTTGCTGATGAGTTAGAGCGTTTGCGTATTTTGGCGGCACCACAAGAGCAATTCAGTGTGCCGATGACCGAGAGTCGTGTTGCGCCACCGATCTCTGATCGGGGACATCGTGCTGCCGAGTTAGTGGCGAGAATCAATCGAGCTGAAAGCAAAGTAAAAAGTGAAGCAGAGTCCTCAGAGTTTTTGGGGCAGTCAGTGACTGATCAGCCATCCGATGAGCAGATCGGCAATGAGCCCGTGCCTGATGCGATGCTGGAGAAGGCGCCTCTGGATCCCCCTGAGATTGAAGTGAATCGCTTCTTGGGTGCTGAAGTAACTTCAGGCGGTGTCCGCTTTGTGCAGCCCGATTCGGGGGCGCAAGTTGTCTCTGTGGCTGGAGACTTTAATGCTTGGGCACCAATCAGATTGAAACGTAGCGAGCAAACTGGAATGCTTGAGATAACAGTACCTCTTCCAGAGGGGCGGTATCGCTATCAGATTCTGGTCGACGGGCAGGCGGGGCTCGATTCATACAACGATCAACGACAGAACGACCCGGCAATCGGCCCTTGTAACGTGCTGATCGTCGGCTGAGGCGACTAATCATGTCCCAACACATCGATCCCATTGATGAACTCGCTGAGCTCTTCCTCACACCAGCAGATGCAGCTTCGTCAACGGGCAATCAATCAGAGCCACGAGGCGGCGGTGGTGCGGGGTGTGATATGCCGCAGCGAGCCCAACGGCATTTGTTACTTGCCGGTCACTTGCCGGTACGTGGGGGGTTGTGGCTGCCACCCTATTTAGATCGTATTGCATCTGATCAAGGTCCAACCTGCCTGGTTCAAGAAGATGTCAGTGGTGTGCGAATTCAATGTGCGCAGGTTCCTTTGGGGCAGCTTGACGGTCTTGCTTCCGAGCAGGACCTTGAACGAGTGGTCGTTGATCTGGCGCCCGAGATTGCTTGCTGGATTATTCTGGTTGATGAACAAATGCATCCGATCGATTTGTTGCGGAGTCAACCTGATCAAATCACACTCTTGACAAGTGCGGATCAAGCGGCATTGGTTGCGGCTTATCGGCGCATTAAAGTATTGGCCTTAGCAGCCCAGGAAGCTGAAATGCCATCACCAACGGTACATATGGCAATCGTTGGTTGTGATGATCACCAGGCTGAACAAATGATGGATCGCTTAAGAGCGACAACAGAAGCCCATCTTGGGGTCAAGCTACACTTAGGTCTTACGTTGCCACGTATTGATGTGCTTAAACACAGTCACCGTTCTTTGAATTGTGAAGGCGGTTTGAACGATGCGGTACTCGATATCATGACTGCTGTTCATGTTCCTCGAGCGGTGCGTTGGGAGCAGCCACCAGTTGATCAAAATGCCCCCTCCGCCCAGGCAACAGAAACAGCTCGTCCCAAATTGGAGATGCCAGCTGCTGCTGGATCTGCAACGGCCCTCGATGCGCTGGTGACATCGGAATCAACATCGCCATCTCAGCGCAGTGTGGTTGTTGACACAGCGCCGACTGAGCAAGGTCAATGGTCTTCACTCATGAAAGATCTGTTGCCTTTGAGACAACGCTGTCCTTATGATCAGACAATTGAGTTGGCAGTTGACAATGAGGGCCGGCTCAATATTCTCGCGTGGCATGATCAACTTCGTAAACTCGTCATGGTGACTTCATGGGCGAGTGACCACCTGCCGCTGCTCGCTGAAGCCTGTCATGGCGAAGGTCTGCGGGCCAAAGCCGAGATCAGGCAACATCTGTTTGCAGATAGCGCCGGGGATCTTGATGATCTTCATCGCTGTGGCTTTGAACTACATCTGGTGCTGCCCGAAGATCCTGACCAGCGTCCTCGCTGTATTGATTTGTAGGCACCACGCCATGGATCTTGCTGGCATTAGTCATTTGGTAACGCGGTTCGAAGGAAATTGAGCCAGTTGGCGTGCTCAAATCCACGAATGTCTGATGCAGACCAGCCCCTTTGGCGTAGTGCTTGGCTCAAGGCACCATACTTAGATGGATGATCAAGACCCTCCGGCATCTGAGTGGGTGCAAAGCCGCCATCAAGATCTGATCCCAAGCCACAGCCCTGATGATGGCCCATGACTGAACAGATGTGTGAGATATGGTCTATGCAATCTGCGACACGGGCACGGCGGTTGGGCGTTAGAAACTGGCTGAATAAATTCAGCCCAATCACGCCATTGCGATTGCTAATCTCTTTGATATGAGCATCCTGGATATGACGCTCATTGCCAGGAATGAAATGCCGAGCATTCGAGTGCGAGGCAATCACCGGTCCATGGCTGATACTCAGTAATTCGTCTACAGCTGGATCAGCGAGATGAGAAAGGTCGTGAACAATTTTATATTCATCAAGTGCAGTGATGAGTGCTCGGCCTTCATCCGTCAGGGGATGACTTTGAGCGTTTCCTCCCGCATAGCGACTTCCCATTGCCCATGTGAGTCCTACCACGCGCAGGCCGCGTTCAAACCACCAGCTCACTTCATCTGGTCGACGGATTGGGTCAGCGCCTTCCATGAGCAATACAATGCTTAGGCAGTCACAGTTGACGTCTAGATCACTGGTCGATCGGACAATGCGAATGTGTCCGTCTCTTTCTAGATTTTCGTAAACGGCCAACTGTTCCAGTCCAGCTTCATGACACCAGTTTCGTATTTCTTCATCAGTATGTGTGGCAATCATTTGGGGGCTGGGTGGATCAGTGAAGATTGTGGCAAAGGCATACTGAACATCACCCTCTGCAAGATCAGGCAAGCTGAGCGCAGCTTCTGAACGATCAGGGCAGGGTGTTGTCAGATCACGACCCTGGACGGCAGCCCAGGCCATATCAAGATGAGCATCGAGCCACATACAGAGAGCCTCCGAGTGTTTTGTATTAACGAGGCCTAAGTGAGGTTTCACGCAGGCTGATCATGATGAAAGCGCTGCAGGCTTTGATACACCTGCAAGGAAGGGGTAGGGTAGTCGAATCATGGAGAAATCGAGACCCAATTCAACCAACTTGACCGAGAGCGGCAATGCCGAGCTGTGCGCGGAAGCTCCTGGGGGGCAGTTGGTGGTGGAGCAGGCTCAGCGAATGGATGCTGTCGGAGCGCGGCGCCTTTGGGGCTTAACTCTTGCAATATTGGCAGGAACGCTACTTGGCATTGCAGTCTCATTGAGCCCTGATCCAGATGGCTATGGAACGCATGCTCAACTCGGTCTGCCGGCATGTAGTTGGATGTCTGGCTTTGGTATTCCCTGCCCAACCTGTGGTATGACCACTTCATTTTCACATGCGGTGAAAGGAGAACTGGGGCATGCATTTATGGCTCAGCCTTTGGGCGCAATCCTGGCAGTTGTGACTGCGGCTATTCTATTACTCGGCGTATATGTTGCTATTACGGGGTCTCGTGTGGCCAATCGTTTGGCAGGGCCGTTTCGTGCGAGGTGGCTATGGACGATTAGCGCAGTTGTGCTCGTTGCATGGGGCTATAAAATATTAGTGGTTACGACCGGGGCTTCATCATGAGCAAGACAATTCAGAGACTTTACGTAGGTATTGGAATCTGCCTTCTTGGCTTTGCAAACATTGGCCTCAGTGGTTGTGGTGTCATTAAGTTGGCTGGTGCTATGGCGCAGAACTATGAGTATCAAAAACTCATTGAGGTGCATCCTGAGTATTCCGGCCTTGAGAATCATACGGTTGCAGTACTCGTTGATGCAGACTACTCAATTCTCTTCGAGCACCCTCGCTTAATGGAGGTTGTTGCGGATCATATTTCAGCTCGCTTGGCGAAAGAGGTTGAGGGTATTCGGGTGCTCAATCCACAGATGGTTCGTACGTGGCAGTATCAGACGCCACAATGGAATGCGATGCCTTTGAGTGAGGTGGCCGATGATTTGGGGGTCAATCGTCTTGTTCATATTGACCTTTACGAGTTTCGCCTCAATCCGCCAGGAAATCAGTGGCTTTGGGAGGGTGTGGCAGCGGCCACAATCGGCTTGGCCGAACGCGAAAGTTATGATTCAGATCAATATGCAGAGACTTTTAATGTGGTGGCCGAGTTTCCAGACGTGCGCGGCGTGACACGTGACGGTGCCTCTCAGAATGCCGTTGAGACTGGCTTGTTGTCACGCTTCGTAAAGGAATCAACCTGGTTGTTTTACACCCACACTGAACCGAAGTATCCAGATAAATATAAGCCTGATACGACAAGTCAGGGGCAATCAAAATGAGCGGCACGGTTTATTTTTGGGTGGCACTGCCATTGCTCGCCGCCGTGTCCATGGGCTGTAATGTTGTAGCGCCGGTCGCATATGCAATTGGTCCTGAACCAAAAATTGCAGCGGTTCATATCATTGAAGATAAGCCGACCGTGGTATTTGTTGACGATCGTCTCGGGCGTGTCAGTCCGTCGCGATTAGTTCGTACGTTGGCTGATCAAACCAGTGAGATGTTGCTTGATATGGAACTGGTTGAGACCGTGTATCGGCCAGCCGATGCGATCGCATTTGTGAAGCAAAACGATCGCTCAGACAATGTGGTTTCTAATCAAGATATTGCTGAAGCAGTTGGTGCTGATCAGCTTGTGTATATCGAAGTTATACGATTTGATCTCACTGCGGGTGGGTATTCTAGTAAGCCGACGGCAGTGCTTAATATTAAGGTTTTAGATATCGAAGATAGCAGGATTGTTTTTCCTGATCCTGAAAGTGGTCAGATGATTCATCAGTTGTTAGTAGAACTACCCACCGTTGATATTGAGCTCTTTCGATCTCTTTCGGGGCGTTCCCAGATTAAAGAGCAGCTCGCTATTGAATCCGGCGATGCGGTGGCACGGCTCTTTTATGAATACGAACCACGGATTTTGGGTGACAGGCTCCAAGCAAGATAAAGGTGAGATAGCGCGTGCTTTCAGTATTGCATCTAGTCGATCCATCCTCACCCGGGGGGGGTGCCTTCACACTCCGCATGATTGCAGATCTTATTGACCGCGATCAGAGTGCAAATCATCGTGTTCTCATTCTTGGCAATCAAACGCATGTCAGACTGGCTGAGCGATGTGGCCTGCGACCAGTAGGGTCTATTTGTGCCCCACGTGGTGTGCGATTAGCAGAGCGATCGCTTCGGCAGTGGCTCTATGCTGCGGGACGCGTTGACATCATTCATGCTTGGACGATTGCATCTGCAGTGATGGGACGCGCTGCTTGTGATGGCTTGCGGGCGGTTGCCTTCACGGCCAGTATTGGCCCGGTCCGCAGTGTTCCCACAATTCGGTGGCTGACGCAGGTTGCAGATGGCGGTGTGCGAATGATGGTGATGTCTGCGTCCATTCAACAAGAATACGCTGCACTGGGATTATCGTCATGTGATATGAAGGTCGTGCCACCTTCGATTGACCCACATTTGATCGATACGTCCAATCGAGCTGAACTCCGCGCTAAGTGGGGTATTGATGATGACACATTTCTTGTCGGTCTTATGGCTGAACCGCTGCGTAGTGGTGATGCACAAAGAGCAGTCTCTGCAGTCGGGCGGGTTGCCTACTCAGGGCACAAGGTTGGCCTACTTGTACATCCCGGCGCAAAGAATAGTACGTCTGCCAGGCAATGGTCAGAGCGATCGATGCCAGGCGTTCGTGATGTTGTTGTGTTTGAGGAAGGACTTGCTGAGCCGTGGAATATTCTCAGTGGTTTAGACGGCGCGCTCATGCTTGGCCTGCCTTGTTGTGACGTGACGTACCACCCATCACTCACGCAGTTATCTCTGAGTGGAGCCAGTCAGCCAGATCTTGGCCAGCCAGGGGTGATGCCACTGTTATGGTCGATGGTTGCTGGGCTGCCCGTGATTACTGATGCAACACCAGCAGCTGATTTATTAGTGCGGGACGGAAGTTCAGGCCTCACTAACAAAAATCCAGACATCAACTGTATTTGTCGCCACTTATTGAAGCTGGTTGAAGATCCATCTTTGGCCGCCTCGATCGGCCAAGCGGCGAGAAACCGAGCTAAAGGTTTGTGTGCACCCCAACGTTTCGTTGAGCGTGTGCATGAAGTCTATCAGTCGTTTGAGCAAGCGCCTTTGCCCAGTAGTAGTGCTGTTGCCGCGTCGTGATAAACACTTTTGAGTAAGTGATCAGGGAGGGCCATTCCGCAGAGTGTGGGGCCATCCAACGGTGACGAGCCCTCGGGGTCGATGAGCGCGAGATCAGGATCAGCAATTGGTGAAGGAATTTTAAGATCGCTTTCGAAGAGCGTTCTTAAGGCCCAATAGCGACTTGCATAGAGATCAATTGCATCCTGCTTGTTGTTTGCTTTTAGGCTGTAAGCAGTCGCGTCCTCTTCAGGAGGCTGAAGATGTTGGTCGGATGTGAGAATATCCGAACCAAAGAGAATGCGTCCTTGGAAGTGTGTGATGAAATCACGAAAGTGACTCGGTTCATGCTTACTGATTTCTCGCACCATCCATTTTGTCGCACTTGTATCCAAATGACAATTGGGGTGTTGTTCTAGTAATTCCGTCAAGAATTCTAGATCTTCTGGCCAGCCACCCAGGTGAGCGATAATCCACGGTTGTGTAAACCTATCTAAAACATGACGCAAGGGTCTGTACTGATCAAGCTTCGTACCGAATTGCGATGCATCTTTGTATCGCGTTTGAAACCAGGTGTCAGGATCAGCTACATGAGCCATGAGAATCATGTCCAGACTCGTGGCTAGTTCCATTGCAGCGATGCGAGCGGGGGCATCAAGATTCATAAAATCTGGATCACCGATTGACTTCCCGTATTCACGCGCCCCGGGGGCCGCCCAGAATTTAGCAATGCGGACACCTTTCTGGTGATAGGCTTCAATTCGTCGGAGATATCCCTCTCCAAAATGCCAACGATGATCTGGATCTCGGAAGTTGGGGACGGCGATAAACGCTACCTTCTCACCTAACACTGAGCGGACCACCTCAATCTCATCCAGATCGGTCATGGAAAAGGTCATTCCAATGCCGTAGAGGCGGGCAATCTCCTTGTATAGAAGGCATGCCGATGCTCCAGAGAGGTGGGTGTGAACGTCGATGATGGGGTAAGGCAGCTTCTGGAAAGAAGCAGCCTGGGCATGATAGTCAAGGTCAAGTCGGTTGGAAGTCGTGGGATGGGGGGATACTGTGTGGGACATTCGCTGATGATACGTCTTTCTGACCAATTTGAGATCGTTCTTGCCCATGATTGGTTGGTGGGCTTACGTGGTGGTGAGTGGGTTCTCGATCAACTTGCACAAATGACAGGGCCAACAAAGCTCTACACAATGGTCTCAAATGGACAGCCATTGACCGATGCAATCGATGCATGTGAGGTGATCACATCATCTCTGCAAAGGTTGCCAGGCGCTGCTGGCCGCTGTCGCCGTTGGTATTTGCCACTGATGCCAAGGGCGGTCACCCAAATGAAGGTGGCGCCGTGCGATCTCATCATTTCAACTTCTTCGGCGTTCATTAAGTCCATTCCAGTTCCATCTGGAGCCGCCCACCTGTGCTATTGTCACTCGCCGGCGCGGTATTTGTGGGAACAGACCCATGATTATGCTCAAGGGCAGGGGGGGCGTTTGCGTTCTTTGGGGCTGAGCTTTACTGGTCCACGTCTTCGGAGTTGGGATAAAAAAACTTCAGCAAGCGTCACAAAGTTTCTTGCAAACTCACAACATACGGCTCATCGGATTGAACGGTGCTACGGCCGAAAGGCACAGGTGTGTTACCCTCCAGTTCGTGTTGGTTACTTTACGCCCGACGAGAACATTGAGCGTCAGCCTTGGTGGTTAGTCGTGGCGGCACTGGAGCCGTATAAGCGCACTGACTTAGTTATTGACGCAGCTCGGCGCGGTGGCTTTGCGCTCAAGGTGGCTGGTAGTGGTTCGCAGTTCGAAGAGCTACGACGGCATGCTCCTGAGCATGTTGAGTTTCTAGGACGCGTCACGGACGAGCACCTTCGCCAGCTCTATCGCCAAGCCAGAGGACTCATATTCCCACAGTTGGAGGACTTTGGAATTATCGCCGTCGAAGCACAGGCATCTGGATGCCCAGTGCTCGCGTTTGGTGAAGGTGGGGCATTGGAAATCGTGACGCCCGAAACGGGGTGGCTATTCAATGATGTCACCGCCCATGGTATTGCTGGAGCGGTCAAAGCTGCTGCCGCAGATCAACGTGATAGCAAGGCTTGCGTTGCCAATGCGCAACGCTTCTCCCCATCTGTTTTCGAACAGTCAATTGCGGATGCAGTTGATGCATTGATGCGGGTAAAGAAAGGCTCGTGACATGTGGTGGGCACGTCACGAGCGAAAGGGAAGGAGTTCTTCTCTTAACTTTCCCTTGTCCCGCGAGTAGGCCTCAGAGAGGCCTTCTCACGGAGACACGGTGCAGGGCTTGATCAAAAGACCAAGCATCGTGAAAGCGAAACGGGAGCACCGGCCATCCATGGCCGGTGTATGCTGTCGGGCGTCCTTGCCCGCTTTATCCCGCGCCCCGTTCGGGTGGTGGGTGCGAACGGAGCTTATCTTGCACGGAATGGATCTTGAACCGTTTGGGGCTCAAGAGCCTGTTTCAGAACCAGGCTGCTGCTGACGGAGTGCTTCTCGGGCGCGAAGCATGATGCTTCTCTGTTGACCGAGCTGCTTGTCGAGCTGCTGTTGCCAATTTGCAGGGTTGTGTAATTCCAGATGGTCTTTGACCCCCAGGATCATGATGGAGGGGCCAAGTTTGAAGTGATCCACCAATCGTTGCGGAAGGCGTATTCGATTGGTTGAGTCGATTTCTAGATGGGTCGCTTGGGAGAAGAGCAGCTGCTCGTAGAGCATTTGTTCTTCGGTTGGTAGGAGGGATTGCTCGAGCGCGCCCGACATTGCTTCGAAAACACGTTGGGGCCAGAGCCAGGGAACATCGTTGGGACCAGGTGCTAAATAGAACCCCGTCCCGTGGCGAGCTGGATCCAACGCGGCACGAATATCCGACGGAATCGCCAAGCGATGCTTGGCATCGAGATTGTGTTCGTACTGTCCTGTAAAGAGCACGCATTGGACCTCTCGTGACTGTCATTCAATGTTTGGGATCTTAACCCACTATGACCCACTTCGCAACACTTTGCCACTGAAAAGGTCATTTATGCTCCCTAAATGGTGGAAAATGCGCAACAGCCGATAAATATGGTCATGGAATCACAAAAATTCAGCAGCCCCGCGACGGCGGGGCTGCTTTTTGCATCAGCAGATATCTTCAACGCAGGAATCATCTACCACTACTTACTTGTAGTGTCCTACATGAGAAGCGTTTTTGTTCGATTATCTTGGATGGAAGTATCGGGCGTTGGTACTTAGCTACCGCCGGAAGCAGGGCGAATTGAACCGACAACGTGGGGTTTATCAGCCAAAATCTGATCAGCGACTTCGCGCCGATGTACCTCTATTTCGCGGGGAAAATCGAAGGCCAGCCTAATTCGATCACCTTTGATTGAAACGATCCGTACAACCCCAACTGGGCTTGAAGGATCTCCAATCACCACCTCTTCCCCTTCGCGTCGCGTAATAACGAGCATGTGCCGGACCTCCTGCCCATGAATTGCCTAGCGCCCTCGTGCACTAGTCCACCAACGCATAGGGTACATCACCACAGGCGTTATCCAAAGGGGCAAAGAGCCGGTTCACAGTAAATTTTAGAGATAAAAAACGATTCTAATCAATTGCAACCACTGAGGTTACGCCTGGAACAAGGTTTTTTAGATTTCTCTCGATGCCGCCATGTAAGGTGCTCGCACGGCTTGGGCAGTCGACGCAGGCGGCTTTGAAGCGAATTTCCACCACGCCTTCAGGTCGGACATCAATCAAGTCAAAGTCGCCACCATCGGCCTGTACTGCTGGTCGGATCAATTCCAGTACATGTTCAACGGAGGCTCGCAGGTCACCGCCTGATTGGGCGCTCGACTCTTCATGTGAGGTTGCATTCATTGCTTGGATCTCCGTGGACTTGGGGCTGCATCATAGTACTCACCATTACAAAGGGCCACTTTCAATTTGCACCGCTACACTACGGGCATGGTGAGAACTACTGCATGGAGGCGTTCACGCTGGTCGGTTTGCTCCTTTCAAGGGCTGGCCGCTGGATTCGTCATTCTGGTGATCGCAGGATGTGGCCCCAAGACGTTTGATGATCCAGTCACCGTGCTGCGATCGCCAGATCGGTCACCCTACGATCATGAAGATGCGATGATTCAACTTGATGTGACGCCTGATAACGAGGCCTATCACGAAGTGCTCCGGCGAATGATCTGGAAAAGTGGTTTCGCAATTGATACCAAGCGGGCTGCTTTTGATCGTCTTGAACAAAATGATCTCGAAGGCCTCAAGCGTACGATTCGTTTGCAGCTTCCTCGGATGACGACGATCACCTGGCTTGAGATACTTTGTCAACTTATTGAGGAACATGGTTGGCGTGATTTGAGTCCGGCGTTGGTGAGCAGTTGGTCACGTGAGGCGCAGGTTTGGGGCCCCGATGAAGAAACTCGTCCTGAGTACCTCGCACTCGTAGGATTGCACGGAGAAGATCAAGTCATTGATGTGGTCTTTGAAATGTTCAAATCGTCTGACACTGCTCGGGAAAGAGGCCTGCGCGAACGTTCTTGGACACTGCTCCATCGTTTGGGAGAGCGGGAGCGGCTTGTTGAACTCGTTGCTCAGCCTCTGCCCGAAGATAGCAACGATGGAATGTTGCTGGATCTACAATCGGGTGCTCAAGATCTAGGCATTCTGCCACGAAATCGTGAAGAGATTCTGTGGATGCGAAAGCTCAGAGATCCATCACGTTCTCTTTTCTGGAAAGAAGCATCTGGAGCGGTGAAGCTGATGCCACAATCAGAGCGCGTCAATTTGGAGTTGCGCACGCTTCCAGTTGTTGTTGCGGCTGCTCGGCATAGGCCTGAGTTACTGGTTGAGGATACAACATCTCTATACAGCGATCTTTCGAATCAATTGGATCAACGTAAACACTATGGCTACTCCCGCACATTCAAGGGTTTTAGAGGCGACTCTCCGCAGCGTCTTAATGAATTCTCAGAGAAGCTGAATTGGGGTGATTTGGCAGCGATGCACATTGCGATCGAAGCAATGTCTGTGCCAGAGCTTGTTGGCCATATGTTCGACTACGCTGATCGAGATAAGCAGGATGCGACAACGGAGTATGGTGGTGTCATCAATCTCGATGTTCAGGGTCGATTTCAGATATTGGAGTTCACCCCACGTAACCGCCGTCATGATGAGATGTTTGTCGCTTCTCAGGAAATGTTTGATGCTGGGTACACCTCCCCTTATCACTTTCATCTGCACGTCCAGCAACACGACAATAAAGAATTCGCAGGGCCGGGGCATGGTGATTTGAATTATGCAGATAACACGCGAACAAATTGTCTCGTGTTTACTTTTGTTGACGAAGACACACTAAATGTTGATTTCTATCGCCATAGCGGTGTTGTTGTAGACCTCGGCGTTATCAAGCGGCCATAGCGAAGCCTGTGTTTGTTTCTGTGGAGCATTCATGCAGCTCTTTTCAGTGCTTTTGGTAGCAGTTGTGATGGCTGTCGATGGCGGCTTGCAGATGTCATTGGAATCATCTCCAGTGACGGGCTGGTACGCCATGGCGGTTGCGGTTGTGCCAACACTGTTATTGGTTGCGGCTGCAGCGATTGCTATTCAAGTTGTGCGGCGTGCGATGGATCAGCAAGGATCTGTCAAGGCTTTACGGTGGGGTGATCGCATTATGCGACTCACTCGCTCTGGTGTATTAGTGATGTTCATTGTGTCGGTGGTCATGTTTGAGTGGTTGACAACCGTGCGCCATGTGACCGGGGACTTGGTTCTATTAGATGAAATTCTAGTGCTGTCTGTGCCTATTGGTGCAATGGTACTTCTTTGGGTGTTCTGGTATCCAATTGAGAGGCGCATGCGAGAGGCGGTCTTAATCAGGCAACTCGACATGGGCGGATCGATTCGGCCACTTCCAACGCGCGGTTCGTACGTGCTCTGGAAGCTTCGGACAAATGTGCTCTTATTGCTGGTCCCTTTACTGTTGATTGTGGCAGCCAGTGAAATTGTTGAGCATGCTTTGGGTGTATCAGACGGGAGCACGACCTGGATTGTGGAAGGTGTAACAATAATTGTTGCAGCGTCTATTTTTACGTTGAGTCCTCTTGTAGCAAAGTTTATTTTGGGTTTAAAACCACTGCCAGAAGGTGAGTTACGTACAGAACTGTTACTCCTTTGCAAAACGCACAGCGTGAAGGTGCGAGAGATCATGCTCTGGCAAACTGGGGGCTCGATGATCAATGCAGCCGTGATGGGTATTGTTGCACCGCTGCGATACATCATGCTGACTGATACGCTTCTTGAAGTACTGAATCGTCCACAAGTGTTGGCTGTCATGGCTCATGAGATTGGTCATGTTCGTCGCAGACATATTCCTTGGTTTTTGGTTTGCTTTGTCGCGATCGCAACGGTGCTTGATTTAGTGAGTCTTGGATTAATTCGATGGGTATTGCCTGAACCAAATATGGTTGTGCAGGGTGCAGAGATGCAGCTCGTTGCTGGTTGGGGCGATTCTGGCGTGCAAGTGGGGCTCCTTGTTGGTGCACTGGTGGTGATTATGTTGCTGTTTGGCTGGATCTCTCGCCGTTTTGAGCGGCAAGCGGATACGTTTGCATCACAGCATTTTGCGTTACACATCAGGGAATCGAGTGAAGCGATGGGTCAGATCAGTGAAGCCGCAGTGGTGCCAATGGCAACGGCATTGGCTCGTATCACAGAGTTTCATGCGCTGAATCCACGCGGAAGAAGTTGGCGACACGGATCGATCGCATGGAGGCAGGGGTATTTGGAATCATTAGTGGGAAAGCGAGCAGATGCATTGCCTATTGATCGAACAGTGCGGCGTATCAAGTTGAGTGCAATTGCAGTTCTGTTCTTGGCATTAGTATTGCGTGTTCTTTGGACGATTGGATATGAACAAGATGTGTCTATACAAGCTCTTTCAAAAACAGCGACGCTGATTGGAAATATCTTATGACCCGATCATTTTCAAAAATGCATGGCCTTGGTAATTCTTACATCTTCGTGTCAACGTTTGAATCGGTATTGATATCACCTGAAACACTAGCTGTTGCCGTGAGTGATCGAAATCGAGGCATTGGTTCAGATGGGCTTATTGTCATCGGGCCAGGAGACGATTCCTCACACGTGAGTATGCACATTTATAATGCCGATGGTAGTGCAGCGGAGATGTGTGGGAACGGTATCCGTTGTGCATGCAAGTATGTATATGAGCGAGATCTATGTCGGGCAAACCCGATGGTTTTTTCGACGCCAGCTGGTTTGCGACGTGTATGGTACGAAGCCAATGAACAGGGTTTGATTCATGAAGCTCAGGTTGAAATGGGCATTCCTAAGTTTGGTATTGATGCTATTGCCTTGGATCAGCGCTACGTTGATTTAGATGCAGATGGCCTGGTGTGTTTATTGAATCCTGTTACAGGAAAGCCGTCTCCAGAGATTCCGCCACTGCATTTGGTTTCTATGGGTAACCCACATGCAATCATCTTCGTCGATGCTCTGGACCTCATCGATATGTCTACTTTGGGACCTTGCATTGAAAAGCACCCTGCATTTCCTGAGCGTATTAATGTGCATGCAGTTGAGATAAGTCGGGAATTAGCTCAGCGTTCATCGCCGCTGAAGATGTTGACCTGGGAGCGTGGAAGTGGTCTCACTCAGGCTTGTGGCACGGGCGCTGCAGCAGTTTGTGCCGCTGTGGTTGATGCTGGTTATGCGTCTGGGCATATGGAAATCTTGCTGCCAGGGGGGATGCTGGCGCTAAACTGGCCTGGCGGCGATACGGAAGTTTCTCTGCGTGGTGATGCGGTCGAGGTCTGCTCGGGAACGCTGTGTGAGATAGCTGAGCCAGGTGATGCTTGTGCAGTGATGCCTACGACTCACTTTGTCTCAGATCGGCTTCCCCATTCATAAAGAGAAGCTTGGAATTGATGGCTCGATCTCCAATGCTGCGACCTTACTTCAAAGAGAACGCATATCTATGCACTGGCGATGTAGTTCAACTTGTGAAAGGCCTGTCGTGTTTATTACTTAGATGCAGCTGGCTTTGTGGAATCGCTTCATAGATACGAGGAATGATCTGACACAGAAGGTCTGGTTAGGTACTATTTAGGACTCCCAATAATAAATTCCAGAGCATTTCATGTTACGCCAGTTTATTTTCATAATCATCATTGCCACGTTCATGTCATCTGGCTGCCAAGATCGCAATCCGAGCGATACAAGCAGCGGAGGGCAGCTCACTATTAGGCGTATGCCAAAGACTATGACGGTCAGCACACAAAATGGCGATGTGTCAGTACTCGCTGATCCGTCGTTGGACCATGTTGAGATTCTATGGGTGGCCCATCTCTTTAGTGATGATGAATCGAATGAAACCAATGGAACTCAGCGGGCTGAGCTTCACCAAGAATGGTCGCGAAGTGATCATCTTCTCCTTGAGCCGAGGTTCTTCGGCGGCGCCCATCGAGAGAACGGAATGGACTTGATTGTGCACCTGCCAGATCTAAGTGGGCTGACAATTCAAACCCATAATGGAGATGTTCATACCAGAGGTACACAGGGGCAGTTAGCCATTAATAACCGAAGAGGTTCTGTGAGCGTGACCTCCCATGTTGGAGCGGCAAGATTGATCACGTCAAATGGTTCAATCATGGTTAATGGCCAAGTGGGTGATTTGTTGATTCAGACGTCAAATGGGCTGGTTCATGTGCAAGAACTTGCGGGTCAGCCAAGCATCAAGGCAACAAATGCCAGCATTAGCCTTCATCTCAATGAAGATCAGCGAGGCCCCATTTTTCTTGAGACAAGCAACGCACCAATCGCGTTTGAAGTTGGGCCTATGTTTGGTGGTACCATTTTGGCTGAAACGACAAATGCATCTATTCATGTTATTGATTCTGGAGATGCCATTCGTCGAATTTCAGACGGGCAATCTACAAAGCGTATTACGATGTTTGACGCAGGTGAAGCATCTCATGTTAAGACGACGAATGCTGACATTGAGGGTTGCATCGAAGCGGCTTCAGCGGAGTAGTCCGGTAGATCCTGCTTGCGTTTTACGAAGTGCTAAAATCAACTCAATCTTTCCAACCTGCTCATCGAGGGACTGAGCGATTTCCATGGCATTCTGGCCAAGATCAGCTCGGTCGTAAACACACTTGGAGAGTGGGTCAAGCGAAGCAGTGGGTATTGCGGTGTCGGCATTGTCCTCACTGGGAAGCATGCTTGTTGTCATAGGGTGATTTTTGGCATGTTCGAGCTGGGTCGTCAATTCGGCGATTCGTTCGTCAGCCTGATCTAGTAAATACTCAAGTTGCTTCGCTCTATTAGCCATTTGTGTGGCTAGTTTCTGTGACAAGACCTGTAGCTCACCTTGCAAGTGAGCCGTTCCCGTATGCTCTTCGCGCCGCTGTTTGATCTGTGAGATTTGTGTGCGTGGTGGTGGCGTTGCTTGCTTTCGCCGGGTAATGCGGCCTCTCACTTGCCAGAGGCATAAGAGTCCAACGCCCAGCAGTAAAACCACACCTGCCAGCAACATATACTCTGGCAGCCCAAGCTCTTTTTGTGATTCAGCGGTTTCACCATCGAGGCTGGTCTGGAGGGCTCGTTCGGCAGCAATCTCTCGGCCGACATTCAGGCCAGTCATGCCTTGCTCTCGGTCGAGGAGATCTCCAGAAAAGGAAGCGCCAGTGGGGTCCACTGAGGGCCAAGCATCAGTGATTATTTGATCGGTGGTCTGCGGCATCCATGCCTCCTACTCACGAAACGAGTGTTCTTCCATATCCATATCGGAGGAACCAGTGATTCGACTGCAGCATGGTAGTACCATCTGTGAGATGACACCACGATCAGGCTCATGTTCGACACTTCCGTTGGCTGCACGCCGTCATTGGCTGGTTGGTGAGCTCGATGCTGTTCTGACTCGTTTGGAGGTTGATCTTCGTCGGGTGGTCATTGCCTGTAGTGGCGGTGCTGACTCGACAGCGCTGCTCTTGGCTGCAAGTGTAATATCTGACCGATCCGATCAAGTTCAGGATTCAAGGCCTCTCGTGGTCTACGTTCACCATCATCTCCGCTCTGAAGCAGATCAGGAGGCCAAAGATGTGGCCACATTGTCTGATCGCATTGGTATGCCTTTCCGCTGTGTGAATATCAAACCAGCTGAAGAAAAGGGGAGTCTGGCTGCAGCAGCTCGCTCACTTCGCTACAGCAGTCTGCTAGAAGAGGCGAGCCGCGTGGGCGCTCAGGCTGTCTTGACGGCACATCACGCCGATGATCAGCTTGAGACCGTGCTTATGTCCTTAGCAAGAGGGGCAGGTGTTGCCGGCATCAGCGGTATGAGTCAAAAACGTATGCTCAGGTCAGATCGTACGGAGGGGATCATGCTTGTCAGGCCCTTGCTGCATGTGACGCATCAGATACTTTGCGAGTATTGCAGTCTGGCCCAAGTGCCCTGGTCTGAAGATGCAAGCAACCTTGATCCCCAGAGTCCGCGCATTCGTGTCCGCTCAGAAGTGACACCAGTACTCGAATCGATATGGCCTGGAACATCACGTCGTAGTTCAATTACAGCAGAAGTGCTTGAGCAGGCAGCCTTGGCACTAGAAGAAAAAGTGGCGCATATTTTTGGCCCACCGGAAGTCACCAGATGGGCTCGAAGTACGTTGGCTTGTCATCCGAGAGTCTTGGTAGGGATGGGCCTACAGCGAGCGGCTAGACACCTCGGCATCGCACCTGACAGTGTTTGTCAGCGGCAGATGCTGCCTGCAGCTGATGCAATCCGAGACGACGTAGATCGGCCTCGTCAGTTTGATTGGGAAGGTGGTGTGGAAGTTCACATCACGGCAAAGGAAGTCTGGCTGTCCTGTATTGCGGACGGCACTCATTAACGGATTACTTCTTTGCCCCGCATCAACGGCCGAAGTACTTCGGGCACCGTCACTGAACCATCTTGATTTTGGTAAAGCTCAAGTATGGGAATCAGAATGCGTGGACTTGCAACAACGGTATTATTGAGTGAATGACAAATGGCTCGCTGGTCTGCATCGTTGTAGCGGATATTGAGTCGTCTACACTGGTAGTCGTAGAGCCTTGAAGCAGAGTGTGTTTCACCCCAATGTCCTTTTGGCATGCCATCAGCATCCTCATCGCCTCGTGACGGCATCCAGCACTCGATATCAATCATATCTGCATTCTTTGGCCCCAAATCACCGGTGCAGCACTGGAGTAATCGATAGGGCAGTTCAAGTTGTTGCAAAAGTGATTCAACGATTCCCAGCATCGTTTTGTGCCAGGCTCTCGATTCTTCCTCATCCGCTCTGCAAATGACGACTTGTTCAACCTTATCAAACTGGTGAATTCTGTAGAGCCCCGCCGTATCCTTGCCGGCAGCGCCAGCTTCTCGGCGGAAGCAGGTTGAGCAGGTCGCATATTTCAGAGGTAGTTGATCCACATTAAGGATCTCATCTGAATGGAGCGACATCAAGGAAACTTCACCAGTTCCTGTTAGCCACAAGTCATGAGTGCCACCACGATGTTGTTCGTCAACAAGGTAAGCTTGATCCTTACCGTGTGGGAAGAAGGCTGTGCCCTCCATGCTCTGTTCGCGAACGATCACGGGTACGGACACAGGTTGAAAGCCGTGCTCTTCAGTGATGTATTGCAGGGCGAGTTGTAAGATGGCCTGATGTAAACGCATGCCATCGCCGGTTAGGACATAGCTTCGCGAGCCAGCTATTTTTACGCCGCGCTCAAAGTCGGCAAGTCCAAGCGATTTGACAAGTTCGATATGACTCTTGGGTTGGAATCCTTTGTTTTTCTCAAATGTCTTAGCGGGGTCGAACCATGATGGATTCCATGTGCGAAGCTCAACATTTTGATCGGCCGATGCACCAACTGGTACATCTTCGTCAGGCGGCTGCGGTACACACAACCATAAATGGCGCCATTCTGGTTCAAGCGATTTGAGCTGTTCATCAAGGTCATGAATTTCTTGCTTAAGTGCCGCAGGTTTCGCTTCAAGTAATTGGACTTGTGCTTCGAGATCAGGGCGCTGATCATCAGGAGCGGATTTGAGTTGCCCCTTTAGTTTGCCAAGTTGTGGGCCTACTTCTTTTCCAAGTCGTTTTTGTTGGCTGCGGGCTACTTCCTGTCGAGACATGAGCTCACGTCTTTGTTCGTCCAGCAACAGCAGACGATCAATATCGATGTCCATGCCTTTTAGTCGGGCCCCGTTCTTGAAGAGATCAGGATTCGCTCGCAATGCCTTGAGGTCAATCATGGGATGGCATGGTAGCAGCAGTTACAGGCAACGGCATCAGCGGTGTTCTAGCTCCGATTCAAAACGTCATCCAGTAGATCGGCAGGCCAACGCTCAATGAAGCCTTTGGCAAAGTCGATTTTTTCCATGATCTCAGGAGCAGACCATGTTGAATAGCCGTCACAGATCAAGCAGTCACCAGCCTTGATCTCAATTGGTGTGAAGGGTTCGGTCAGAAAGAACTCCATCATTCCCTGGTGTATAAGCCCGTAGGTGAATTGCCTATTCTTGCCTTTGACAAAGAATTTTCGGCTGAACTCACTGGATTCGAAGTCAATATCATCAAAGCCAATAGCAGCTCCAATTTTGTCGAATATAGACTCTGTCCGAACAATCATATCTGGCACATCAATAAAGGGTAGTCTCAAGATGAGATAGCTCAGATGATGTGTGGTTGTTTTCGTCGTCTTCCCATTGTTGCTTGTGACTGAATATTTGTAGTCGCCAATCTGTGCCCGAACATCTTTGCCGCCAATGGTCATTGTTCCAGCAAGCGTGTTATATGCCAGTCGGTCATGACCTTGGGAAAATGTTGTGAAATGCTTAAATGTATCGCTGGTTCTTGGACTCTCACGTTTTGTAAAAGTAAAGCCAATATTAATCGCTAATTGCTTGAGGTTCTTGCGGCGACCAGCAGCTTTCTCAACTGCGATCTTATTCATTGCGACCACCAAAATAACGAACGCCAAAACGAGTAACGGGGACATCATCCAAAAGACAGTAAAAATATTGTCCAAGTATGGCGCCTCGTTAGTTGCTCCGCTGGTGGGGATCAAGTGGAAGATGAGCCCAGCCTAATTTTTCTCGTAATGTCTGCCAGTAATGCAAAGTGGGATTCAAAACCAGAGAGGTTCGTTTGGTATGTCTGCGTACAGTAATTTCGGCATTCGTCTTGAGAGGTATCTGTACTTGGCCATCAAGAACCAGTGTACTACCAGGGTTTGCACGGTAGACCGTGCATTTCAGCGTCTGATCTGCACTGAGCACGATTGGCCGATATGACAGTGTATGAGCGCCCAGTGGCGTGAGGGCGAATGCGTCAAGGGTTTGCTGCACAATAGCGCCGCCAGCTGAAAGATTGTGGGCGGTCGAGCCAATAGGTGTCGCAATGACCAAGCCATCACCCGCCATAATTGGCCCTGGTGACTCATCCACTGCGAGTCCAATCTGAATGACACTGAAAGGTGGTCCACTATGGATGACACAGTCATTTGCTGCGATCATTGGATCGTTGGTATCTTCGTTTGGTTGGGCGACATGAACTGCAAGTAGCATTGGTGATGCGAGACAAGGATTGGGGCCAATAGCGCTTTCAAGATTGTCCTCTAAAGAGGCCACATCAAACTGGGTGAGGAAACCAAGGCGTCCACTATTGACGCCAATGATGGGGACTTCCTTGCCGGCCAATCGTCTGATCTGAGAAATCATGGCGCCATCGCCACCAAGGACCATCGCTCTTTCAATGCCATCTGGTAGTGGGATGTCATGGTCAATTGAACAGTCGATCAGTTCAGCATGATCGCCAACGACCTCATGGATCTTGGCAAGAATTTTTGTTACGCCTGGGCGTTGCTTGTCAGCGAGTAATGCGATGCGAACGGTCATGAGACCAGTCCTCTTGTGAGTCGCATGAAAGCGGTCTCAAGATTCAGTTGCTCAGGTTGCATCGCAGTCAGCCTAAATCCCTGGGCAATCAAGCGATTTGGAAGATCTGACATATCCAAGCCACTCTCAGGATTAATGGTCACGTCAATGCGCGGTTGGTTGTTTTGCCTAGTGAGATCAACCTTTGTGATTCCATCAACGTTCACAAGCAGCTTGGCTGCTTCTTCAGCGCGATCTCTTACGGTGATATGTACAACCTTTCCGACAGCAGCTTGTGCCATAATGTCTTGGACACTCCCCGAGTAGATCAGTTTTCCTTGTTCGATAATTCCGACTGAGGAGCAAAGCTCTGCAAGCTCATGAAGAATGTGGGAACTAATCAGAATAGTCTTACCCATACGACGAAGTTCTTTGAGTAGCTCACGGATTTCAATTCGTGCTCGAGGATCAAGCCCAGACGCTGGTTCATCAAGTAGTAACATCTTGGGATCATGCAGGAGTACGCGAGCAATGGATAGCCGTTGGCTCATTCCTCGGCTCAGACTATTGACATCCGCGTTTGACTTATAGGAGAGATCAGTCAGGTCAAGGACATCGCCGACGACTTGCCGGCGTTTTTTCCCGTGTAAGTTGTAGCACGCAGCAAAGAATTCAAGGTATTCCACAACAACCATGTCTTCGTACGCACCCATAAAGTCAGGCACATAGCCAATGATGGGACGAATGAGACCGTTCTGATATCCAACAACTTTGCCATCAATTCTTGCTTCACCCCAGGTGGGTTTAAGGAGGGTGGCAAGAATTTTAATTGTGGTGGTCTTGCCTGCGCCATTGGGGCCGATGAAACCATAGCACTCTCCCTCCTCAATAGTGAGGTTGAGATTGTCCAGCGCCGTCAGGTCGCCGTACTTCTTCGTCAGGTTGATGGTCTCAACAATGGGCACTGGTTGGTCATCATAATTTATAAAGAGGTTTTAAGGCATCATCGATTGGGTGCCATATAGTAGCCAGCGGGTCGAGAGGGTGGCAACATCAAGAATTCCAGATGGATCTTTCACGGGTGAGGTCACTGGATCTGCCAAGGAAGCTGTGTGAGCCATCTTAGAGTGCTGATTAATTGTCATCTGGTGTGATCTCTTCTTGCCACTGATCAATGGCTGTAGGAAGAGGATAGATCCATCGAAAGAGCGTCAAGCCAGTGCTTGGGATAGCGTCCGGATTACCCTCAAGCTGAATTGGCATCGGTGAAGTGCTGCCTGGCATATAACCCATGATAATAATACATGGCCGCGACAACCATCGGCCTAGATCAAGTGATCGCCCAACCCATCGCTGTACTTGCAGTGCAGGCTCTTCATTTTGGTTTGGTGATTTGAGATAGGTTGGAGGCGTTAGTTGGTTATAAAAACTCAACGCCTCTAGATGCCGACGCCGCACTGAGGGCGCAATATTGCGCAATCCAGAAAAGGCCTGGGTGCTTTTTTGGTAGGCCTTGTAGTAGCTGTCATTTAGAGCTGTTTCAAGTGAGAACGCAGGTGTGGTCGGCAGGCTTAGGTTAATAACTTCGCCCGGTGAAATGGCATCGATTGTCCAGAGATAGCCTCGATCAAGAAGATCGCCTGAATCTCGCATTTGAATCCACGGTTCTCGATCACCGTTGACAAGATTCGTCGCATAGGAGCGAGGTTTATTTCGCTCATTGGTGATCCAGATGATAGAAATATCTTCGAGCTCACTTGGTAGCTCACTAATAATGGCCCCAGCCAAACTGGTTTCCCGTCCATCTTCGTCTGTGATGACCCGTGGCGGATTGCTCGGATCAATTCGTAGCAGCGAGCCCCATTGATCTGGATCGACACCGCCTCGCCATTGGGAAAAGAAGTGAGAAGATGTTGCTCTTGCAGGCACTTGAAATTGACTCTGAGTCTGTCCAACATCGACCTGATAATTTTCTCGATTAGGAAAGCCTTGCCGAATCTCCTTAGGGCCCTTCCAGGGGTAGAGCAGATCTCGATTGTCTGTGGGGTTATTAAGGGAGATTTCTGGATCGCCATACATTGGAAGAAAGACTGTAAACCAGCTACTTGCTCGTTGCTGATGTGCTTCATCTGCGAGCGCAATGTGATCAAGCACTGTGACATGTTGTAGATTTAACTCGCGTCGCTGGAGTATGGAAACACTGCCCCACGTAATTGCAGTAAAAGCAATTGAGCATGCCGCGAAGACGATCCAGGCGTGCTGTGTCATGCGGTAGCGTTTGAGTAAAAAGAATGATCCTGGACCTGCGACAGCCCAATACAACAAGAACAATAAAAGCGCTAATATGAGTCCTTGTCCTGCTCGTTGTTGTAGCTCAGTTGCCTGTGAGAAGAGTTGCCCTTCGCCGAGATCCGTCCAGGTCGGTTGCACAAGGGCGAAACGATCTGCGGCTTTTGTGTCAGCAATTTCTGTTGGTGTCGGCGTGTCAGCACGTCTGCCTAAGACACGGTTCCAGAAGATGTCGGCTTGTGGCAGTGAGGGGAGGCTGCGGGCCAAGTCGCTATCGCTCAAGTCAATGCCAATGACTGTGATTGCTCCAAATCCTAATGGGCGTTCAACAACGATGACTCGTCCATCTTCGAGAGAAATGAGTGGTTGGTATGGCGCAAGGGCCTCAAGAGATTGCTTGTCTTTGCTTGCGAAAACCTGAAGAGCAATTTCCAAATCTGTTTGATTATTTCCAGCATTGATGTCCAACCGTGTCCTGGTTTCAGGCGTCTTGCTCAGAACATCAAGTAGGTTGTTAAGCGGTACATTTTCGTAAGTCCTTGGCGCAACAGGTGGGAGTAACGATCGAAGATAGATGTTGGAATTGTCACCGCGAGCAAGTTCCCATGAATCGACGTTTGGAGGCAGAATGATAATAAGATGCCCACCATTGCGTACATATTGGATGATTGCATCAGAAGTGCGGTCATTGAGTTGATCTGGACCATGTTGGGAATCAGTCATCCAGATGATCGATTCATACTGGCGTAATCCTTCCCAGCGATCGGGGAGATCGATGGGCTGGATGAGTTGGTTAATGACAAGCGGTTCGTGTGCTGCCGGGGATGGCTCGGTGCCCATGGCGTAAGAGAGCTCTGCTAAGCCAGCTGGCATTGGGCCAATGACACCGATCAAGCCTGTACGCGCGGACACAATTCGCATCGAAGGATCGTCAGCGGCTCTGACTGCCGTAGAGGCCAGGAGGTTGCCGCGTTGTCCATCTTCATATTCATGAACATGAATCGTCCATGGGTCCAGGCCATTTTGGTCAATATCAAAGGGAAGTGGGGCGTAGAGCCATATCGACTCTGAGCCAGCCAGGGTGATGACGCGTCCATATTCTGCGATGTCTTGATCTGGATTGGGTACCTCCCAGTGCACCCAAACTTGTCTAGGTTCACCGGTGTTATTGATGAGATCTAATCGAATGGCAGCCAATTCGCCCGCACGGGCAACAGAACCAATGCCAAACTTGTCAAGTTTGATAGAGATATCATCGACTTGGGCGCTGCTTGCAGTGCTGAGCACGAGAAGGGCAAGAGCCATAATGAACCAGCGGATATGCATAAGCGGATTCTAGCCCCATAGCGATGATCACGGCGAGTCGGTGTGATCATCGTTGCTTAATGGGCGACTAAGAGTCTGTTGAATGGGTGATCAGCCGTTTTTTTGAGATCAGCAGGACATTCCCGCAGGGCATTTCGCAAAGTGAGCAATCATGGCCACATGAGAAGCAGCGCCTTTCTCCAGGCAAGTCAATTCAAACTTCTCATTTGGCGAATGAATCCTATCGTCATCAAGGCCAAATCCAACGAGAAGGCAATCAAGATCAAGGATGTCTTTGAAAAAAGCCGCAACTGGTATCGAACCACCGCAGCCAATCAGTACGGCCTCTTTGTCGTAGATTTCAGTGAGTGCTTCACAACATGCATCAACCCAACACGACTCAGTTGGTACTCGAATGGCCGGGGCAACATGCGTCTTCCCGAACTCCCAATGGCAGCCTGGCGGCGTCCGAGCTTCGAAGAATTCTTGTAAAGCAGTTGCAATTTTGTCGCCATCCATACCAGGAACAAGGCGGCAGCTAATCTTAGAAGATGCTTTGGATGCAATGATTGTCTTCCCGCCTTCACCGGTGTAGCCACCAATGATGCCATTAAGGTCGCAGGTAGGACGTGCCCAAATGCGCTCCAGAGCAGAGAAGCCTGCTTCTCCGGTACCCGCGGTCATGCCCACGTCCTTGACGGTTTCTTCTTCGCTGAAACCGAGTTCGGCCCATTGTTGTTTCTGTTGCTCGGTGATCGGAATGATGCCGTCATAGAAGCCAGGAATCTGGATGCGTCCTTCTGCATCAATCAGCTGGCCAAGGGCCAGGGCGAGGCCGTTGATTGGATTTGCAACTGCACCGCCATACATGCCGGAGTGAAGATCATGATCGGGGCCATGGAGTGTGACCTCTGTACTTAGAACACCCCGCAGCATGGTGGTAATCGCTGGTGTATCAATATTCCACATACCAGTGTCACTGATGATGCAGACATCGGCCTTAAGTTCTTCAGCATGTTTGCTTAGGTAGCCTGGCAAGCTATGACTGCCTGACTCTTCTTCTCCTTCAATGAGAACACTGACTTGGAAGGGGAATGTTTCATTGACATCATGCCAGGCTCGTAGTGCTTCAAGGATCGTCCGTACCTGGCCTTTATCATCAACAGCACCACGCGCCACAATGCGCTTTCCGTGTTTTCCATCGAGGATGGTTGGTTCGAACGGGGGTGAATCCCAAAGTTCGAGAGGGTCTGCGGGCTGAACGTCATAGTGTCCGTAATAGAGAATGTGTGGTGCATCACCACCAGGCCCTGGATGATGTGCATAGACAAGAGGTTGGCCTTCTGTTTCGCGCAGTTCCGCCTTCAGTCCACATTCCTTAAGATCATTGACAAGCCATTCAGCGCAAGCTCTTGTATCTTTGTCAAAAGCGGAGTCTGTGCCGACACTCGGAAATCGAAGCACATGACAGAGTCGCTCCAGGCGAGCTTCACTTGTCGTTGCGAGGTGATCTAAGACGGGCTTTGAATCATTTGACATGGGTACTCTCCTGGCCATTGCATATTGACAATCATAAGACGTAAAGCAGCGCGGCATCCTACCACGACATCGGGCAAAGTCCGATTGGGTTGATGCTTGCAGCTCATGGGCCCAGCGTGCTTATTGACTCTGAGTCGTCTTGAACTAGATCAGTTGGGAGCTTCGACCAAGCCAGCCTCAACGTGCCATGGCAGGCATTGTGGTTCGTAAGATTCTTCAGCCTCACTGACGCAGACTATTTTGCCGTTATTGAGCGCAATGACGAGTGGCGGTTCAATCGCCCAATCTGGGCCCACAGGGAGCTCAAGCTCCTCACAACCATCGCAGGGCATACTCCAGAGGCCCTCGGTGGCATATCCATTGGCAGTGTCCGGAAAAGCAACCAGTGTTGATGGTACGACGGGCTCGCCATAGAAGTGATCGTAAATGAGTTCTTCGCAGTGATCGCAGGTCCTGCGGTAGAAGACGATGTAACGCTTACCTTTGTCTAAGTCCTTTGGTTTTACTTTCATATATTTGTAGAGATCAATAGAACGAAAAGACTGGCCCACCCAGGCATCTGGATCATCAATATAGTAGAAGCTTGGAAGTTGAATCTCAGTGACGGTTGATTGGTTGGCGGAGATGGAATTTCCATTTTCAATATCATTCGGAGATGGATCAGGTGTATTTGATGTTTCATTATTTGGTTGTGCGATCGTGATCACACGTTGATTGGCAGACCTGACTCCGAGTATGCGGATGTATGTAAATCCAGCAACTAATATAAAACAGGCTGTTACCAACGCCAGTAGGTAAGCATTGCTTTCAACAGATTCGCGTCGTTGCCAAGTGAGTAAGACACCAACAAGTAGAGAGCCGTCAATGATAAGCATGACCCAAGGCGGAATGGGTAGTGTTCCAAAGCAGCCACAACTCGTAACATTGCCTTGGAACATTTCTGCAAGCAGGATGAGGCAAAAAGCCACCAGCATAAAAACGGCCATTGGCCGCGCCCAACGTGTGAAGAACATGACTGCAATAGCAAAGAGTTCTAAGACGAGCAGCGTGGCCAGTAGCCAGTGAGCATCAATGCCCATTGTCTTATGGCCGAGTTGCAAGATCGTTGGTGGTAGGTTGGTAGGTGTTGCATGCGATAGCTTGAAGATCACCCCAGCAAGGACCCAGCAGGGAACAATGATGCGGGTCAGGATCGTGCCGAGTGTCCGGCGCCGACTCACTGAGGTTCGCGCCAGGGACTGGGACTGCGGTTCGTCATTGGGGGCCTTGGTCATCATTTGCTCCGATTCAACCCATCTCAACTTATATATTGATGCTCGGCCACCTTGGCTCAGCAATATTCTATTGGTCGCTCCGACTTTATCGGGCGTCAGGCAACTTCAGAGTGAACGTCCCTGAAACCGATTTTATGCAGGTATTAGATAATCCTGTCATTTAGAGGCCTTGTACGGGTCCGATAAATGCCAAACCATCAATTTAGGGTGGTTAAAATTGCCTGCTGTCTTCCCCCGCCTATACATTACATATTGTCTCCAAAGTACTTGCTGCTTTGGGCATGGTGTGCCTGGGAATGATCCGATAGAGGAAGGCGACACCCAGTTCTGTGGGCGAGGTCTGGTGGGGACCGCTCTCGTCCAGAAATTTCATTGAGAGAACTCGATCTGGCTCGGGAGGCTGGGTCGAAGTAAGAGCGGCTCCCCCTAAGCAAAACGCTTCGTTGATGCAGTCTTAATGCGTCAGGCGGATCGGGAAGGATAGTAGTAGATGAGCCTCTCCCCCCAGAGCGTGCATCAGTTTGATGCCCATCGAGACCATGTGGTGAACCCAGCATCGCCTCGCATTCATGAGGGTAGCTGGTCAGATGTTGAGGAGGCAGCTCGTTCACTTAATGAGCCTCTGCTGATGCCCATCACACCACACGCCGATGATCGGGGTTGGTCTTTGATGAATTGCATGGCAGGCGCTTTATCTGATCAAGGTCAGATCAACTATTCGTGCCAGCATCCAGGTATTGTAAAAGCGTGGCATCGACATGATCGCCAGACAGACTTTTGGTTGTGTGTGAATGGTCATCTAAAGGCTGGTGTTTGGCGGGAAGATGATGGCGCTTCATGGATGGCCGTACTCGGTCAGATGCGTCCAGCAGTGCTTGTGATTCCACCGCCGCTATGGCATGGCGCAGCCTGTGTTGGAGCTGAAGCAGCTGGCCTTCTTTATTATGTGACAGAGAGATATAACCCAGAAGCGCCGGATGAACATCGACGTGAATGGGATAGCGTGAGTGGATTCCCATGGCAACCGCGCCATGGGTAGTTTCTGAGTTGGGTTTCCGGGAGATTTTAGAAACGTGATATCGGGGATTGTTGTAGTCATGTTGGCGGGCCATATGCGCAGTTCTTCGCTGCGTGATTCGTTGGATACACCAACGATCTTGTTGCCATTGCGCCGATCTGCAACTGTTTTCGAGTCATGGTTAGAAATACTGAATCAGGCCTTTGTAGACGAAGTACGCGTGGCTATAAATCTTGATAAAGATACCCACGCTATTAATGCAGCAATCGATGCGATGACGCGAAAAAGAGACTTCCAGGCTGTGACCAGGACATTTTTGGAGCCAGCGGCATGGCGTGGTCCAGGCGGTGTGGTTCGTGACATCACTTTGGATCTTGATGCGGACACCATTGTGGTCATCGTTGAAGGAAATAGCGCCCCAGTTTCCTCAGTAAAGGATGTTATCTCTACGGTTCAGGGCGGTGCTGATGGAGCCGTTGGCGTGTGTGGATCAAATAGCCCAGCGGGCGTGTCTGCATTTCGTCGATCCAGCATTGATCTCATACCAAAGATTGGCTACTTCGATCTCAAGGAGCAGTTCTTGCCTGCTCTGCATGAGGCTCATTTTCGAGTTCGCCCAGTCAGCGTACTCAAAGGTTCTTCTCGAATACATGATCGTCTTTCGTATTTAGAAGCAGTTCGTAAGGAGCTGGCGGTTGAAAATCAGGTCGTCACGTATTCGAAGGATCAAGATCAGACAATTATCTCGAAGAACGCCGTCGTTGATGGCAGATGCTTGATTGAGTCTGGCGTCACTATCGATGATGGTGTACTTGTTCATGACAGTGTGATTTTGAACGGTGCCTCTATTGGTTATGGTGCAGTGGTTGCAAGATCAGTGGTTGGTGCTGGTGCAAAAGTTCGTCCTGGTGAAAGTGTTGTGGACACGATCCTTGGTGGGCATACTCTTCTGCCGAGAGTGCAGCGAACAAATAGACGCCAACTGAAAACAGGCAGTCATGCCGTCAGCAAGAGTCCAAATCCGGGAGCATCTCGGTCATGAACTTCCGCCCCCGAAGAGCTTGGAAAGTGACAGATTGGTTGATGCTTGGCGGCCTCTTGGTGTTCGCAGCATTTCTCATGCTGCAGCCATTGAAAGATATCGCCACGATTGGGATCAATGACACAGAACAGTCGCATATTTTCCTGGCGCCGTTAATTGCTGTTTGGCTCTTGTGGTTACGCCGGCCGCGGCTCAGGCATGTTCTGGTTCAACCCAGTTTGATAGGCCCCCTGATTGTGCTGATCGGATGGCTCATTTCATGGTGGGGCTTCACCTCTGGCATTCAGATCTTCTGGCATGCGGGGACATTATTGGTGCTCGTTGGCATTCTGATTTCTTTTACAGGCCTTTTGCCTATCTACCTTTTTGCGCCTGTATTTGGCGTGTTGCTGTTTGTGTTGCCTGTGCCTGGTGTGATACGTCATATGATTGCGCTGCCGATGCAAGAGTTTGCAACGAGTGTGTCATACTCAGTGTTAGAACTGTTAGGTGTGCCGACGATCAAGACAGGTAATGTTCTCGTTATTAATGGACAGTCTGTAGCAGTTGGCGAAGCATGTAATGGTATGCGTATGATCTTTGCGTTGACGTTGGTTGTTTATGCGTTCGCATTTAGTACGCCATTTAAACCTGTTACTCGTGTTCTGTTGTTAGTGATCAGTCCCTTTATTGCAATACTTTGCAATATCATCAGACTCGTTCCCACGAGTTTGATATATGGTTACGGCGATCCTGACTTTGCACATGATTTCCATGACATTGCTGGTTGGGTCATGTTGCCTGTTGCTGTCTTTATATTAATGACCATGTTGCGTACGTTGCGATGGCTTGATTTTCCAGTAAACAATTATCGATTGGCAAGCCAATGAGATTACCAAGACGCGGTCATTTTTTTCAGCGCATTCCAGTGGTTGCTCCGGCATGCACGTTCGTATTGCTTATCTTGCTTGGTTGGAAGCTGCCTGCTCATGTCCGTATTCAGGAAGAAGTGGAAGCCCGCAAAGAGAAGATTCGACAAACACTCGCAGCAGTTCCATTCCGAATAGGAGGGGGCCGTTGGAATGGCATCGACCAACCCATTCCGCCCGATGCGCAGCGGCTTCTTCGCTTTAACGGAGCTCTTAGCCGCCGTTATCGTGGGACAAATGGTTTATCTGCCACCTTTCTGCTTGTGCATTGTGGCGATTCACGGGACATGCTTGGGCATTATCCGCCGATTTGTTACCCGGCCAACGGTTGGGTTACTACGGATCTCGGCTTAAATGAGCGTGAGCAAATCGCAATTCAGACGCCAAATGGTGCCATTCCGGTGTTTGTTTATCAATTCCGTAGACGCATTTCAGACGGTACAGAGCAGAGGGTCCGAATATTCGACACATTTATCCTCCCAAATGGTGGCGTGACGCCCCATATTGGTGAGATCAATGAGCTATCAGGTCGATATGAACTGGCAGTCCAGGGGGTCGCTCAACTCCAAATTTTGACTCCCGCAGAGATAAGTGAAGATGTAGCAATTCAGACAGCCGAAGAACTATTAGCTGGGATGCCCATGCTGCTGTCAGATTTAGGTATTAAGAACGAATCGTCAGTTTACGTTGAAGGAGCGAGTCATGAGGAATGAGTATGACCAATTTGGAGAAACGGGTCACCCTTATAATAGTCCTCGTGATTTTCGCGATGCTCGGCTAGAGGATGATCAAAATAGCCAGGTTTCTCTCGGTGTACTATTTTCAGATCGATTGGGTGGTCGCTGGTTATTGGCACTGTGTTTAGCAGTGGTGCTTGGTTTCGCTGGCTTGATTGTAGGTTGGTATAACTCAAATCAAGAGTATAGAAGTGAAGCACTTATTCAGATTGATCCTCAAACTGAAGTAACTCGTCGGAAGATTGAAGATCTCAATATTAGGTTCTACGGTCAGTATCTTAAAACTCAAGCAGTCTTAATCAGGAGTCATCGAGTACTTGCGCATGCACTGACAATGGAAGAGCTGAAAAACAAAAAATACTTCCAAGGTGTGAATGGGATTGAAAACCTTCGGGAGGGTCTTAGAGCATCTAGTAGCTCTGATACGCAGCTTATTTTAGTTAGTTTTACCGCGCCAACCGGCGTACTTGCTGAAGCAGGCGTCAATGCTGTTGTCCGCTCTTATAGCGAGCTCTATGGACGTGCTGGTGTCATTGGCATGGGTCGTAAGATTCAGGATCTAAGAGATGATGTTGCAAAACAAGAGCGCCGACTTCGCCCATTGGAATCGCAGATTGCTGATATTCATTCCAGCTATCACACGAACGATCTTTCGGGATTAGTTATTGCGAGCCATGAAGTTGTTGGGACAATACAGACCCGAGTTACTGAAGCAGAAAAGATTCTTGCTAGTCGTCGACTCAGTAGTATTGATGATGAGGCAATCGCAGGGGTGACGCCAGTAGGCCCTTCACAGAAGGACCTTGAGAAGTTTGACGACCATCTTTTGAGCTTACGTAAAACACTTGATAGTGCGATTAGTCATTTTGAGATTATTAAGGGACGTTATAACACCTCTGCCCGACAGTATGTTTGGGCTGAGGAGCGACTTGCCAGCGCTCAGAAACTCTACGAGCGTCAGTACAAAGAAGTGAGTTCACAATGGATTGGCGTAGGTGCCAGTGGGGATCTCGACAGTGGTGTTAATGGGATTCTCGTAAATCCCGTGCTCGTCACGTGGAAGTCTGAACGCTTGGAATCACAGCTAGCGATGTGGAAAACAGATCTAGAGCAAGAGAGAGCCCTCTCTGAATCTTTGATGCAAGATGTGCGGGAGGTAAAAGATCTCTCGAGTCTCGTTACCACCATTAAGGAAGACCTGAGTCAAACGAATCAGCGTATTCGTGATCTTACGGTTGAAGAGCCATCAATTGAACGCCAGATAGAAATTCAATACGGAATTGTGCCTTCGTTAGCATCCAGTGATCGGCGCGCAATGAGTGCGATGTTAGGACTTGCTGGAGGGGCTTTTTTTGGTTTCTTCATTGTATTCGTAATAGGTTGTTTTGATCGCCGAGCGACGACGGCGTATCACGTGGGTAAAAGTTCAGTCAACGCAGATGCGAGATGTCTTGGTGTTCTGCCTGACTTGAACCAGGCAAAAGAAGACGTCGATGGAGCTGATGTTGCTTCTCACTGCGTGCATCAAATACGCAATCAGATCGAGGCAATTCGTAATCCTCGCAAAGGGTATGTGGTCACGGTGACGAGTCCATTTCAAGGGGATGGTAAAACCAGTTTAGTGATGTCTCTGGGCTGTTCTTATGCTGCAGCTGGATACCGAACCATCGTTGTCGACTGCGATCTGGTGGGTCGCAGTATGACACGGCAGATGGGTATGGTTGGAGCACCAGGTCTCAAGGAAGTTCTTCGATCGCATCACTTGAATGGGGAAGTTCGTGCTCTTGAAAGTCATAATCTGAGCATACTTCCGGTTGGTATAGATCCAAAAGTTGGCCCCGAGAGTATTCGTAAGTCAGACATTGATGAGTTATTCGATTCTCTAAGAAAGAGTTTCGATATCGTTCTCGTCGATACCGGGCCAATGACGGGTAGTCTTGAAAGCACGCCTGTCTCAGTAGCATCAGATGGGGTCATCATGGTCATCCGTAGTGGTGGCTCAAGGAGCGGGCTTGAAGAGTGTCTCAACGGTTTAAATCGCTACGGCGTGCGATATCTTGGAACGATCCTTAATTGCGCCCCTTATGAAGAGTGCTACCGATATGTATCAGAAGCATCTCTCTCAGCAGCGGCTGATGCCAGGGATGTTGTTGAAGGTGATGTTCAAGATAGGCCTTCGCTAGCAGTAGCATCAAGAAATGAACGTAGCCCGTTGATGCTGGCTATGGAAACAAGTAGTCGTTCTCGTATTGAAAACGAGGATAGCGAGGAATGATCAAGTGATAGGCACGTTGACCGAGACCGAAGGATCGGCGCCGGTCGTCCCGCCAGTCGTATGGGGATTGAGCGCTAGGCAACTTCACGATGCTTACTGGCGATCACGAGGTGTGGAGTGTGTTCGCCGCGGAAGTGGTTTGCCACATCGTTGTAGCGCCGAGCTGTACCTGTTGTTAGAAAAAGAGCAAATGTCACTCTTTGAGATGAGTGATCTGAGTGATCGCATGACTTGGCACAATGCGCTCATTATGCGTCTACGTCTTTTGGATGAAAGACACCGTGTTTACTCAGAACGAGTCGTTACAAATGATCAAGGTCTCGTTCGTTCGATTGAACGTCGCTATAGCGATACAACCCTGCCTATGAATTGGGTGGTTATCACAACGAAGCGTCGTGTAGCACAGAATTGGTCGGCTGCAGCGACACGGCGCGTGGGATGGGATCGTGTGCGTCGTTCAGTTCCATGGTCACGTGTCAACCATTGGAAGTGTGATGGAACCACTTTCGATGAACGCATTGTTGGCGAGCAGCAATCACTCTTGACGAACCTTGTAGAGCGATGGCTTGATCCCAGTCAGGTCATTGAGGGAATTGTCTCAACAGGTGGTGACATTTGGCATCTAGAAGATGAGACTCCACCGCCAGACAAGAAACTGATTGGGCCGCTTTGGCTTGGATCTGGTTGTCAATCGTTCTCTCGGCAGTGCGTTGTGGGGCCAAGTTGGCAAGTAGATCGGCGAGATAATCCTTTAGGAACCATAGTTCGCACAATTCCAGATGTTGAAGCCAGTAAAAATGCGTCCTTGAATCAAGAGAATCAAAAATCAAGAACGCTTTACCGTATTAGTAAACGCCTTCTTGACTTGTTATTCAGCTTTTCTGTACTTGTTTGCCTTTTACCGCTCTTGTTGATTATTTCATTAGCGATTCTTCTGAGTGACGGTGCTCCGGTTTTTTATGGACATAAAAGACAAGGGCGTGGTGGACGGACATTTCGTTGTTGGAAATTCCGGACGATGCGAAAAAATGCAGACTCGATGGTCCAGAGTTTGCAAGAAAGTAATGTCTGTGACGGTCCCCAGGTCTTAATAAAAAACGATCCTCGGGTCACACCAGTTGGAAATATTCTGCGTAGCACGCAGCTTGATGAGCTGCCTCAGTTCCTTAATGTGTTACTTGGTCAAATGAGTATTGTGGGCCCAAGACCAAGTCCGAATGATGAAAATCAACTCTGTCCAGCATGGCGAGATGTTCGATTAAGCGTGCGCCCAGGTATTACTGGTTTATGGCAACTAAAGCGCACTCGGCAGCCTGGAGAAGATTTTCAGGAGTGGATTCGTTTCGACATTGAATATGTGAGACAAGCTTCTATGAAAACAGATCTTTCTATTCTATTTGCAACGACTTGTTCATTTATTAGTGGGAGATTGCGCCGTGGCAATGACACGAAAATTTAAGCGACGTATTACGTTTTTATTGGCACTGATTGTTGTTCTGGTGGCCGGTGTTGTCATCGTGAAGTTGGTCCGTGATAGCCAGAGCGCTCGAATGCTTGCGGAATCTCGTGAAGCAGGTATGCAGGCATACGCAGAGAATGACTATCCAGCGGCGATCGAAAATCTAAGTAACTACAATGCTCATATTCAAACTGACTACGAAACACTCATCGCCTTTGGCCATGCTCGAGCGATGGTGCCTGCTGAGGGTTACATTAGTCAAGCGATTTATCTGACTCAGCAGGGGCTTCTGGTTATGGAAGCTGAGGCGGAAACTGAAATAGACAGTGATCTTTATGAGCAGGCGCAGCGGCGGATACTCGAGTGGTATGAAATGGCTCAGCAGTTTGTCGAGGTGTCTGAGCTTGCTGATCGTCTGTTGGCCAAGCATCCAAATGACGTGCGCTTGATTAGTGCTAAGGCAGTGAGTTTGAGAAATCAGCGACTGCTGGAGGAGGCTGGTCCATTTATCTCGCGTCTTATTGAATTGGAACCAGAAACTATTTCATGGTACGCCCTCAAGATTGATGTCCTATTGACGCTGGATACACCAGAGTTAGAAATGCTTGAGATGACGCAGCAATGGATAGATGAGTATGAAGGCGATGGGCGTTTTCACGTGTTGCGTGCTGGACTGCTTATCAAATTTAATGACTATGTTGGTGCTCGAGAAGAAATGGAACTGGGTGAAGCCCAAGGCTACCGTGATACGGATGTGTTGAGTCGTTCAGTGTTAGTGTATGATCAGCTTGGAAACTTTAACAAGGCTGATGAAGCACTGCAGGAAGCTATTGAAGTCGAGCCTAACAATCAAGGCGTGTATGAGGTGACGGTTCGTCGTCTTTGGCGTTCAAGTCGTTTAGAGGAAGCCAAAAAAACACTAGCTCTTGCCGAGGAGAGATTCGAGAACTTAAGCCAAGAGTTGATGCGAGATAAACTTCTTCTGTCTTTACTATCAGCTGACAGTTCATCAGCGAAGGTAATTGCAGAAGAAATGATCTTGCAATTTCAAGGTCAGGAGAAACAAGCGCAAGAAGCTTGGGCCAATGCAATGTTAGCTCGGAGCCTATTGAATGAAACAAACATTCAAGAGGTGTTAGATCAAGTTCTGGATGCGTCTGTTATTAATAGTAAAGATCCTGTTATTCACTACATTCTGGGTGAATTGTATTCCTATCGAGGGCAGAATCCTGAGGCACTTGATTCGTTTGGTAAGGCGAGAAAGTTAGATCATCGTTGGTTGGCAGCGAATGTTGCGTATGCCCGTACGCTGGTAACTGCGGGGCGGCCACGTGAAGCGCTTCCGGTCGCGAGGGACTCGATGTTTATATCGCCAAAAGGAATGGTTGCGCCATTTCTGTTGTACTCTGATGTGTTCTTATTAGTCGAAGAAGCGAATAAAAAAATTGGTCCTGTCAATAGTCCACAAGAGCTGATCTTTGTAACTGAAAATTTAGAAGAGCTTGCATCGCTTATTGTTGACAGTGAGTTAGTCGCTCCATTGTTAGTTCGAGCGTATCTATTGGCTGATGATTCTGCGGCGGCTATAGGTGTTATGGAGGCAACTTTAGAAGATTCAAATAGTACCTACCCGACGTTCATTAAGTTGGCTGCACTCAGTGAGAGGACTGGGCTTGGCTTAGATAAAAGACTGATGGCAGAGGCTCGTCGGCGTGGAACCCCTTCAAATTTCAATGTGCTTCTGGCTGCAAATAAAATGGCAGTGGACGGCAATGTAGAAGGTGGGCTTGAGATGATTGATGCAGCAATTGAGAAGCTTCAGCCTAATTCACCGGAGCTTCGAAACTGGCGGCGTCTGCGCGTGACTTATCTAATCCAGCAAGGACACGAGAAAGCCGGAGACGCATTAAGTCAGCTGGTGGTCGTGTATCCAAGCGATTTGTCTATACAGAAAATGGCTTTGCAGACTCAGCAGTTTGAGGACTTGCCAGAGTTGGCGCAGGTAGTCATAGCGAACCTTCGCAGAGAACTTGGAGATGAATCGCAATTAGTTACTTTAGCGATGGCGTCTGCGTTAATGGCGGATAGTGAACTAGACGAAAAATCACTTGCCGAAGCGACTGTAAGAATTCAGGACATACTGGAAGTAGATCCAGACTCTGAGTTGGCTCTTGAATTACTGGTCCGTGCGAACCTGTCAGGAACGGTACCATCATACAGTTCAGCAATTAGGGCTCTTACATCGCTTAATTCACTTTATCCTGACAACGCCGATCGGCTGATCAGATTGATCGGCCTACAGCAGGTCACTGGCGACTATGATTCAGCAGCTTCTAATCTGAGCCAATTATCTCCCATGGTAGATGCCGAGCCACGTTTGAATAAGAGTGAGCTTAGGCTACTTAGTAAACAGGGTGATGTGAAATTATTGTCGAAGCGAATTCAAAAAATGGATGCGCCAAATGCGAGTTTCTCTGATCGTATGTTGATGGCAGAGTTGTTGACGAATATTGGAGAGTCGAGGCGGGCAGGAGAGATTTACGAATCTCTTCTAGAGAGTGAACCAAATGACAATGTCCGCATTGCTTACGCGAATTATCTTGGGCTACAGGGTCAAATCGAAGAGGGACGTGTAGTTCTTAGTCAAGTTCCTGATGATGGTGTATCTGCTCGTATGCCGATGACACGCGGTTTGTATGCGGCTCGATTTCTTGGCCCAGATGCAGCAGATCCGTTCTTTGATATAGGTATTGCGCGATCACCAGAAAATCCACTTCTCTACTACGACGCTGCTAAGTTGCTGATGAAATCGGGTAGTCCAGAGCGAGCGCTTAAAAAGGTCCAAGCTGGTCTAGAGATCGCGCCGGAAGATTCAGGTCTTCTCGAGAGCCTTGCTCTCATTTTACTTGAGATGGGTGGCGACACGAATGATGTTTTGGCTAAGTTATCTGTCAGAGAGACCAGTTCAGACACACTATTTGTGGCCTTGAGTTTACTCGAGAAAATTCCTCTTGAAGATGGAAAGAGAAACCCGTCGAATGTCGATCTCGCTGAGGTAATGAGGATTATAAAGAAGTCCCCACAGCACTCGGTGCTGTGGATTATGGCAATCTCTATCCATGAGGATGGCGGCAAATATTCACGCGCATGGGATCTGGCTCAACAGGCTGCAAATCGTTTTCCAAACAATAGTTTGCCTTTGCAGCGGGCAGCGGAAATATCGGCTAAGCAGAAGAAGTGGGATCAAGCAATAGCAGATACGCAAGCATGGCGAGAACGAACTCCTTATGCAACGCTGAAGCCTGATTTGTTTTTAGCACGTTGTTATTTGGAGAATGATCAGCCAAGGAAAGCGATCAGTATCTTAGAAAACTATAAGGATGAACTCGCATCAACTGTAGAGGAGCGTCCATTTGATACCTCTTTACTTGTGACGGCTTTGGCCGAGGTCGGGGATTTTGAGGACGCGCGAGCAATCGTTCAGGATCTTCTGCCATCGGATGATAAATGGGTGCAGTTATGGCTTGGCGTGAGTCAGCTATTTGAGCCAAGCGAGACGGCGGAAGCAATTGAAATGGTCGAGTCGCTCTCTTCAGATGCGGTGGGTATCAAAGGAGAGGTCATGCGAGCGTGGGTTCGATTATCAGAAAGAGATCAGAATCCGATCTACTTGCAAAAGGCGATCGCATCAGCCACTCAGATGACTGAGATTCCCAGTGAAGCAACGCGGGGTGAGCTTGTGTTGGCGCAAATTGCGACCGGACAAAATAACTTGAGTAAAGCCTTGGTGATTTATCAGGGGGTTTTGGAAAGAGAGCCTAAAAATACCGTTGCTCTCAACAATATGGCGATGGTGTTTATCAATAACGGTCAACCCGATGAGGCGTTGGTAGCGATTAATAGAGCACTGGATGAAAATCCTGACTGGTTAGTGTTACTCGATACGAAAGGGCAGAGTCTGTGTGCTCAGGGACAGTATGAGGAGTCATTTGAGGTTTTCTCAAAGATCATTGCTGTTGATCCTGAATATTTGAGTTCCCGACTTCATTATGTCAGCTGTTTGATTGAATCCGGTCGCCTTAGTGAAGCTGAGTCAATTTTAGGTAAAGCGCAACTCAGTACTGTTGACCGGGAAGAAATGGAGTCTGAACAGAAGGCGCTTCTTGAATCTATAGAGAGTAAGCTCCACTCGATGTCTACAGGGGTCAATTGGTGAGAACACTGATATTACAATTAAGAATGTGGGACCTACGATGAAGGGTGTTATTCTTGCTGGAGGTCTCGGAACTCGTCTCTCACCGCTTACGCTTGTGACGAACAAGCACTTGCTGCCAGTGTACGATCAGCCGATGATTCACTATCCCATTGAGTGTCTTATTAAAGCGGGCATTGACGAAGTCTTAGTGGTTACCGGTGGTGAACATGCAGGAGATTTTCTGCGTCTGTTAAAAAATGGGAAGCATTTAGGTTTGTCAGATCTTCACTATACGTATCAAGAAGGTGAAGGTGGTATTGCTGATGCGCTTCTATTAGCGGAAGATTTTTCTGAAGGTGGCCGCATATGCGTCATTCTAGGAGACAATATCATCCAGGGTTCCATTCAAGCCTCTGTCAATAGTTATCGTGCGCAGCAGACAGGTGCGCGGCTTCTTCTTAAAGAAGTATCAGATCCGGAGAGGTTTGGCGTGCCACGTTTTGCAGATGAGAAAATCGTCGAGATTTTAGAGAAGCCAGTTTCGCCGCCTAGTTCATATGCTGTGACAGGCATCTATATGTATGATCAAGACGTCTTCGGTATGGCCAGCCAACTGTCCCCAAGTGAACGAGGAGAGTTGGAGATCACGGACGTTAATAATATGTATCTTGCTCGCGGTGATCTGGAGTATGAGATACTCGAAGGTTGGTGGTCTGACGCAGGAACATTTAAGAGCCTCCACTCAGTTTCAAATCTTGTGGCTGAGAGTGGTGCGAACAGTACAGATGTATCGTTCATGTCAGGGCAAGGTCAAGAAGGAGCCAGGGATGGTGACTGAGCCTATGCGGATTTTGGTCACCGGTGGTGCTGGGTTCATTGGCAGTAACTTCATTCGCTTCGTGTTGGCAGAGCGATCTAGCTACTCAGTTGTGAATTTAGATGCGCTGACTTATGCAGGTAATCTAGAGAGCCTGGTCGACTGTTCAGAAAACCCTCGATATAAGTTTATACAAGGCGATATCCGTGATCCGCTTGTTGTTCAGCAAGCACTCCAAGATTGTGATGCAGTTGTGAACTTCGCAGCTGAGTCGCATGTGGATCGATCTATCTATGATTCTGGTCCTTTTGTATCCACAAATATTACTGGTACCCAGGTATTGATGGATGCATGTAGGCAAATGGAAAACTGTCCTAAGTTCCTTCAGATTGGAACAGATGAGGTCTATGGTGATCTTCCACTGGATCGCCCTGACTTGCTATTTCAGGAAAGTACGCCACTCTGTCCGAGTAGCCCTTACAGCGCATCTAAAGCTGCCGCAGATTTGCTCGTGCTTTCATATCATCATACGTTTGGTTTTCCCGGACTCATTACGCGTTGCTCTAACAACTTTGGACCGTTTCAGTTTCCTGAGAAAGTGATCCCACTGTTCATTACCAATTTGATAGATGGTGAACGTGTGCCACTTTATGGTGATGGACTTAATGTAAGAGACTGGATTCACGTGCATGATCATTGTGAAGCAGTTCTTCTTACATTGGAACGAGGGACGCTTGGCGAGGTTTACAATATTGGTGGTTGTAATGAGTGGAGTAATCGATCGCTCACGGATATGTTGCTGGAGTGCATGGGCCAGGATCAAGCGATGATTGAGCCAGTACCTGATCGACTTGGACACGATCGCCGCTATGCGATTGATGCTTCAAAGATTGAACGGGAGTTGGGTTGGAAGCCACAGCGGAGCGCCTGGCCGGCAGGGCTGATTCAGACGGCGGAGTGGTATCGTGAGCATGAGGATTGGTGGCGACCACTCAAGGTTGCAAAATAGATTGCTCTATTGCTTCGCAAAGTAGATGTAATACAACCTGGTGAGCATCTTGGATCATGGCTGTATCCGCGCCATGGCTTGAGATTGCAATGTCACAGAGTTCGTGACAGGGGCTGTCATTGGGGCCGAGTAGTCCCATGGTTCTCGCGCCTTTAGAGCGAGCGGTTTTTAAGGCTCGAATAATATTAGGACTCTTTCCTGATGTGCTAAAAACAAGCAAGAGGTCACCCTCGTTAAGAAGGGCTTCACACTGGCGAGCGAAGATAGCATCGAACCCGTAGTCATTGGCGATACACGTTAAAAGTGTGGGGTCGGCGTTCAAGCACACGCCCGCTAAGGGGCGGCGATCGGCACGGTATCGCCCCATGAGCTCTTCCGCGAGATGGAGCGCTTGGGCAGCGGAGCCACCATTTCCACAGGTGGCAATCATTCCGCCACCCTCAATCGTTGCTATTGCAAGTTCGCAAGCCTTGGTAAGTTCATCACCAATTCTTTGCAATGAAGTGATCGTCTCGGCAGCGATCTTGAGTCGTTTGGTAATCAGATCATTTAGTGACATGTGGCATTCCTAGGCAATGGCAACAACGGTTGTGGTTCGACTTATTTCAGATATTGCTTGCAAAGCGTGTTCAATGTTATCTCTAGTCAGAAATGGACCCAGGCTCAGCCGTGTAGCGCCATGATGACAAGAGGATCCCATTTGTTGATGGGCAAATGGGGCACAATGCAAGCCACTTCTGGTGAGTATGCCGTGCTCTTGCTCAAGTTTTTGAGAGACTTCTTCCGGCGTTAACTTCTTGACGATGATAGAGAAGACGCCGCACCGATTTTCGAGCCCCTGCGGGCCCAGAAGCTGGACATCCTCTAGTGTTCTAAGGCCATCAAGCATCTGCTCTATTTGTATACATTCCTGACGCCACAGTGCAGCGGGCGTCTCTTTTTTGATCCATGTAATTGCTTCAGATAGGCCAATAAGGCCCAGTGTGTTATGAGAGCCACATTCAAATTTATCGGGCATGACTATTGGCTGATAGGGGGCTTCGCTTGCACTGCCTGTGCCACCTTGTCGGTAGGGCTCCAAGAACGGTTCCATACCTGGTCGAATGTACAAGCCGCCAGTACCGAGAGGGCCAAGTAAACCTTTGTGCCCAGGGAACGCAAGAAGATCGATCCCCATCGCTTGGACATCAATGGGCTGGTGCCCAATCGTTTGGGCCGCATCTACTAAGAGTGGTACTTGTTTTGATCGGCAGCGGTCACCGATTGCCGCGATGTTCTGGACGGTGCCGGTGACATTTGAACCATGGATCACAGCGGCGAGGCATGTCTGTGGCGTGAGAGCAGCTGCAAATTCGTCAGGATCAACCAATCCTGATTGAGGATCGCCCTCAACGAAGGTGACATCAACGCCTTGATCTTTTAGGGCGTGAAAGGGACGAAGCACTGAATTGTGATCCATCACCGTTGAAACCATATGAAGTCTTCGTGAAGAACTTGACTTGAGATGTGACTGGTAGATTCCGTAGATCGCAAGATTGAGAGCGTCTGTTGTATTGAGTGTGAAAATGACGTGCTTCGGATTTTCACCATTGATGAGCGAATTGATATTGTCTCGACAACGCTCAAGCTCACTCGATGCCAGTCGTGATTCGGCATAGGCTCCGCGCCCGGGGCTGGCACCGCACATTTTCGAGAAATGTACGATTGCATCAGTTACAGCTGGTGGTTTAGGGTAACTCGTTGCTGCGTTGTCAAAATAAATACGTGACATATTGATTGGCGACCAGATCTTTAATGTGCGTTCCTAAAAGGCCGATCATGTTGTATCGAGTTACTTAGTTCTGTGTTTTGACTTTATATGCTGCGAGCGCAGATTCAAGGATGTCGATACATCGCTTTAGTTTGCTTGATTCGAGAACATATGCAATCCGAACTTCATTCATTCCCATTCCTTCGGTGGCATAGAAGCCTGCAAGGGGCGCCAGCATGACTGTCTCGCCATCAAGACTGTGTTCATTAAGAAGAAAGCGGCAAAAGTCTTCGGCATCGCTTACTGGTAATTGCGCTGCAAGGTAAAAGGCACCGTCTGGCTTTGTGCATTTGATGCCGATGCGTACCAGCCCCTCGACCAGTAGATCGCGGCGTTTCATGTATTCGCGGCGAGCCTCAGTGAAATAAGATTCTGGAGTTTGAAGTGCAGCCATGGAAGCATATTGATCGACTGTCGCGGGGGACAGTCTCGCCTGACCATAGCATAGTGCAGCATCACGAATAGCCTTGTTGGTTGTTGCGAGCCACCCGATGCGGCTGCCACATGCGCTGTATCTCTTAGAGACAGAGTCAATCACCACAACGTGTTCCAGATCTCCATGACATGAGAGAGAGCTCGGCGCTCTTACTCCTTCTGGAAGGTTGTAGACAAAGTCCCTGTACACCTCATCACTAATGTAGAAGAGATTGTGCTCACGGCATAAATCAACAAGTGCCTGTAGTTCATCTTGGGTGAGAACCAAACCAGTGGGATTTCCAGGAGAAGGAATGGTGATCGCACGTGTGCGTTCGGTAATGGCATCTCTCACTTGATTAATATCGATGCGATATCCATCCTCTGCGCAGGTTGTTACTGGCTTGGTCTTAATTGACAGTAGGTGGGCAAAGCCGGCGTAGTTGGTATAGAAAGGTTCGCAAACGAGGATCTCATCATCAGGGTCGCAGATTGCTGCAAATGTGAAGAGGAGCGCTTCAGACCCACCCGTTGTGACGACAATATCATCAGTCTTAATGGGGGACTTTCCTAGCAGGTTCTGATAGTAGTTTGCCAGTTGATCACGAAACTGCAGATAGCCGTCGCTTGGTGCATATTCAATAACGGATTCGTCATAGTTCCGATAGGCATCGAGCATGCATTGTGGGGTCTTGATATCGGGTTGACCAATATTAAGGTGGTGTACGGTCACCCCCCGTTTGGCTGCCTCATCTGCCAATACAGCGAGGCGTCGAATCGGTGAGGATGGTGAAGTAGCACCTCTCTGGGAGGGTCGAAACATAGACATACGGGGCTCCGTCAAGGCTACACGGCGGCCTACGCGGCCTACTCAAAGAATGCGCGACGATCATATCCGCACGCCGTGGACGATGTGTTAATTGTCGCTTTTTGCCTTCCACTGACTGGTCACACTAGAATGCTGAAACAGCTTCCTTTATCTACAGAAAGGGCCCCGCGATGCCCCTCCTTCGTTTTCACATGATTTTGATAGTCTTACTTTCCTGGGGTACGGTCGCCCTGGGACAGGAAGAATTCTCCGACATCGTAGAGCAACTCAATAGCAGCCCTCAGGTTGACGGTACCGAACAAAGCAAGTCATACCGCATTCTGTTCGATGCTTATCTTGAACTCTCGCCCCCACCTTTTGAAATTGGTCCCAATTTCAATCAAACCACAATCTGGCCTGGCATGGAAGGTTGGGATCAGGTCAGTGCTTGGGCGGAAGGAAACCAGGCAATGGCAGAGGCCATTTTAAAGTCTGGAGATCGTAATATCATTGGGCTGCCTTATGGGAAGAGCTCAGTTGATAGTGTTTACCAATCTCGGGGACTACACATTGAAATCGGAGTCGAAGGTAATCTTCGCCGAAGTGAGTTTCCGTACCTCAAGGCCATGCGAGTCATAGCTGCATTCTCAACAGCGAATCACTACCGGCTATGTGAAGCGAAGAATTTTGAGGATGCTCAAAAGCAAATCGTTGCCAGCTTACGGGTTTATCGAATGCTCTGTGATCGTGATTTCTTTGCTGAAAAAGTATTTGCTATCACGATGCTCTCTGATTCACTTAGTATCCTCCGAGACATCTTTTACACCTATCTTGATGAGATGCCAGGCAAGATATATCAGGACTTTGGTCGAGAAGATATTCCATTCTTGCAGCCAACTCGTAATCGCCTGACGATGCCAGAGGGAGATCGAATTGTTTCGACTGGGCTCATCGATCTGGTCTTTGATGAAAACAGTGGCAAAGCAGACCCACAGATGTTCCGTAAGGTATTTACAGATATCCAGGCCGAATCTGAACCATTGACACGTTTTGGTGCAGCTCGCCGTTGGGAGAAGGTGGCAGCACTTCATAGTCCCCGTAAAGAGGCTCACCGGCATTTAATATTGATTTATGACGACTGGTGGCGCCGCTGGCGTGTGCAGGAATACGATCCAATACTGGAAAGGAAGTCAGAGTTCGATCGTACAAATCCAGTTCGCTATGCCGCTGTTCTTTATGCCATTCGAGACATCAAAGAGCTGTTTGCGATTCGAAATCTACTGATTGTGCAAGTAAACGGTACTGCGATCTCTGCGGGGCTCTGTGCCTATCACAAAGAGTACGGTAACTATCCGAATGACAGTGAAAAGATCTACCCGACCTATACGCGGAAGAGATCAAACGTTGACGCGTTTGACCTGAAATTTGACCCTCTGATTTACAGGTATGTCGCAGCCAGGCGCGCTCTTGATACTTCGCTGGGTCGAGTCTGGCTTAAGAGAGGTTCGGGTTTACTTTACAGCGTTGGGCAAGACCATGAGGATGGACTTGCTGCAGAACATGTGCCTATTGGTGCAACCGGTGATGTTGTCATCTGGCCACCAGTGAGAACAATTGTTCGGGAAGCTTCGCAGTCATCCTAAAAGTATTTTGTGTAAATTGTTTTGACTTGTTCATCTGCCCCTAGGCCAACTGACTTGATAGGTTTTCAATGACAGAAGTATGCAAGGTCATCATTATTGGAAGTGGTCCAGCAGCCTGGACAGCGGCGATCTATGCAGCAAGGGCTAATCTCTCGCCAGTTGTTTGTGTTGGTGTGCCAAAATCAAACCCTGCACCGGTGCTGCCAGGTGGGCAACTTATGCTGACCACTGATGTTGAAAATTATCCTGGCTTTCCTGAAGGTGTGAGCGGTCCTGACATGATGGCTGCCTTTCGTAGCCAGGCAGAGCGTTTTGAAACTAAGATCATCGAGGATGATGTTGTTTCCTGTGATTTTTCATCAACACCGCTTAAATTGACTCAGGCCAACGGCCAGACCTTGTCTGCGCATGCGGTGATTATTGCAACTGGTGCGACTGCAAATTGGCTGGGCCTTGAGAATGAAATGAGGCTGGCTCAAAGTGGCGGGGGCGTGAGTGCATGTGCTGTTTGCGATGGCGCCTTGCCTATGTTCCGTGATCAACCATTGGCGGTTATTGGTGGCGGTGACTCGGCAATGGAAGAAGCAAGCTATCTGACTAAATTTGCATCAACGGTCTATGTGATTCACAGGAGATCAGAATTCCGCGCCTCTAAAACGATGCAAGATCGTGTTCTCAATGCCGAGAATGCTGAGGTGCTTTGGAATAAGCAGGTCATCGATGTGCTTGGTGAAGACCGAATCAGTGCCGTCTTATTAGAAGATACTGTTACTGGTGAGAAGTCCCAAGTTGAAGTAACGGGAATGTTTGTCGCGATCGGGCACACGCCAGCGTCAGAGTTTCTGGAGGGAACATCAATTGCGATGGATGACAAGAAGTACGTGAAGCTTGAAACACGTACGAGTCATACAAATTTACCTGGTGTCTTCGCTGCTGGTGATGTTGCTGATAGCGTCTATCGACAAGCGGTTACTGCAGCGGGCATGGGGTGTCAGGCGGCACTTGATGCGGAGCGATGGTTGGCTGACCAAGGCATCGAATAGAGCACATTTTAGATATCTGAATCTGATGCGTCACTGACGGGCTCATCGGGCGCCAATCGCGAAATAATCTTGGCGCCAGTGGCGTCACCCCACACGTTGACTGTTGTTCGGCACATGTCCAAGATGCGATCGACACCTAGAATAATGCCGATTGCAGCAATGGGTAGCGGATCCACGCCGGTTGGTGCAAGACTGGTATTGACTGCAGAGATAACCACAACCATCGTAACAAGGCCCGCTGAGGGAATGCCAGCAGCACCGATTGCTGCTAGTGTCGCAGTAATAACGACAATCGTCAGTTGAACCATGCTGAGATCGTAGCCATATAACTGGAATAGAAAGACGACTGCGACGGCTTCATAGAGGGCTGTGCCATCCATGTTGATTGTCGAGCCCAGTGGTAATACAAAATTCGAGGCTCGTTTAGAACATCGCCCCTCATTTTCGGCTGTATCCATCGTGACTGGCAGTGTGGCAGAGCTAGAGTCGGTGCCAAATGCGGTCAGTAATGCTCTTCGCATCTGCCATAGGAATTGGTATGGATTTGTTCGTCCGAAGATTGTTAGCACGATTGGAAGAACAATCAATCCGTGAATTGCGAGCCCGACAAGCACCACAAGCATGTATTTTCCAATTGGCCCAGCAATGTTTGTCAGACCAAGTTGGCCAACAGACCATGAGACCAAGAAAAATACACCAATAGGCGTGAGCCAAATAATCCACTGAACAAAGATCATCATGCCTTCAAAACAAGCATCCATGACCTTTCTTGCGGCCTTCGTGCGTTCTCGTCCCCAGGCCAGCGCCAGCCCAAATCCAATGGCAAAGACGATGACGCCCAAGGGTCTGCCATCTGACATTTCCTTGATGACATTGTCTGGTATCAACTGCCGTAGGATATTTGTCCAGGCGGAACCCATCGTCTGGTTGCTGACTTTGCTTTGAAGATTGGTGCTGTCATTAAAAGCAGCCTCGCCTTGGCTGATAAGTGCAAGTTGTTGATCGTGTGGGCTGACGCCAGGTGCAACCCAAGAAACGAGTGCCGTCCCAAGGATGACGGCAAGCAACATCGTTGTGATGTAATAAATGATGGTTGCGCCACCAACCAAGCCAAGCCGAGAGGGGTCACCAATTCGAGTGATGCCTGATACCACGCTAAAGAAGATGAGGGGGATCACCAGCAGCTTCAGCGGTCGAATCAAAATCAAATCACCAAGCTGTTTTGTCCAGTGATCGCCACCAACTTGCCCAGAAGGGAAGAGGATGTACTCACCAAAAAGAGCGCCTGCAACCAAGCCAATCAGAATCAGTAGTGTTAGAATCGCGTTTTTACTCATGAGAAAAAACAGTCACAGGTCTTGAGAGGCATTAGGAAGCAGTGTCTGGTTCCATGACACAAACACGCAGTTCGGCGAGTTGCTCATCATCAACAGGTCCAGGTGCTTCTGACATGAGATCTAAGCCACTGCCAGTTTTGGGGAAGGCAATGACGTCACGAATATTATCAGTATCACAGAAGAGCATCGTCAAACGATCCAATCCGAAGGCAATGCCACCGTGTGGTGGGGCTCCATATCTCAAGGCTTCCAATAAGAAACCAAATTTTGTTGAAGCATCTTCTGGAGTGAGCCCTAAAAGTGAGAAAACCTTGGCTTGGACATCTTGATCATGGATACGAACAGAGCCTCCGGCTGCTTCTGAACCATTGATAACCAGATCATATCCAGCCGAGATGCAGGCACCCGGATCAGAATCAAGCACACCAACCTGGCCTGGCATGGGGGCGGTAAAGGGGTGGTGCAAACTCGTCCAATGGCCCGTTTCCTCATCGCGTTCAAACATCGGAAAGTCAACAACCCAAAGTAACTTGAATTGGGTCTCGTCGATCAGATCTAAATCTCGGCCAATTTGTAATCTTACTTGACCCAGTGCCGTGTTGGCGATGTTGGCACGATCAGCGGTAAAGACAACAATATCACCGTGCTTGAGATTGAGTGATGCAGCGAGCTCACCTGCAATGGGAGCAAGGAACTTGGCAATACCAGTTTCGAAACCGCCGTGCTCACCTTGTCCTGTGAACTTTGATGTCGGCAATCCACCTGCACCATAGGTTTTGGCAATCTCTCCATAGCCATCAAGATTCTTGCGAGTTAGTTTGTCGACCCCGTTCGGTACAACCAGTGCTTTGACAACACCATTTTCTAATCCAATTGCTTCAGTGAAAACGCGGAACTCTGTCTTGCTCGCAAGATCAGTGGCATCGTGAAGCTCAAGGTCAAAGCGAAGGTCGGGGCGATCACTACCAAAGCGGCTCATCGCATCGGCATAGCTCATTGTTGGGATCAGGCCAACGTCTATACCCTTCAGTTCTTTGAATAGTAAACGTACGAAACTCGACGTCATGTCCATTACATCATCTCGATCCACAAAACTCATTTCGAGATCGATTTGAGTGAACTCTGCCTGACGATCGGCACGAGGATCTTCATCTCGAAGGCACTTGCAAATCTGCATGTATCGATCGAGGCCACCAATCATCAAAATTTGCTTAAAGATCTGTGGACTTTGTGGGAGTACATACCACGATCCTGGCTTGACGCGCGAAGGCACAATAAAGTCACGCGCTCCTTCTGGTGTCGGTTTAATCAGAAGTGGTGTTTCAACTTCAATGAAACCATTTTCACCAAAGAACGATCTTGTTAGTTGTGTGATTCGATGTCGAGTGGTGAGGATATCCTGCATTCGCTTACGCCGCAGATCGATATACCGATACTTGAGTCGAATATCTTCAGAGATTTTTTCAGCTTCGTGTTCGTCAGGAAGAATCGGTGGATTATCACTGCGACTGAGGACTTCAAGCTTGTCTGCTCTTACTTCAATGGCGCCGGTTGCAAGTTTTTGATTGGCCTTGCCTTCACGTTCCCGCACCATGCCGGTGATGCTCACTACAAACTCGCGGCGGAGACTCTTTGCAGTCGTAACCAGCTCTTCATCGACATCCTCTAGATCAAAGACAACCTGGGTAATACCGGTGCGATCTCGAAGGTCCAGGAAGATGAGGCCTTTGCCCTGATCTCGATAGGTAGCAATCCAGCCGCTGATAGTGACATGTGAGCCGGAATCGGTTTCTCGAAGCTCGCCGCACATATGAGTTCTTTTGTTCATTGGAATAGGGTGGTTGCCCAGTTGGGCTGCTTGGGGCTGATTGGATCAGGACGAAGACAGAACGCTGGCACATCCTAGCGAGGAACGTTCAATCTGCCAGAGATTGAGGCTTTGCTTGGTTTTTTCGGATCTCTGATTTGATCTGCTGGAAGGCATCTCGGATGAGCGTTTTGGCAGGCTTTCCGTCAATGCCATAGCCAAAATCCCGTGAGCCGCCGCTGTGGTACGGATCCCAGTGGTAGAGGAAGAACCCCTGTACGGGGCAGGCCTGAGCCGTGAGCTTTGCCGTCCAAATTGTGAGAAAGGCCTCATAGGCTCGAGCTTGGGTTTCAGGATCAGATTCTTTGAGATCGCCGGGCTGGTAGTTCCATGGATGAAGGGCTGCCCATGGTACAGATGGATATCCGACTTCCATGAGCAGAAGTGGTCGGCCCTGTGTCTTGGCAAAGTCAGCGATTTTAGTGGCAATTTTTCCCCAGGCTTCGGACATCATTAATACGTTTTGTTGTTCTGGATTTTCTACTAACTCAAAGTAGGCACTAATGCTGATGGCATCGACAAGATTCCAAAATTTTACTTTCTCATATCGATCCCAATTTGCGGTGTAGGTCATTGTGCCGGAGAATATTTTTCGTGTAGCAGCAGCAACATGAGTCCAATGTTGCTCTTGATCTTCAGTTGAGTTCAACTCACTTCCGATGGAAAGGATGTCAATATCCAATTCAGCGGCCATGCCAGCGAAGTGGTTAATAAATGCACCGTAGCTCATCCACCATTGTTCCCAATTTGTGGGCGCGATAGTCCCTCGCCACTCTTTGCCAACTGGATTTTTAATAAGCACGATTGGGACAATGGCAGTACGAAGGTTCCGTTGCTTTGCTCGCTTAAAAACAGCTTTGAGCTGTTCGTCGGTGGGGCAGCGGCTGGAGATCCGGTAAATGGTATTGGTACTGCCGGTATCCTGAAACCATGGTGTTACGACCACCAGTGCGTTGGCTCCAAGTTCGGCAATCTGATCAACGCTCCTTAGATAGAGTTCTAAGTCGCTGATATGGTGAATATTGAGGGCGATGCCGAGCACTGGCTTACGAAGAGCTGCCGGGATCTGATCGGAAGCCATGGAGATCGTGGGGGCCGGCGGGTTCGATTGGGCATCCTGAGCACACAAGCTGGCTATTGAACATAGTGAGAGAGCGATGGCGATCACATAGCGTTTTGTCGGCACCTGTATCTGTTGTTTTTGCAGAAATGTCATAGGCCCATCCTATCCCGTATGATGCCCTCCGTGAGCAAAGCTATTTCTAAGAAGCGTAAAGGCTCGGAGCAGAGTGCCAGTGGTGACCATGTTCACCAGCGGGCACCTAGTATTCTGTTTACGGCATTTGAACCGAGCGGTGATGCGTTGGCAGCGCCACTGATTGCAGAATTAAAGAGGCTTCGCCCTGACATCCAGATTTTTGCCTGGGGTGGCCCACTCATGGAAAAGGCTGGAGCGAAAGTGATCAGCCAAACCACTGAAGCGAGCGCCATGGGGCTCAATGGTTTTAAGCGCATTCGCGAAGTACGCAAAGAAATTAGTCGCATCAAGCAGTGGATACGGCAGTACCGGGTTGTGGCCTATGTGCCTGTCGATTCACCTGCCGCGAATTTTCCTATCTGCAAAGCCGTTCGGAAAACTGGAGCCAGAATTATCCACCTTAATGCTCCACAGATTTGGGCATGGGCAGGTTGGCGTATTCGTAAACTCAGGCGACTCACTGATTTGGTGCTTTGTCTTTTGCCTTTTGAAGATGAGTATTTCAACGACCGTGATGTGCCAGCAAGATTTATAGGGCATCCGGCAATTAATCGTGAGATTGACAGTAAGGCTCTTCGGGAAAACAACCCTGGCTTGCCTCAGGGCGCGCCGCGAGTGGCACTCTTCCCAGGATCACGAGAGCATGAGGTCAAAGCGAATATTAGGCTTCTGGCTGATACGTTTAACCAACTACAAGGTAGGCATAGTGGGACCGCTGGTGTCATTGCAGCAGCAACGCCAGCGTTAGCGAAGATCGTGCGTGATCGCCTAAAGGTTTTTCCAACAGGACTGCACATGGTGACAGGGATGGCTGATGAGGTTGTCGCTTGGTGTGATTTAGCTTTGGTCGTTTCAGGCACAATGACGCTTCACATTACGCGTCAGCGAAGGCCCATGGTCGGTGTCTATAAGACTGGTCTTGTGAGTTGGTTGGGCGCTAAGATCATATTGCGAACGCCATATCGCCTTTTGCCCAATATCATTGCCTCACGGGAGATTGCGCCCGAGTTTGTTCCCCATATTGGCGGCTGTAGCGCTGTGGTCAAGGCGGCGAGTTACTTTTTTCATGATTCTAAGAATGCGGCCAATCAAGCAGAAGAGCTTAAACGCGTCTGTCTACGATTTGCCAATAAGAGGCCTGCTGAAGAAGCGGCTCGTCACATCTTGGAAGTCATTCGTAAGGGTGCTGCTGGGGCAGATGGCTCATAAAACTCGTTGGTTGATCTGTCTACAAATGCCTGACTGGAAAAAGAGACATGCAGCAGACATGATTGCCAAGTCGATCTGTAATCGGAACGATGCGATGCGCTGGTGCAGCAATCGGTAGGCTTTGTTCAAGGCACTTATCTTGCCAAATTTGGAGGTCATGTTCTGCAACCTCTTCGCTTGCAACGAAGAGCATGATGAGTAGGCCAGCATGTAAGATGGACCGATCTGAAGCCAGTTTGAATACATCTTTTTGGACTGTTGATAAGAGCTCGCTTGTATAGCTTGAATTGGGCCCTTCTGGCGTGAACTGTGTGACGCACTTCACTTCTAACCAGAACGCATCTTCTAATTCCACCGCATTGGTCGGTGCAAATAGTGTCTGTTTCTGTTGTGGTTCAACCAATGGTTTGCCATCAGGTGTGAGCACGAGATCGCAGCGACGGCCCTCTGTTTGACGTCGCCGACGGCTCTCGGCTGGATAGCGCACTTCACGGGTGGCACCAATCGAGGCCGCCTCGAAAATCTCTTGCAAAAGCGGATGCAGTTCGACCTCAGACCGTGCATCAAGACCTCGAACAGCTTGTTCACGGCGTAGTCCAGCTTCAGCAGATAAGAAGCCTGCTTCCAATACATCTGCAATATCTGCCACAGACCATTGGTGATGACGAGCCAGATTCCTATCAGTCTGCGTTGACATCCTTGTTCCTGTGCTTTGTGGACTTAAACTCGCCCGATCGAAGGCGATCTATGTACGACCGATAGGTCTTCATCGCAATAAACCCAAATATCAACATGATTGGGATATTGGCCCAAAGCATCACCCCAGTTCCCAAGGCGGTGAGGTTGTCTAAGTCCTTGTCAGATTCCATGAAGCCTAGCGTTGCCACGATGATCATCGCACAATAGACCACTTTATAGGGGACGGCAGACCATTCGCCGAGCATATAGACCATGCCCTGCTCGCCGTAATAAGACCATGAGATCATGGTTGATATGGCAAAGAGCCAAGCAGCAACCAGGACCAGCCATGTACCGAGGCCAGGAATTGACCGGTCAAATGCATGTGCTGTGAGTGTGGCGCCGGGATACTCTTTGTAGACAGCAAGTGATCTAAAAGTTGGTTTCTCTGCACCGTTTGACTCGAGTGCATTTGGTTCAAAAACCATGGCATGTGTGCCATCGTCCTTCTTGACCACACGACCTCCAACCCGAACAAGGTCGGAGTTGGTGTCTTTGCTTTTGTTGCCTGTTTGAGCCACCACGAAGGCGCGATCTTCTTGCTGCCAATTCTTACCTGTCAGTGATTGAGCTTCTTCGGATTTATCAGGCAATGGAACAAACCATGCAATCGAGGGGATGGAATCATCTTCGATGGATTCTGGATTGGCAATCTCCGAGTTCTTAAGGCTGCTTAATGGGAATTCACCCTTTTGCCCGACATTCCAAGTACTGGTTGCGGCCTCGGCATCAAGTTCAACCATAATCAATTGTGGCTCGTTGGCCAAAGTTGACTCATGGTCACGATCCCAGGCGCCAGTTGAGAGGATGACCAATGCTGTAATTGTGCAGACAACCAGCGTGTCGATAAAAGGCTCAATACCAGCGACCAACGCTTCACGAACCGGTTCATTTGTCTTTGCAGCACTATGGGCAATGGGCGAGGACCCTTGTCCAGCTTCACTTGAAAACAGTGCGCGTTTCATGCCCCATAAGAATGCATACCCTGCTGATCCGCCAAGGAAGGCATTACCAGCTTCTTGCGGTGAAAAGGCGCTCTTGAAAATAAGCGAAATCATCTCAGGTATCACAGAGATGTTCATTGCGAGCACAACAAGGCCAGCAGCAATGTATGCAACACACATAAATGGCACTAGAAAACCTGCGACATGACCAATTCGTTTGATGCCGCCAATAATGACGAGACCAACAAGGATTGCCAGCACAATTCCCACTCCGAGTTTGGGAATTTCAGGGGCGACCTCTTGTGTCATTTCCGCCACGTTCCACGCTTGGAACATGTTGCCACCAGTAATGGCTGAAATGAGCAACGTGATGCAGAAAATAAAACCGACAAACACACCAAGTCGGTGGAAGTTCCACTGAGAAAGACCTTTTTCAGCAACCCACATTGGACCACCGTGTGGGTTTTCGGGATCATCAACGTTTCGGTAGAGCATGGAAAGTGTGACAGATGTTGTTTTCAGTGCCATGCCGGCAAGTCCAACAATCCACATCCAGAAAACGGCACCAGGCCCACCAAGCGCAATGGCTAATGCAACGCCGGCGATATTGCCCAAACCGACTGTTGCCGAGAGAGCAGCAGAAAGTGCTTGAAAGTGATTGATAGCACCTGGATCGTCTTTGTTGTCATAGCGGCCAGTGACGACAGCGGTGCCGTGCACTAAAGCTCGATACTGGCAGAAGCCACTAAACAAGGTGAAAAGCACTCCAACCGCAAGCACGGCATAGAGCACCCAGTCGGCCCAGATAACACTGTTTACTGCATCAAGAAATTGATTAAAGGCTTCCATGAGTTTTCTTTCTCTTAGACACCAAAGGAATGATTCGATAAAGGTCTGAGTTAAAAGCCAATCGCGTAGAAGAACTCATCTGCATCAATAAAACCGATTTTTTGAAGCAGAACAACGATGACCAAAGCGGGCGCAACAAAACGAATAAGCAAGAACCACAGCATGACCAAGCCTCCAGCCATATCTTCCATCTCTGCCATACGGAGTTTGCGTGGCATGAACCAGCCAGCATAGATGGCGATGAAGAGTCCACCAAGTGGAAGCATCCAGTTCGAAGTTAGATAGTCAAGCGTATCAAAGAAGTTCTGGCCATAGCCTGGTTCCCATGAGGCTAACTTGAAGCCTGGTGAGTTCGCAAAAGCGGCTATGACCCCGAAAGCAAAGATAATACCGCCCAGAAGCCACGCGGCCTTGCGACGTGACCAATTTCGTTCGTCGATGAAGTAAGAAGAAACGACTTCGAGCAAACTAATGGCCGACGTTAACGCCGCGAAGACCAGGAGTGCAAAGAAAATGATGCCCAGTATCAAGCCGCCTTGACCCATCTCCGCAAATGCAAGTGGCATGCTCATAAAGACGAGTCCCGGACCGGCTCCAGGTTCTTGGTCGTAGGAAAAGATGATGGGAAACATCATCATGCAAGCGAGTAGTGCGATCAGCGTGTCAATGCCGGCGATCGCAAAACTCTGCCCCAGAAGTGACTTTTTGCTTTTTTGGTAGGAGCCGTAGGTAATCATGGCACCCATACCCAGCGACAAGGTAAAGAAGGCATGTCCAAGTGCCTCAAGGACACCGCTGGGTTTCAGTCTCGAAGCATCAGGTTTAAAGACAAACGAAACGGCTTCTTCAAATCCCCTTTGAAAGAAGCCATAGACAACCATGACACAGATCAAGAAGACAAGCAGTGGCATCAGGACCTTGCAGGCCCGTTCAATGCCAGCAGAAACACCATTCGACACGATGAGTATGGTGAGCAGCATGAAGATGGCCGCCCAAAAGCTAGCAGTCCAACCATCTTTGAGTAGTTCTAGAAAAACTGTTGTGACACTGGTTGAAATAGCATCCCGTCGATGTTGTTCGGTGGCCAGAGTCTTGACTTCTTCATCACTCATCGGCGCATAAAATTGCGTTGCCTCAGTATTGGCTTCGTTGCGATACTCAAGGTCATCACCAAATTCATTGAACGTTTCAGTTGACCACAGCTGTCCTAGTGTCTCATCAGATAAAACTGCGTCTAAAGCGCCTTGGCGTGATTGTTTCCAGCTGGCGAGGTCGTTTGAATCAAGAGGTCTTGTCCCAAAAGCACCGTTCGCGAGTGCTTGCTCGATTGACTGATATGCCTGCCATGTCCGTGGGCTCATGGTGACTTGTAAGTTTTCTTCATGCTCAGCAATGGACTCATTTGCACGTTGATCGATCAGGTGAGATCGCATTTCATCAGCGCTCACGTGTGCCCGATAGTCGAGGGAGTCAGCTTCTGCTTTTTCATAAATAGGTTGGGTAAAATTGACCACGCTCTTCAGCGTGTAGTCCATCGCCCACCCTGCAACAACAATGTAGAAGGAGAGAATCAGAAAGCCAGCAATCACACCGAACCAGCCCACAATAGTCCAACCGGAAGAGCTGCTCTCAAGTTTCTTAAAGGCGCCAACTGGTTGCCGTTGAGATGATCGGCCGATCATTATTTCGGCCATCATGATGGGTAATCCCACCAATAAGATGCAGCCAAGATAAATCAGTACGAACAGTCCGCCGCCATTCTGGCCGGTGATATAAGGAAACTTCCAGATATTGCCAAGGCCCACAGCGGAGCCTGCTGCTGCAAGAATGAATCCTAGTCTGCTGCCCCATTGGGCTCGCTCTTTGGCCATCAGCATCTCCAGGACTGCGGATCTATGGCCTTGCCATGGATCCCTGGTACAGAATGTCCACCTACCCTCGTGAGGTGGGGCGACCGTGCCTTGAACTCGCTGGCGGCCGCAACGCTTATGATCTTCCCCTGGATACGATGTGGATGATACCGGAGCGAGTCGGTTCAGGTTGCCTAGGCCTCATTCTTCCTTGCTACCATATCCATTCGATGCCGAACCCCCGTATGCAACCTGGGCTGACCCGACCGACCTGTGATGGCTTCCGCTATGCATTAGGTGTGCTGCCCCAACCCGGTTGGTGTCCGATTCAGGGGTACACGGTGACCTATCAGCCAGGTGATTCTGATGGCCAGGATGTCTATATTCTGGACCTCACAGTCTCTCATGAGCGTCTGGAAGGTCTGATCAGCGATTTGATGGCATTGCTCAGCCATGAGGTGACGGCCATGTTCGAGATTGCTTCTCGCGATGCCTACCGCGCTTTAGATGTTTTTCTAGGGACGCAGCCTATTGCCCTGAGTCAGTTTCTTGCTGGTTGGCATAAGTGGTCAGCACTGATTCTTGAAGATGGCATGGTGGGGGCTGGAGTTTGTAGTGAAGAGACGCTCTTTGAGATCTTCATCACCCAGATGAAAACAGTTCTGGTTTATGTTGAACCGCAGATGTTGCCCGCTGTACGTCAAGTGCTTGATCGTCACGATGTGGTAGAGGTTGAAGAGACCTGGCCTGAACCGCCTTCTGATGAAATTGATGGCGGAGCGACATTCCGCAGCATTTTGGAGTCGAACCATCCAATGGGCGGTGGTCTTGATGAGGTGCTTCTTTCATTAGAAAATAAGTGGCATCTCGATCTCCAAATTGACCCAGCGGCCAGTCAGGATGAACGTGGTCGTATTCTTGGGCCGACGCTCTGGTTTGTTTTAGCCAAAGTGCGTCACAGGCATAGCGGCCGGCTTGGCGAAGCTGCTATATGGATGACAGCAGACTGTCTGGACAATGCGTATGAGCTAACAGAGACGTTTTTTGAGACGGATCAGACCAATGCTCTTATTCAGATTCAGTCAGCGGATCGTATGGCATTTGATGAGCGACCGGCGCAGCTCGTTGATCTACGCCTTGGCAATCAGCAGGCAGAAGTTCATTGTATTCGCATCGATCAACATCCACATCAACGCGCGAACGAGTGTCGTGGACACCAGAACGCATCGTGACAAAAGAGAGCAAGTCATCTGAGGACTCCGTCGAGCGCGAGTGGTATCGTGATGGACTGCGCTTCGCTTGTACGCAGTGCGGTAATTGTTGCACAGGCCCTCCGGGTGCCGTTTGGTTTACTGAGCAAGAGGGCCTGGAGATGGCAAAAGCGATGGGGCTCAAGCCACGCGCGTTCCGGGACCAATATGCTCGGAAGCTCAATGATGGATGGTCGCTCAATGAGCACCTGACAGAGTCCGGTTACGATTGCATTTTCCTTGACCGAAAAACGGAGCCGGGCAAAGCGTTGTGTGGCATCTATGGGGCTCGACCCCGGCAGTGCCGTACTTGGCCATTTTGGACAGAGAATCTTCGCAGCCCAGAGGATTGGGCAAGGGCCCGTAGATCGACTCCCTGTCCAGGCATGGATCAGGGAAAGGTCGTGCCGATTGAGCAGATCCGAATCCAACGCGACAAGACGCCCTAAGGCATTTCGAGCAGAATCCGTTCCATATCACTTCAGCTTAAAAGCGCACTTGTTAGGGTTTTTGCGCTTTTTATTTTTGAAGCCTGAATTGGCTCTATGTTGGGGCGAACCGAGTGCGACTTGTCACGGACTCGATCTTTTTGATTGCGGGCGAGGGATTGAATGGTGGGGAGATAGACCGGGGATTGGGAAAGAGAGCACGTGCTCCATATTGAGGATCGATCGTCTGCCTAAAGCCTTCGGGGTCAGTGGCGGGTCCAGCAAAGGGGCGAGCTACCGCGCTATGGCGCGGTGGTGTGCGTTTTGGGGTGGCGGTGATCCTTGTGAGGCCTTCCCAGGCGGAGCAACCTGATAGACTGCTCAGTCGTATTCTGACGGGACAGGTGTCCGAGCGGCTTAAGGAGCGGCACTGGAAATGCCGTGTACGGCTTGTCCGTACCGTGGGTTCGAATCCCACCCTGTCCGCTTCATTGCGGGGTGTAGCGCAGCTTGGTAGCGCGTCTGACTGGGGGTCAGAAGGTCGCAGGTTCAAATCCTGTCACCCCGACTACAAAAGGCTCGCATACGCGGGCCTTTTGTAATCGGGGTGTATACCTGATCTCATGGGTTCATCACCGCTTTCTGGGGCAAAATTGGTTCCCTATGTGAGGAAAATGGCTTTGAGTGATCCGAAACCAACATCCGAAAAATCAACTGGGCATTCAGGCCTCATTGGTTTTTTATCGGTGATCAAGCCTATTGGTCCATCTTCAATGCAAGCTGTTTCAGTTGTTCGGCGAAGAGCTGGATCTGTGCGCACAGGACATGCTGGCACTCTTGATCCGCTTGCAAGTGGTGTCTTAGTGATGGGACTGGGTAAAGCAACACGATTGCTGCAAGAAGTCATGGCGACAGATAAAACTTATCGAACAACAATTGATCTTAGTGCATTTACGAATACTGATGATCGAGAAGGTGAGATGCAGCCTGTGTCAATCTCTAAGCCGCCAACTCAAGAGACTGTTGCAGCGGCATTGAAGTCTTTTGAAGGCGAAGTGATGCAACGGCCACCGCAGTTTAGCGCGGTCAAGATTGACGGTGTGCGAGCTTACAAGAAAGCTCGTAAGAACCAGGTTGTTAAGATTGAACCTCGTCGTGTCTTTGTTCATGAGCTGAGGCTCTTAAGCTATGCTTGGCCTGAGGTCGAACTAGAGGTACGTTGTCGAACCGGCTTTTATGTCCGAAGTCTTGCTCGCGATCTTGGCGTGGCACTTGGTACTGGCGGGCATTGCGCAGCAATCGTTCGTACTGCCGTTGGCCCCTTTACCGAGGCACTTTCTGTGCCATTGGAAGCAGTGCCAGATCCTGTGACGAGTGAAGATCTGGTCTCTGTAAAGCAGTGGGAGTCATTCTTGGCCGGGTGAATCGGTTTTGCTTGCTTGGGCCTTTCGATTTTCAGCTCGATCATCGATCATGGCATGAATGAGTAGTAGTCCCATACCTGTGAGCAAGAGGACGTCAGCCACATTGAAGATCCAAGGAAAAACTTCGCCGGTTTGATTGCCCGGCCAGCTCCAGCCGAAGGGCAGCTCAACATCTGGAAGCATGTGCAAGAAGTCACGGACCCGTCCAATCAGCAGTCGGTCGTATAAGTTTCCAAGCCCACCAGCCAGAATAAGTCCGATGGCAAAATGCGCAATGGTGCTACGCGCTGATGTGAGCCAACCGAAGACAAATAAACCAATCACAAGTGCAATGACTGTGAAGATAATGAAGAACGCGCGTTGGTTTGGTCCAATGCCAAAAACGGCGCCTTGGTTTAGGACCAGATGAAAATCCAAAAGGTTCCAAGGCAGGGCTTCAGTACCGTCATGGCTTTCTATTGGATCAAACCAAGGTTTATTGATGAGCGTATCTCGGTCTAGCTCTACTGGCGAAGAAGTCACATATTCAAAAGCGAGGCGTTTCGTCACAAGGTCAATGCTGAGGCCAGCCAGAACAACGCAGACTAAAACCAGCCACGCCATTGGAGACTGGTAAGCTCTAACAAATGTTTTGTCGTTTGTGCTCTGCGACATTGCTTAGAGGCATCTACGTGATCATGAATTCATGTGACGTTCGCGTTCCCGAGCGGCTTCAACAGTATATTTTGCCCACGGTTTCGCATTGAGTCTGGCCAGTGGAATCACCTTGCCAGATGCTTGGCAAATGCCATATGTCTTTTTCTTGATACGTTGTATTGCTTCATCAATTTCCCGAATGAGTTGCCGTTCCTTGGCAGCCAGGCCAAGATTAAGATCCTGGTCATAGGTATCTGAACCGAGATCAGCGGGGTGGATTGGCATTTGTGATGAGCCGTCTTTGTTGGCGCGAAGTGCATGATTTTCCATTGCTCCCAGATCATGCATCAGTGACTTCCGACGTTCATACAGCATCGACATGAACGCTTTGAGCTCTTTGGCAGTCAAACTTGTCTTGATTGCCTTTAGGGACTGTGAAACCTGTTCTTCGGCGCTCAATGCAGCAGCGGTCAATGCAGCCTTGGTACGTCGGGTCTTCTTCGCGATGAGTCCTGCCATCATGCGTACTCGGCGGCCAGCAACGATGACATAGCCGTCGCCATCGGCAGTAGAAGCAGCAGCGACTTCAGCCACGGTGCGACCGCGGCGGCGATTGCTCGCGGTCGTGCCGCCAGCGGAGGCGGTCTTCTTGGCTGTTTTCTTCTTGGCTGGAGCTTTCTTCTTAGCTGGAGCCTTCTTCTTAGCTGGCGCCTTCTTCTTAGCTGGAGCCTTCTTCTTAGCTGGCGCCTTCTTCTTAGCTGGCGCCTTCTTCTTAGCTGGCGCCTTCTTCTTAGCTGGCGCCTTCTTCTTAGCTGGCGCCTTCTTCTTGGCTGGCGCCTTCTTCTTGGCTGGAGCTTTCTTCTTGGCTGGAGCCTTCTTCTTGGCTGGAGCCTTCTTCTTGGCTGGAGCCTTCTTAGAACTTTTCTTAGTGGTCTTCTTGGTGATCTTCTTCTTTGCCACGATCAGATTCCCTTTGGGGAGATACGTTTTGATTGCTCTGCCAGCGATTGTGCCAGTCTGAGGAGCGAATCCTGCCCATCTATATGTCTGAGCCACCAACACACGGTCATACGAGCTCTGAAATCAGCCAAAAACGAGCGAATAATAGAGCAGCGGCGACAGCTTCATGAGATCAAAAGCCCTGACTAACCTCTGCGGCCCTCGAAACCTGCTTCTAGACCTCTCAGTGGGGGCAACTGCCTCAGAAAGGTCCCCATTGCGGGGCCATGATAGGGATGCCGCCTGAGGTGGTCAACGAGTGGCTCTGATTACCTCTCCGGGGCTTAGACGGGGCCGTATTCCTGAAGACGGCCAATTCTTCTCAATTTCTCATAGCGTCTTTGAACCAGTGATTGAGGTTGAAATCTGAGTAGATCTGAGAGTTGGTCAGTAATCCATCGCTCAAGCGTGGCGGCGACTTCGGTGGGGTTGCGGTGGGCAGCACCAAGAGGCTCTGGAATGACATGATCAACCAAGCCATTGGCCAGGTTCTCTTTGGCGGTGAGAGATAGGGCTGAGGCTGCAAGCTGATTGGTCTCTTCATTGCTCTGTTTCCACAGAATGGCCGCGCAGCCTTCGGGAGAAATAACTGAGTACCAGGCATACTCCAGCATTGCAGTGCGATCACCAACACCAATACCCAAGGCGCCGCCTGAACCACCTTCGCCAATCACACATGAGATAATTGGTGTCTTGAGGCGACTCATCTCTCGAAGATTCAGAGCGATTGCCTGAGCTTGCCCACGTTCCTCAGCTTTGACACCTGGATAAGCGCCAGGCGTATCGATGAATGTCACAATTGGAAGGTTGTACTTCTCTGCCAACTGCATTTTTAACAGCGCCTTTCGGTAGCCCTCTGGATGGGCGCAGCCAAAGTGGCAGGCTACTTTCTCTTGCGTCGACTTTCCTTTTTGATGTCCAACAACCATGACCTTATGGGAGCCGATTCGACCCAGTCCGGTCACAATGCTGGGATCATCACCAAAGTGTCGATCACCATGCAGTTCTCTAAAGTCTCGAAAGAGCATGCGGATGTAGTCAGAAGTTTGAGGGCGTGCAGGGTGGCGAGCTACCCGGACGGTGTCCCAAGGTGTCATCTGTTGATAGAGTTTTTCCAGCAGGCTGTCCCGGTTTCGTTGCAGACTAGCACGCTCTTGTTCATAGTTGGAAGCCTGCTCAGAAGATTCGAGCGCCTCGATCTGTTTCTCAAGTTCGATCGCTGGCTTCTCAAAAGGAAGGACATAGGTACCGGTATATGTCTCAGTTGCTGCCATTTAAAAATGCCTTTTTCCAGACGGTTGCTCGCATATCTTCCAGCATTCTATCGCAGCATCGCTTGCGGCGCCTTGAAGAGCGCTTGACCAGTGGTTTTCCGCTGTTAGGCTCACGCCCCATGAGGTGAATTCAATGGCAACTTTCCGACTTAGCATTATTGGGCTTGGAAATATGGGCGGTGCAGCCCTTCATGGTCTACTTGAGGCGAACATTCTCAAGCCTCAGCAGATTGTGGTGGCAGAGCATGATGAAGAGCGACGCCAACGTGCGGCTGATCTTGGGTGTGCCACCTCACAAGATGCAGCTCAGATTGCCAGTGCCGATCAGATCATGTTGGCGGTCAAGCCACAAGGCTTCTCAGAGGTTGGTGCTTGGATCGGCAAGCTTTTAGAGCCAACAGTGGTCATTTCAGTCATGGCTGGTGTGCCGAGTAAGAAGATTTCCGACATGCTGGGTCCATTGGCGAAGGTCGTGCGCGTCATGCCCAATACGCCTTGTCGAATCGGTCGCGGTATGACAGCCATTGCACTAGGGCATGGAGCAGCACAAGAGGATGCCGCACTCGCAACCGAAATATTCGATGCCTTGGGACATAGTGTTCAGGTTGATGAAGCACACATTGATGCAGCCACGGCGCTCGGAGGGTCTGGTCCAGCTTATGTGTTCTTATTAGCGGAGGCGATGGTGCGCGGTGGTATTGAAATGGGCCTTGAGGAGCACATCGCTTTACAGATTACAGATCATACGATTGCTGGTGCGGGGCAACTTCTACTTGAGAGTGAACCTGATGCCGCGGCGCTCCGTGCCATGGTTACCAGTAAGGGTGGGACGACCGCCGCTGCGATTGATCTTATGTTGGAACACAAGTTTGATGAGATTGTTCTCAAGGCAGTCAAGGCAGCTCAAAAGCGAGGTCAGGATTTGGGTAACCAATAGGTCAGTAGTCGCGACGAATAAAAACGAATGCGGCAAAAGTCAGGATCACCAATTCGAACACAACAGAGGTGCCCAAGATCCACCACGCCGGCACGCTGCGCTCTTCTGCTTCAATGCGTAGTTTTGCTTCCCTCTCAGTGTCAGACGTTGAATTGCGTCGACTAGACGAATCAAAATTACCGGTCATAAGATCGGTAAAGGTGACGGGCGCGTCACCTTCTAAGGCCCTGGTTAGGAGTCTCTTGGTAGCACCTGTTTTTGGTAGGAACCAAAGGGCAGTATCAATTCCGTTTTTCCAGGCTCCCAGCGTTCCAAGCGTTTTCTGTTGATCTTCCATCTCGGTTTTATAACGTGAAATCTGATCATCAAGCGAGTCGCGTTGGTTTTTTAATGTTTGACGATCGCTGTTATCAGCTGCTGCTAATCGCTGTTCTGTTGCCTCGAGCTCTTTGCCTTTGTTGTCAATGGCTCGCTGTTGGCTCTCAGTTCCCAACGCCATGTCTGTATGCGCCCATGTCACCAATTCGGAAGCTTGCTGGATACTGAAGACTAAAAACCAAAAGAGTAGGCAAATCAAAAGTGCTGCCAAGGCAGATCGGGAGATAATGCCAACAAGCACGTTGATACAGTAGATGTATGAGAAGAACAGTGTGATCAGAGGGATGCCCAGCAACACTGTCGGATCCCATGTGCCGATCCGCAGGCCAATGCAGATAAATGCGCCAACGCAAAAGACAGTGACTTGAAAGATGACAAAGAGCAGGGCGCCAATATATTTGACGATAAAGAGTGTGATGCGACGAATTGGCTTTGACAGTACAAGTTCAACCGAACCACTGGCGAGAAAGTCTGGGAAGATCGATGTCGTTGAGATTAACGCCAATATGGTGGCGCCCCACGCCAGCCAAATAGTCACCATAAAGTAAGAGAAAATGCCCTGATAGAAAATGCGAGTAAGAGGGTTGCCTTCTACAAAGTAAGGTGACTCGACCTCATAGAGGCCATACAGCAGGGACAGGCCACGCTCATTAAAGCCAATAGATCCAAACGCCAGTACCAGTAAGAGTGAAAGTGCGAGCGTCAGCCAAAACAACTTGCGTGCGTTGAGCTCACGATAAGCATCGATAAACAGGGCAATAATGCCATTCATTTGGCACCACCAGTATTTATTTGTGACTTCTTTTTTGCTGCTCCAATGTCAGCGACTTGCCCTGTATCTTCATCTGTCACAGCTCGCATAAAGAGATCTTCAAGTGTCTCTCTGCGTGTTGCAAATGACTCAATGACACGCTGTTCGCTACGGAGCCGATCTAAAATCCATTGCACATCAACAGCTACTTGGTTCTTTGCATGAATTGTTGTTGTATTGTTTTTAGTATTAACGTTGAGTTCTGGGTGTTCTCGTAGCCATTGAGGTGAAGGGCCTTGGAATGAAATGTCGATCCGTTGGCTTGCCGCGGTCAGATCGTCGATGGTCCCTTGCATATTTACTTGGCCTTGTACAAGGATGGCCACTCGATCACAGATCATCTCAAGTTCACTGAGTAAGTGACTATTGATAAAGATGGTGGTGCCTTGTTCTCTTAGAGATAAGATGAGATCGCGAATTTCGCGGCGTCCCACTGGATCAACACCATCAGTAGGTTCGTCGAGCATGATGAGATCAGGTTTGTTCATCATGGCTTGAGCAAGGCCGATGCGCTGTAGCATGCCCTTGGAGTATGTTGATACACGCTTCTTTGCCCAAGAAGACATGCCCACAGTTTTTAAGAGATGCTCCGCAGTCCGGCGACAAGACCGACGTGATTGGCCAGTCAGCCCACCATAGTAAAGCAGTGCTTGGTAGCCAGTAAGATAATGTGGCAGACGAGCGTGTTCTGGTAGGTAGCCGACGCGGCGCAAAGTTGGTTTGTGTCCAATTGGTTTGCCCAGCAGCATGCCCTCTGAAAGGCTGGGCTTGATCACCGTCATAAAGATCTTGACGAGTGTGGACTTGCCGGCGCCATTTGGACCCAAAAGACCGAAGATCTCACCTCGCTCAACGCGAAGGTTGACGCCGCGCAGCGCTTGAATACCTCCACGGTAGGTTTTCGCCGTCCCCCGGACATCAATAGCTGGTTCATTTGGCAAAGCTATTTTTCCAGTTCTTAAGTGCTAAGTCTTCGTCCCCAGTGTACCCAAGGCTCGCCACCATTGCTGAGGGCGTCTATGCTCAAGGTATGTCAAAGCACCTCGGGCAATTTCTAGATGATCTTGATGCAGCAGGAGAGCTCGCTCGTATCTCTGCTCCTGTCTCGCCATTGCTCGAGATCACCGAGTTTTCGCAACGTATGGCACTCAATAAAGCCGCCCAGCCAAGTCAATATGCAGCGGCATTTGATCCAGATCATGCTGATTTGGGCGGGCATGCACTTTTATTCGATAACGTGACTGGATCAGATTTTCCTCTGGCCATCAACGTCTTTGGTTCTTATTCACGAATGGAACGAGCACTTGGTTGCCATGCGAATGGTGGTTTGGCAGCGATCGCGGACAAGATCGCAGCATTGACTCGCCCTGAAAGGCCAACCAGTGTTCGCGATCTATTTGAGAAGGCTCGCCAGTTCTTGTCGCTTCTTCGATTGGGACCGAAGCGTGTGCGCCACGGTATTTGTCAGGAGTGTGTCCGTCTGACTTCAAATGGTGAAGTGGATCTCACCAGATTGCCAATCTTAAAATGCTGGCCGCTCGACGGTGATCCACAGGGCGTTGGTATTGATATGACGCCTGATGCTGCAGGTACGGCTCAAGGTGAAGGTCGTTTCATTACGTTTGCGGGCATACATACGATTCATGCGGATGACCGAAATGCCAAGCGGCCATCAAGTCATAACGTTGGAATGTACCGATCGCAGTTATTAGATGAAACACATTTGGCCATGCACTGGCATATGCACCATGATGGAGCATCGCATTGGCGCAGCTGGAAACGACTCGGGCAGCCAATGCCGATCGCGCTGTGCTTTGGTGGTGAGTCAGTGATGCCATACGCAGCAACAGCGCCATTGCCACCAGGAATCAGTGAACTGCTGATGGCCGGTTATCTCAATGGCCGCGGTATTCCCATGGTGCCGGCAAAGACCGTTCCGCTGAGGGTGCCAGCCAATAGTGAGATTGTGATTGAGGGCTACGTCAGTACAGCGTGTGGTGAGATTGACTGGGATCCATCGAGTGGTGAGCCGCTTGGTCCTGGTGCTGTTTTTGAGGGGCCTTTTGGTGATCATACGGGGTATTACTCGATGCCAGATCGCTATCCGATCGTTGATGTGACAGCCATCACACATCGAAAGAATGCCGTATTTTCTGCAACGGTTGTTGGGCCGCCACCACAAGAAGATTACTACATCGGTAAAGCGACTGAACGCGTCTTTTTACCATTACTGCAAGTGCTGGTGCCTGATATCACCGATTACCATTTGCCACTTTTTGGATGCTTCCATAACTGCGCTGTGATTGGCATGAAGAAAGCGTATCCGCTTCAAGCGAGGCGACTGATGCAATCGATCTGGGGTGCTGGTCAGATGGCATGGACCAAAATGATCATTGTGGTTGATGATTGTGTCGACGTGCATAGCCTCGATGCGGTGTTGCAAGCAATTGCAGAACATGCTGATATGGATCGTGATCTTGAAAAGGTACTTGGTCCACTCGACATCCTTGATCATGCAGCAGCGCGTTTGGCGGCCGGAGGCAAAGTAGGCATTGACGCTACTGAAAAATGGCCAGGCGAAGAAGTAAAAGGCAGTCGACCGAAGCTCCAAACAGGCAACCCCTCAGACGTGACTCAGCTATTGAAGAGTTCCAATGTCGATTGGGTTGATGTTCAAGTGTTGCAATGGGCAGATAGTGCGGAACATTTCGCAACCGGAACGGGTCGTATTGTTTTCGCAAGCATCGAGAAAACCGGCGCAGGGCAGGGAATTGAGGCAATTGAGCAGGCATTTTCTGCAATGGGCGATGCGCCAGGTTGTGATTTGCTGATCGTGCTCGATAAGCGAGTTGATCTTACGAATATGGATGAAGCGCTCTTTCATATGGCGGCCAATATTGATCCTCAGCGGGACTTTATCCATAGAGCGAGGCGATGCGGCATCGACGCGACATGCAAGTTGCCCGACGATGCCCGAGCTGGTCAGCCAGTGCGACCTTGGCCACCACTGATTGAAATGGACGAGGAAGTTGTTGCACGTGTTGATCGTCAGTGGTCTGCATGTGGCTTGTCTGATACCTCATGCAAGTAGCGGCCCCTAATGCTGCGACGTTTTACCGATTGTTACTGGCGCTGTTGATTGCTGTTCATGTGTTTTTGATGTACCTCCTCGCGAGAGTCTACATTGGTGGGTTTGGCTTTAATCTATGGTGGGTGTTGTGGGGAAGCCTCTTCGCTTTTGCCATGCTCATCCCATTGCTCTGGGTAGTTTCTTTTGTGGAGCTGCCAGAGATGTGGGAGATGAACGTGCGCCGTCAACGTCGATGGAGACAAGGTTCTTGCCCATTGTGCAGTTATCCGAGAAATTGTGATTCACTCCAGCATCAAGGAAGGTGCCAGGAGTGTGGCGCGTTGCTGGTGAAGCCATCTCACTATCAGATTGGTCTTAAGGCTGTGAAACGTTTTTTTGTAATCTTGGTGATCGGTTTGATACTGGGTGTGATGAGTGGAGAGACCTGGTTAAGAACTGATGAGATCGCCTTTCAGGATGAGATTCGGCGTCAAGTAATCATGGATGCTCAGCGCAAGCAGACCCGCCAGCGAGCCTGGCCGGGTTGGGGAAAGTTGACTTATGTTCAAGGCGAATTTACCGGGCACTGAATATCGCTGGTATCGCTCTCTACCAGCACTTTACTGCACGGCGGTGGTGCGGGTCTTGTTGGCTGGAGCGTACTGAGCAATATGATCCGGTTTCAGGAAGAAGTAATAGAGCTTGCCCTCTGCAAATTGACCACCAGCGAGTACTTCGGCGCTTGGTCCAATACCCATAAAAATATCTGCTCGTCCTGGAGCCTTGATAGCGCCACCCGTATCTTGATCAAGCATGAAACGAACCAGAGGTTCGCGTTGTCGATCGATGGTGACGGCTTGTGTATCAACCATGACCACGCCACCACGCGGATAAACCGTCTTATCTGTCGCGATTGAGGCACGTTGGTTGACAGGTACGCCCAGGGAACCAGCCGGCCAGTTACCGCCCGCGTATTCAGTAAAGAAGACATAGCACTCATTCTTGTTGATGAGCTTAGAGATGGTTTCTGGATCTTGGCGGTACAGTCGGCGTATGGTTGCAAGACTTAGTTGGTTGCGTCCGACGAGTCCAGCGTCGAGCACACTGCGGCCCAGTCCTTTATAGGGGCGATCAGTCTTGCCGGCATAGCCGACATACATTGTTGTATTGTCGGGCATCAGCAGTTTTGCTGATCCATTAACATGAACGAGATAGGTGCTCAGTGGATCTTGCAGCCAGACCAATTCCGTTCCCTTGAGCATTCCTGATGACTCGATTTCCTCTCGCGTTGGATACGGTGTCACGCTGCCGTTGCTTTGTTGCTGCCCCTTTGGTTGGCCAGTTGTTGGATCGGTGACCAAATCTGCTGGTCTTGTATAGAGGGGGTAGGGGTATTCAGAACTCGGTTGCTGACTGGCTCGGAAAATGGGGGAAAAGTAACCAGTGAACAGGACCGTTCCGTCGTCATCACAGCCTCGGGACACATACACATCAAAGGTGTCCAGAATCTCGGTTTCAAAAACAGCGCTACTGCGGGCGTTTTCCAAAATAGTCTGAAATGCTATCACGCTGGCTTGGGCCTGTTCGTGTGTGATGCCTTCATATGGGAAATGCGATCGACTGGATGGCGCCTCGAACCAGCGACGGCTCGCATCACAGCTCTCAAGTAAATAGACGTCCTTTGCCGCCCAAGCATCTCTCAGAGATGGCAGCTTGTTGGGGTCGGTCACCTTAATCAGAGCCGAATCGCCAGGAGGCAGCTGACGCGAGTAATCTGGCAAGGTGGTGGATGCTTGATCTGTCTTCTGCTGAGAACAAGCAACATTGAGGAGTAGGAGGGACGTCGTGAGGAGCAGAGCTGGTCTTACCGGCTGCATAGAAATCGCCTTTTCTAGGTCTGAGAAAAAGGGCCTGTACTGCATCGCATGGGCACGTTCTTGGGCTAGACTACCGCAGTAGAGCTGCCCAGAAGGGATATCGGCTTCTCTGATAGAACTACGCCACCCTTGGGCTCTTTCAGTAGCTAGAATACGTTTAGCCGATACCCAAGTTAGTTGAAAGGTTGATCATGCTTCTCCTTGACGGATCCAATGAATCTTTGCTGGCACTCCTGCCTTTTGGAATGCCTGGCTGGACTGAAGCGGTCATTATTGTCGTCATTGGCCTTCTCATTTTCGGTCGACGCCTTCCCGACGTTGGTCGCAGCTTGGGCCGAAGTATCGTCGAATTCAAGCGTGGTGTTCGTGGGTTCCAGGATGAGATTGAGTCAGAATCAAAACATGGTGGTGGGGCGGGGCAATTACCCGATGACCCAGGCCAAGCGGTGTCTGATGCCCCACCAGGACAAGTAAAGGCAGGATCCTCACCAACGGGTGGAAAGTCCCCCTTCTAGCCGCGCTGTATTTCAGATAATCTTGTTGGAGGCAGTGTTTGTCAGTTGAACCTGCCTGAAATGTTCGAGAGCTGTGACTCAAATCAGTAAACTTCTCACCTAGCGTCCTGCCTATAGGGCGATCAGCTCATTTGGCTAGAGCACACGGATCAGGCTGGCCAGTGGGCGAGCCATTGGTATGGCAACCCAATATGTGCGGTATCGCTGGATATATATCTCGAGGTCGACCCTTCCAGATTGATCCGTCTCAAGTAGCGGGGATGCTGGCAGATCTTGCACATCGAGGTCCAGATGATCAGGGTGTACTTGTGCTGCGCCATGGTGACAAGCAGGTTCAACAAGGTGGTCCGGAGCTTGCCGAAGAAACATGTGAAGTACTTCTCGCCCAGCGACGGCTGTCTGTGCTTGATACAAGCGATGCCGGCCATCAGCCAATGTCGAGTGCTGATGGGCGTTTTCATCTTGTCTATAACGGTGAAATCTACAACGCTGATGCGTTGCGGATGGAATTGCAAGAGCAAGGGATTGAATTCCGAGGAACTTCAGACACTGAGGTTTTACTTGCCGCCTTACAGACTTGGGGTGAATCTGTATTGAATCGTCTGGTTGGGATGTACTCACTTGCATTGCTTGACGTTCAACGGCAGCAGGTCTTGTTGGCCCGAGATCCGTTTGGGATAAAGCCACTGTATTGGACATGCGGGCGTGTTGGTGATGAGCCAATTTTCGTTTTCGCTTCAGAGCCAAGCCCGCTATTAAAAGTGCCAGGCGTATCGCGGCAGGCTGATCGGCGCCGTGTTGCTGAGTACTTGCTTGGCATTGATGGTGGCGATTTGTCGTCATCGTTTTTTGCGGATATCCGGGCATTGCCGCCCGGTCATCTCATACGCATCAGAGTGGGTGATTCCGGATTGCCTCGTGCGCATCGTTTTTGGAAGTTGCAGACGGCTCCAGCAGCATTGACCTTCGATCAAGCTGTCAAAGAAGTTCGATCGTGTTTTTTAGATGCTGTTGAAAAACATTTACGGAGTGATGTGCCACTTGGCATTGCGCTTTCAGGAGGCATTGACTCCAGCGCTATTTTGATGGCAATGCGGCAAATTGCGGGCCCTCACGCAGACTTACATGCAGTGAGCTATTTGGCGCGTGGCAGTTCCGTGAATGAAGAACCGTGGATCGATCTGATCACAAAAGAAGCAGGCGCCATTCGGCATGATGTCTTGGTGCAGCCGGAGGATTTGGTCAACGATCTCCCTGAGTTCATTCGAAGTCAAGGTGAGCCTGTAGGTTCGACCAGCATCTTTGCCAGTGATTGTGTCTTTCGCGGCGCTCAAGAAGCAGGTCTGACGGTGTTGCTTAGCGGGCAAGGTGCTGACGAACTTTTCGCGGGATACCATGGATATGCTGCTTATCGAATGGCCGGGGCACTGAGACAAGGTCGCTTGGGCGCGTGGTGGCAATTATCAGGGCACTGTGCATCCGATGATGGTTCATCGCTTCAGCTCCGTGCCAGGAGTATTGGCCTAAGCCTTCCTCGAGTGGTCAGACGCCGACTGCGCAGCCTCAAGGCCAAGGGGGCTGAACTTTATCCCTACCTTGATCCAAGCTGGCGATTAAAAACAGACGCAACGGATGACATGGACACAGCAGCGTGGATGTCAGGTACGCGGCTCAATCATCGACTGATTGATACGCTACTGCGATCCAGTGTTCCTGATCTGCTTCGCTATGCAGATCGTTGCTCGATGCGACATTCAATTGAGTGCCGTGTTCCATTCTTGACCACCGACTTGGCGAACCTTGCACTTTCGTTGCCAGATGATGCTTTGATTGCGTCAGATGGAACAACTAAGCACGTATTTCGTGAAGCGATTCGCCCATTTGTTCCGGATGCGATCGTTGATCGAAGTGATAAACTTGGTTTCCCGACACCCGAATCTCAGTGGATGGAAACACTTTCTGACTGGGTTGCTGAGAAACTTGATTCGGCCTTCGCACGGGACGGCTTACCGATTGATCTTGCTGCGATTCGCGCCGACTTTGATAGAGTTCGCGAAGGTCGTGCAAATTACTCTTGGCGGTTTTGGCGGGTTGTGAATCTGATTGAGTGGGCAGAAATCTTCGATGTCAGTTTCTCATCACCCTCGGCTAAGAGTGAGCCTTCTTACGGCGATTGAACAAGCGGTATTTGTAGAGTCGTACCAGGTGTCTCAGATATAGCCACTGTTGCCGGAGTGTGAGTTTACTCTCCCCAGCGGTGCGATCGACAAAGACAATTGGGACCTCAGTAATTTTTGTAATAGAGCATTTTACAATGAGCTCGAGACCAATTTTATACCCCAGTGGACTGAGGTCATTTGCTTGGGTGATCAACTGTTTTCGGAGTGAGAAAAAGCCTGACATCGGGTCTTTTGCATTGGTCAGTGGGCGAGCCATCCAGGTTGCGGCTCTACTATTGAGTTGTCGCAGCCAACCCCATTGCTTGTCAGTGCTGCCGCCGGATGCATAACGAGATCCAATTGCCATCTCTGCGCCATTTTCTATCGCCTTGACTAAGGCGTGGATCTTCTCTGGCGGATGGCTCAGATCTGCATCCATAACCACCAGAATGGCCCCAGAGGCATGACTAAAGCCATCAATAACCGCTGGTGCAAGCCCCCGATTGGACTTTCGGACAATCACCCTCGCCCACGGAAATTCGGACTTCTTTACCGCTTCAAGGATGCCATCCTGGCTATCATCATCCATGAACAAGACCTCACAATCCAGATTGCCGGATTCCCGGGCCAGGTTAATTCTCTGTAAAAGAACTGGGGCATTGAGTGCCTCTTGGTAGGTGGGAATAATGATGGAGAGTTGGGGCACGGTCGTCGTTTCAAAGATGAGTGTTTTGCTAGTAGTTGGTGAAGTTCAGGTTAAGAACATATTTGATCAAGGTTTGAATCGTGATTATGAGATCAAAGGATGGATTAGGCAGTGCCAAGGCGTCGAAAATGCGGTTGATTGGTAACACAACGCAAACAATCTAGCCGTATACTTCGCGCAACATATAAGACGAGAGAGTTAATGACAAATCAACAAATTATCATTGTGGAAGACGAGCCAGAAATTGCAGAGCTAATCGAGCTGCATGTGAAACGGGAAGGCTTCTCTACCCAGATCATCGATGATGGCGGTGAGGCACTTGAAATTATTAAGAAGTCGCCTCCGGATCTCATACTGCTTGATCTCATGCTGCCTGGTATGAGTGGTTTGGAGATATGCCGTGCATTACGTTGGGAAGAGGCGACAAGAGAACTCCCCGTCATCATGGTGACTGCTCGTGGTGAAGAAGCCGATGTTGTCGCTGGCTTGGAGGTTGGAGCAGACGATTATGTCACCAAGCCTTTTAGTCCGCGTGTGCTTATTGCGCGCATTCGTAATATCCTGCGCCGGCGAAATCGGCCTGTATCTAGCCTTGAAGAAGTAGACACTCGCTCGCTTTTTGGTGGTCGTTTATCAATTGATACGGATCGGCACGAAGTTCTTATTGGTGACCAGCCCTGTGACTTGACAGTGACGGAATTCAGGATTCTCCAGTATCTTTGTGAACGGCCGGGGTTTGTGCGGACGCGACATCAGATTATCCAGGCTGTTCATGGTGTGACGGCCGTTTTATCTCCGCGTACCATAGACGTTCACATCACCTCACTGCGTCGTAAGTTAGGCGAATTGGGTAGCTGTATTGATACCATTCGTGGCGTTGGGTACCGTCTAGAAGAGTTGCGTTCGTCACAAGAGGAGTAGTTGAAATGGAGCGTCGTTCGAGGACACTGCTCAGGCAGATGGGCCTCGTGCTGATGATTATTCAAGTACTTATCGCCATTCTTATTGGTGTGGTGCTTGTTAAGGAAGCTCGTAATTTTTACGAAGAAGAACGCTTGGAAGAGCTCAGGCAATTGACGCCTTGGGCTGCTGCAGTCATTGAGGGTACAGGCGTTGACTCGCCGACACTGCAGTCCTTCGTAGATAGCCTTTGTGCAAAGACACCTGGACTTCGGATCACCGTCATTAAGAATGATGGAACCGTTGTCGTGGATAGTCTTGAGGACGCGGGTGGCATGGACAATCACCAGTTTCGTCCTGAAATAATCGCGGCAATCAAAGAAGGGCATGGTCATATCAGGCGCCATAGCTCTACGCTCAAACAAGACATGCTGTACTACGCAGCTGCTGTTACTGATGAAAATAAAGAGCCACTCTTTGTGGTGCGTACCGCCGTCTCTATGCAGTCCATTAATACGCGAATTACGGGGCTCACTACTTTTATATCTGGTGTGCTCATTGTTTCGTTGCTCATGACACTCATCGGTGTCTATATCTTCTCAACTTGGCTGAGTAATCGAGTTAGCGTCTTGGTTCGTGGAGGTCAAAGATTTGCTTCTGGTGCGCTTGATCATCGCATTGAGCGGCCAGGTACGCGAGAACTGGATTTGCTGGCAGGTGCCCTGAATCATATGGCTTCCGAGCTTGAAACACGGATGGAGATGCTGCAGGTTCAACAAGGGGAGGTGCAGGCGATCTTGCAATCAATGAGTAATGGTGTCATTGCTCTTGACCTTGATGGGCATGTTCTAAGTATGAACCGTGCGGCACTGACCATGTTGGACTTGATGGGACGTGAGGTACGAGGGCATGTTTTACAAGAATTTGTGAGAGACCCCGCCCTTGATCAATTTGTTCGTTCTTCCTTAGCACAAGCTGAGCACCAGTATGCTGAACTTAAGCTTAGATCTCTTGGTGGGCGAGTGATGGAGGCGACAGGTGAGCCGCTATTTGATTCAGATGAAAAAGTATCTGGCGCGCTGATTTTGCTTGATGAAATTACTCATGTTCGACAGCTTGAACGTATTCGTACTGATTTTGCAGCCAATGTTTCACATGAGCTGCGTACGCCAATCATGTCAATACAGGGATATGCCGAGCTCGTTCGCGAAGAAAATGATCCAGAGCAGCGTCAAAGGTATCTGGACATTGTCTTACGCAACATACGTCGCCTCTCAGCTATTATTGAGGACTTGCTTTCTCTGGCTCGCCTCGAGGAACCTGGAGGTGGGCGAGGGTTGGAAAGAGAGTCCTTGTTGGTAAGTGATCTGTTACAGGGCGTTCGCAGAGACTGCAGTGAACAGGCAGAAATTTGTTCGATCGATATCTCAGTTGAAGTTGTTTCGGATCTTCGAGTAGAGGGTAATAGGGAGCTACTCCACCAGGCTGTGGCGAACCTTCTCGTGAATGCAATTCGCTATAGCGAGCCCGGTGATGAAGTGGTTCTTATTGGGCGTGCTTCACCAAACGAGCAAGTCATCATTGCTGTCAGTGATACTGGTCCGGGTATTGCGGCGGAGCATTTGCCCAGGCTCTTTGAGCGGTTCTATCGGGTGGACAAGGGGCGGAGTCGCCAGATCGGTGGCACAGGTTTGGGCCTTGCGATCGTCAAGCATATTGCTCGGGTGCATGGTGGGATCACTGATGTGATTAGTGATGTGGGTGTGGGTAGTCGATTTAGTATCTACTTACCTGCTCAATCGGTTTCTCAAGAGCTACCAGAGGTCGTCGGCGAGTAATGAATACTTACTCAAACCCCTTTGCAAACAATATCTAAACTAGAGCTTATCGAAGCGATCACTCTGCTTAGTGCTCTAAGTCGCTCTCCAGCCACCTGCGCCCCCTGAGCGAACGTTGCCTTGGTAGGCCCCGGACTGATCCTTTCGCATGCTGTCCATACTGAGGCCGTCTATGTTGGAGGCACCTGGCGGGCAGAATTCACTGCCGAGAGACCGGTCATCTCTTCTATCGCCGATTTGTACACAATATATTACGTCCGAGCAGATGATTGTGGTCTTTGGAGAGAGGGTACTCGCTCTGATTGATGACCTATGGCACAATGCCATTCGGTACAAGAACCACTGTTACTCACAGGAGCGTGCGAATGCGAATTCAGGTTAAGAGCGATTCTTCTTTTCGATCCCGTTGTTTTTATGCTGCGGCCGTTGGGATAGGTATTTTGGCCATCAATGGATGTCATAGTCAGCAGTCAAAAACGACAGATCAGATTAATCTGCCGCCGGTATCAGAAGAAAAATTCAGTGTTGAGCCGGTGTCGAAAGCAGTCATGTTTTTGCAAGGTTCACTGATTAGCATGCGAGACGAAGCAACGCAACTTCAGATTATGGGCCGCCAACTTTCTACAAGCGAAGAAAAAATGATTGCTTCGATCTTGCGCTTTCAGGATTTGGTTGAACGGGTGACCGTTAATCTAGAAAGTGCCGCGGCCACGATGGGTATGGCCACTGTATCTATTGCCTCCTCGCCACCGCCAGACCATCGGGTTTCAGGTGGTTTGGAAAATGCGAAGGAACAAGTACGGAAGGCCATCGATGAGCTTCAACAGAGTGCTTCGTCCATCCAGGTTGTGGGGCGTTCATTGAGTCAGAAAGAAATGGCTTTTGCGTCAGCAATGGATACGGCTGCGTTGCAATTAGAAGGTGGTTTGGCAAATCTGTCAGAGAGCGACGGTTTCCGGGAAGATCCAGGTCATTTTGATCTCGGTCAAGAACCCTAGGCGACGACGCTCACTGAGCACCACATTTAGAAAGAGGTTGAGCTGCAATGCGAACCATGCTCCTTGTATTACTTCCTATTCTGGGCATGTCGCTTTTTGGCTTAGACGACTTGCAAGTGGGCGATGTTGGTCTGAATGAGTCGAGCAAAAGACAACCGAACATCGTTTACATCCTGGCAGATGACCTTGGCTATGGGGAATTGGGTTCATACGGCCAGGAGTTGATTGAAACTCCTCATTTAGATCGTTTGGCGAGCCAAGGTGTGCGCATGACGCAACATTACTCTGGCAGCACGGTGTGCGCGCCATCACGTTGCGTGCTCCTTACAGGTTTGCATACAGGACACTCGGTCGTACGCAATAACTGGGAAAATGGCGGTTGGGGGCCAGATCAGCCAGAGGGGCAATATCCGCTTCCTCCAGGAACAGACACGCTCGCAAGGCGTTTGCAAGACCAGGGCTACCGAACATCAGCCATTGGCAAATGGGGGCTCGGTGGACCGGGCACATCTGGGCATCCTAATCTGCAAGGTTTTGATCATTTCTTTGGATACCTTTGCCAAAGAAAAGCGCACAACTACTATCCGACGCATTTGTGGCGCAATTCAGACAAAGTCATGCTTGAGAACAATGCGTACTTCAAAGCACATCAGAAAATTAGTGAACCACTCGCAGATAAAAGCATGTATCAGCAGCAGTACGGGGGTGCAGAATATGCGCCCGACCTGATGATTGATGAAGCTGTGCAGTTCATTAAGTCCAGTGGTGATGAGCCTTTCTTTCTGTACTATCCAAGCCCGATTCCTCACCTTGCTCTACAAATACCTGAGGATGATCTTGGCCGTTATCCAGAAGCATGGGATGAAAATGCTTATCTTGGTGACAAAGGATATTTGCCACACGATCGTCCAAGAGCAGCTTATGCGGCGATGATTACCCGTCTTGATACAGAAGTTGGCAAGATCCTTGATCAACTTGATGCGCAAGGTTTAACAGAGAACACAATCGTCATTTTCTCAAGTGACAATGGAGCAACCTATGCAGGGGGTGTTGACTACGACTTCTTTGAAAGTTCGGGTGGCCTGCGTGGGTTAAAGGGATCGTTCTGGGAAGGTGGCATTCGCGTGCCAATGATCGCTCGGTGGCCGGGGCATATTCCTGCTAACACAGTCAGTGATCACATCAGTGGTTTTCAAGATGTCATGCCAACAGTGCTCGACATGGTGGACGCTCCGCCAGCAGACAATATTGATGGCGTGAGCTTCGCTGCGGCCTTGAAGGGGCAGGAGCAGGTCGACAGTCCCTTTCTCTACTGGGAGCGAAATGGTCGCCAAGCAGTGAGAATGGGGCGGTATAAAGCTGTTCGGACTGGAATGGCCAAGGGGAAGACGAGGCTTCAGTTGTTTGATCTCTCGGTTGATCCAGCTGAGACCACTGACATTTCAAACCAACACCCTGAAGTGACTGAAAAGATCAAGCAGATTATGAATCAAGAACGTACGCCCTCTGCGATCTTCCCGATGGAAGGGGTTGATCCGAAGTTACCGCCGGAATCCTAAAGTACCATTTCTTAATGAGATGAGATGGACTGAGCTGCGATTGATTGACGGTGTCGTCGATACATGATTAGATTTGATCGACAAAAGTAATCGTCTTAGACGGCGGGTGTATTGCGATTTCTTTGGAAGAAGTCGATCTGCGAGGCCGCTTGATCACGCATGACCTGTAATGACTTTCCAGTAGAGACGAGTTCATCAAGATCTTTTTCAAGAAGTGCAAGGCCATCAAGGCGTGGATCATTGGTGTTCCAGTTGGCGGCTTGCTCTTTGAGCCAGTTCACTTCAACGCGAGCTTGAGTGCCCAACTGACCGATCCGATCTAGCGAGTTGACAAGGGTCTGCCACTGTTGAATTGCATTGTCAGAATTGGTACGCCAAATTCTTACTGATGGGCCGGTAAAACGCCATCGTGATCCAGCCCAAGTTCTCACGTAACGCGATCGATAACGTATATTTCGGGGATCTGCCTGTTGTGCAAAATACTCTTGCCGAGGGAGATCGTTGATGAGATCCTGAGCCGAAGAAATGAGGTTGAAAGCTTTTGCGAAAGTTGTCTCGACTCTGCCTTCATGTTGGAGTTGTGTTTTGACTGCTGCCTGCATCAGGATAGCGCCGGATGTCTGGGATGGCCTAAAGGTTTCAAAGCCCAGTGCGTGCCCAAGTCCATCCATGCCACCTTCAAGCTGCTTTGCAAGACCGGCGGCAATGGCTGTTGAAGCGGTAATTCCAAGTGCTTCGGTTAAGTCAATGTGTTTGACCTCTTCTGGAACGTCAGGACGCGTATTGGAAGCTCGTACCTGTCCAGATTCAGTTTTCCATGCATACAAATCAACGTTTGGATCGATCATGGCGTCAATCACTGGCTTCCAACTAGGCATGTCTGCAACAAGCGTCCGGTACAGGTTCTGTTGGCGTGTGATTGCTTGTTCGTTTGTGCCGGAACCATGAGTCCATGCTGCATGAAACTCAAGGATGGTTCCCTCTGGACGCGGGTCAGCAATGAAGATTTTGTCACAGGTGAGAAGGATGCCTAGGGCGGGTCCAATGCATTTCTTGACGATGCCTATTCGCTGGTAGCGATCGCCGGTTTGCTCGAGAATATCGATGATGCGCTTTGCCTCTATCTCGCTGCCACCATCACTGTCGAAGGTCAGTACAAGCGTGGTATTGCTGCGGTTCGCACGAGCGATTCTAAGCGTTTCAGAAAAACCCTCGGCGAGGGTATCGATTCCGATCTGTCCATCAACGGGAATGGTGATATATCGGCCGGCGGTTCCTTGCGCCTGAGCCTTGGTTGCCAGTGCAATCAGGACCACCAAAAGCAGAGCAGGCAGAAACGTAAAATGACATTTGTTGATTTTTTTCATGCACACAGAATACACGTTTCTGCTGTAAATATGTGCCAACATCAGTGGTTGCCTGAAGAGGCGACCCGATCCCACTTACTGGGTATCTGGTGACACCATCGATCGGCTGGTGATGTACATGCCGACCAGCCGTGCCACAATCACCGCGAGATATAACTGTCCCAGAATTGCCTCGATCGAAGCCGTGCTGCGTGTGCCTTGTGAATTGGGAACGATATCACCATAGCCAAGGGTTGTGAGCGTTGCGATACTGAAATATCCAAGGACACCGTACTCTTCGCCTTGGAAGACAATATCACTGCTGGTTATGGTCGCCCCTTCCCATAGTGACAAACCATCTGGATTGAATTGCAGGATAATCGAATAGATGGACGCAAAAATGGCGGCCATAAGCACATAGCCGCAGCATGCACCAGCGAGCGTTTCTACGGTGACTTGACGGTCCGAGAAGACACCGTACTCCACGATCAGAAAGAGTCCAACAAGAAAAAATAGAGCAAATAAATTAGCAGTAACTGCCAGCCATTCACCCATTCCGAAGTGATGCAGCAGTTGAAATGCAACGGCGCACAGCGCTAAGATGCTGAGGGTCCAGACAGCTATTCGACTTCGGCTGACGGCAAAGATTCCAGCCAGTAGTACGAGCAAGCTGAGCAGCGCGCTGAGCCGAAGCGTGAATATCGTGAAGCTTGAAAGTGATGGGGCGATGATGAGTAGGACGAAGAGCGCTGATAGTAACCACATATACCCGCCAATATGGATAGCTGGGATGTGTTTCCAAAAGCGATGACTGTGTGTTAATGGTTCACTCATCGCTAGCTTATCGGCAGTTTGTGAAGCCTTTATAAAAGATAATTTCTCGTTCACGGATATGCATGTGGTGCATGATGTATGCAGATGCATGTCTCGATGCCACGGCAGCCATTCTGCCGGTGTTATTGCGAAATGATTGTGAGAAATAAAGCGATCAGCTGGTCAGCGAATGAGTAAAGGCAACATTAATCCAACTGAAGGCAGGCAGAGTTGATCGGTGCAAGGTTGGTACATCAACATTAACTTGGGTGTTCCAGTGATAGGCCCAGTCTGTCGGATTGTGACGGGTAATGTGATCGTCCCTTTGTATATTCTCACCTCGCCTCGATAAAGATCACCCTGCGGATACTCAACACTTATTTCCACACCCTTGCTTCCAACGACACGTATTGAAGTGGGTACAAGTGATGGGTCACCCGGTTCATTTGAATTGAGGTGTATGTCTGCACTGATTTTTATGGCAATGTCTAACGTTACAGGTTTGCTTTTAGAAAGCGACACGGATTTCTCGCTAACGGTGACAGTCACTGGAAGTTCTTGACGGACTCGTGCAACAGCATTGGGGGCCAATCCTGCACCCTGGGCTTGGTGAATTTCATAGAGCGCTAAGCTTGTAAGGGGATGACTACGCAATTGTCGCATGGCTGGCGCAGAGAGCATGTCGATGGTCGCCAGTGCATCTTCTAAATAGGCAGCCTCACTTGTGATGTCAGCAAGTGTTGTGAGATTATTTGCCATGACAGCATTGGGGCTTGGTACCGCGCCATCTCTAAATACGCGGCTTCGCACAAACAGATCTGCTTGATCGGGAAGCGTGTCGTAGTAGCCGCCGTTTGCTTCGTCCCAGAAACGTTGTTTTGCCGAATCAGCGAGCTCTTTCGCCATGCTGAGATATTTACTTTCTTTCTTGACCTCCCATAGTGCTAATAATCCTTGGATGAGATAGGCGTAGTCCTCCAAAAAACCATCAATCTGAATTGACCCATTGTGGTAGGTTCGCCAGAGTCCACCATCTTCTTTGCGCATGTTCTTAGTTAGAAAATCAAGATTGGCTTCAGCAGCATCTAAATATTTCTTGCTGCGCAATGCTCTGGCACCGTTCGCAAAGGCCTCAATCATGAGTCCATTCCAAGCGGTTAATGTTTTGTCATCAGTGATTGGTTGCACACGTTGATAACGAGCACTGAGAAGCGCGTTATTCAGGCGGGCAAGTCGCTGATTGAACTCATTGGGCGAGATATTCAGTGACGTGGCTAATGCAGAGGGTGTTGCGGTGAGATTGAGCACATAGGTTGGTTCATCGTTTGGGTGGTGTGGATCTACAAAGAATGCGGGCTGATCAAGTCCATAGGCAGCTACCGCAAGATCGAAATCTTCGTTCAGTCCGGCGCTGGTCAGTGTGTCTTTTATTTGTTGACGAGTCCAAACATGCGTGCTGCCTTCACGATGTGCAGCTTCAGCATCCTGGGCGCTGAAAAACCTGCCATCTGAGTCAGTCATTTCTCGCAGGACATAATCCAGGATCTCACGTGTCATCTCAGCGTAGAACTCCTTATCAGTAAGTTCGTAGGCCCTGGCGTAGATCACAGCGAGCTGAGCATTGTCATACAGCATCTTCTCGAAGTGGGGGACGCGCCATTGACGATCTGTGCTATAGCGGTGGAAGCCCCCGGCGACTTGGTCATACATTCCACCCATCGCCATGCGGTCAAGTGTGAATTCAACGGCTGATCGGACATCAGGTCGATCCCATCCCGCTTCCATCAAAAGTAGCAAATTTGACGGTAGTGGGAACTTTGGTGAACGCTTTGTGAAGCCTCCAAACTTGTCATCATGTGTAGCGATAAGACTATTAATGGTCTCATCGATACGCCCTTGGTTCAGACGAACATTGTCGCTTGAGCTTTCAAATTGCTGAGCGACTAACTGAGCAATATTGTTCGCCCGTGCAGTGACAGATTCTCTTTGATCTTTCCATTCACTGCTTCGCTTCGCTAGAACTGAAAGAAAACCCTCACGTTGCCGGGTAGTGTTCTTTGGAAAATAAGTGCCACCAAAAAATGGTTTCCTTTCCACGGGTTCAAGAAACATATTCAATGGCCAGCCGCCTCTTTTAGACATCACATTGGTTGCGGTCATGTAGAGTCGATCAACATCCGGACGTTGCTCCCGATCAACCTTGATGGGAATAAAATGATCGTTGATATAGGCTGCAACTTCTTCATCTTCAAAGCTCTCACGTTCCATCACGTGACACCAATAGCAGGTGGCATAACCAATACTCAGGAGAATTGGTTTGTCTTGCTCAAGAGCGGCATCAAATGCTTCTTGGCCCCATGGATACCAGTCCACCGGGTTGTGGGCGTGTTGTAGAAGGTAGGGACTGGTCTCTGTAATCAGGCGGTTTGTGTGCGCATGGCCATCGCCGCCAGCTTCAACCAAACGAGGTTGGTATTCCAGAGGAAATGCTTGGGGATCTTGCTTGGCACTGGTTATAGAAGCTGTCGTAGCCAGTAGGAACACAAATAAGATAGCCCGCCATACGCGGCACCAAAGCGGGTAATTTCTATACATAGTTGATCCTACGACTCTGTGGCACATCGAGTTCGAATGATGGTAAGCGAGCGATCATTAGCCCGTTGCAGCAGCCTTGTTTTTTTCATCAGTCGCCTTCTTGATTGCTTGTTTAATGGCGCCTTCAACTGCATTGCTCGGGATCAAGAAAGTTCTCTCCTGGCCACCACCGAATCCTGCTTGGCCAGTTCCATCGTCAGGCATTTCTTGTGGGCTAAGAATTCCAACTGCTTTTCCGTCTTTATTAAAGAGTGGAAGGCCACGCTCTCCAAAGCCACCTGAAACACGCCACATGCTGCGTGGCTGGTGAATTTGTCCAGTAACACGTACGGTTTCAAAGTAAGGGGCATAGTCTAATGCTGCGGGCTCAAGATTGATGCCAGTGAGCTCTTCTCCAAGTGCAATTTTTGTATCACCAGAAAAAGTAACTGGGTGTAGGTCGAGCCCCGCCACATCATCAAGCTTGACGAATGCAATATTGAGTTTGGAATCGGTTGCAAGCAGCGTCGCTTCTCTTTCTTCTTCAGTTCCGGGAATCAAAACACTGATTTCAAGCGGTTCGGCAACGACATCAAAATCACCGCCACCACCACCACCACCACCACGGCCGCCACCACGACCACCTCGCCGCATGCGTTGTGACATTCGTTGTGGTCCATTAAAAGCGTCGCTGGACATCATCAGTAATCCGTCTTTCGTAATGACAACGGCATTGCTGTCAATATTGACCTCTCGTTCATCAGTATTGCCCATGGCAGTAATTTGAACTTGAAGAAGTATTTTCATACTCATGATGCTGGGTGTTTGTTTTTCAAGCAGGCCTTGGAAGTAAGCCTGGTCGGCGTCGGCAGGCATTGCAGAGGGAGCTGGATCAGCATAAGTGTTCGTAGCAAATAAACCGACAACTACAAATACAAGTGATGCCCTTATGCAAAGAAGTGTTTTCATCGTATTTTTCCTTTTGTTGTGCTTGCTTATGTTTCGGCTGTACTGGGCACCGAATAATTTCTTGTGCTTGCTCTGTTTGGATCGCTTAAGTATTTGATGTTGCTGGCTTGACTTTGTTATCTGGCATCCAGACTGGTTCAATAAACAGAAACGTTGTGCGATGCCCGCGCTGTATGAAGACTTCAATTACCTCTGGTTGGTTGGTGTGGACGTCTTTCATGGCCTTATCGAAAGCATTCACATCTGGTGTCTTATTGCCTTGGATGCTGATGACAACATCCTGGCCACTGAGTCCAGCAAGGCTACCCCAGCCACCGTTTTCAACATCGGTAATGAGGACACCCTCGAGGTCTGAAGGCCAGCGTTTTTCAATCAGATCCATCGGAGTTAGGTCACGCACATCGAATTCGAGAATGCCGTCACCACTCTTTGCGGCGTCCCTGGAACCGCTGGGAATCTGCTCCATCACAACGGGAATTTGTATGGTCTCAGAGTTGCGGTTCAATGTAAGGCTCACCGTATCACCAATCGTCTGATTCTCGATCATCCGTTCCAATAACGGCGCATCTTGTATGCGACGGGCTTTGATGATGCGGTCATTCATATGGGTAATGACATCGCCGGTTTGTAGTCCAGCATCAGCAGCCTCTGTATTTGGCAAAACACGAGTGATGCGAAAGCCAGTCTGTCCTTCCATGCCTAATGCTTCAGCGACAGGTGAGGTCATGACTTGGGTCTTAACGCCCAACCAAGCAACAGGTAAGGCGCCACCAGATTGAGACTCACGTTCACGATTGATTTCAACGACCGTAATGACATGTTCTTGTCCACGACGAAGTTCCACAATCGTTGGAGTTTCTGGCTCAATCATGCCTGCTTGTGTTTGAAGATCTTGGTGATTATTGACTGGCACACCGTTGATGCTCAAGATGACATCACCGGACTTGATAGCTGGGCGTGCTTTATCAGCAGGTTTGCCGGCGCGTGCTCCAGTGATGAGTACGCCATCACGATTTGGCCAACGACGTGCAAGCGACATCTGACGAGTAATATCGCGTACGGTGATACCAAGTGGTTTGATCTCAGCTTGATCACCGAGGTAAGCCTCCATTGGAGCAACGGGCACAGAACAGGTTCGACGTTCGCCGCCGCGCATGATCACCAAGGTGGCATCTTTTCCGGCAGGAAGATCAGCAAGCCTTTTCAGAATAGGTGGAATCGCCTCAAAGTTCTTTGCAGCAATCGCTTCGCCATCGACCTCGAGAAGCACGTCGCCTGCCTTGATGCCGGAAACATCAGCTGGTCCAGCTGGTACAACCCAAGTCACTAAGGCGCCATCCTCCCGTCCGAGCTCATCAACAGGTCTAATTGATGCGCCAATCCAGCCACGCCGTACCTCGCCATGCTCAATAGCCTGTTTGAGAACGTGTCCCGCCAGATTGGATGGGATCGCGAATCCAACGCCTTGCCCCCCAAGTTCATTGATACCGATGATCTCACCCTTCAGATTAACAAGGGGGCCTCCGCTATTGCCTGGAAGAATAAGTGCATCGTGTTGAATCCAGCGTGTAAAGAGACCCGTTGTCTGTCCGCCGCCTAGATCCTGTTCATCAATAGCGTTCCCAGTGAAGCTTGTGAAGACTCGTTTGGGGTGGGAGACAATACCAAGGGTCATTGAGTTTGAATTGGTATTGGGATTACCCATGGCCAGCACATAGTCGCCAACCTGGAGTGCATCAGAGTCTCCCAGGGGCGCGCACGGGAGATCATTCTCTTGGTCCTCAATTTTTAAGACAGACAAGTCAGTCAATGGGTCATGCACGATCACGCTCGCATCAAACTCTCGACCTGATGGTAGTGTGCAGGTGATACGGGTTGTTTCGCCGGCCACATGGTAGTTCGTGAGCACATAGCCATCCGGAGTCACAATGACGCCACTGCCAGCTGCAGGAAACTTCTGTTCACGACCACCTTGATAGTTCTGGCCAACCACCGCGATGTTAACCAAGGCAGGATAGACATCATTCCTTGCAGTATCGAGTGCAGATTCAAGGGTGTTCTCTTGGCCATACGCTTGTGGAACTATTGCAAAAAGAAGATTTGAGGTGATGATCACAAGGATCAACAGTGACTGGTTCTGTATTCGATACATTGGGCAAAGTCCTCTAGCGTGTGCGTGAGCAGCAAAAAAGCAGTTGCCTGACGGCTTAGCTCTGAGTTTCTTGAACCACGGCAGTGTAGCGGAACTTGTTACGTTGGAAATAGAGCTGGACTCGCCCAGGCAAGCAAAAAAAGCGGGCTTGTCCGACTGGACGAGCCCGCTTTCGTGCATCGTTTATTTGAAATGAACGCCTCGAGGCGTGTTTAATCAAATGAAACGTATCAATATTTATCGCAATCCAACGGCTTCAGTAACAGCCATTGCGGTTTCCTGTGGAGACCAGCCATAACCATAAAGTTCTCGGAGGTCGCTGTCCCTGGTATTGGACGCCTGGAAAATCTCGCCGGAGAAAAGGTCGTATTGTACTTCAACCTCATTGATGGCCTTTGTAACACTCATCTTCCATTGGTTGAACCCTTGATTTGTCATGGCAGTGCTCCGATTTACTTCTTAGATCTCAGCATCTTGAACGTGATCGCTGTCTAGAAGACATTGCGGAGTTCCGAACTTGCGGGGGCAAAAACGATGAAATCTTTTTTGAGATCCTTCGTCGGAGTCGCTCCAGCGGCTGATGGGGTATATGCTCGCCAGCAGCCTTGCCTCTGATTTGGTGCCCATATCAATGGCAGGGCGCTCCAGCGAGCCTCAGAGCGGCTCTGGAGGCCTTCTGAATGGAGCCCCTACAAGCCTTGGACTTGATCAAAGAAGCAGTGTTCATTCTTGAGGCAAATACCCAATCAATTTTCTTTGGCGAGCGTTCAGCATGAAGTTTCTGTGTGGTGAGCGGAAGAAATTTCTTGGTCTGACAGCCACTCTTTCTGGGCTAAAAAACAAACTCAATTCTATTGGTATTTAGTGCACGAATATTGAATAACTTAATGCGATATGTAAGAGACCCACGGATTTCTTACGCAATCAGCATCATTAATGTGTGATCGATTAATCGAATGACTGTGTGGCTTCGTTACTGTTCTGTTTACTCATCCGATTCAAGATGGACGTAAAGCCGTCGCCACGGTTCTTCGCCAATGAGCTTCCAGCGATGCCCACCTCCTGTGAGATCCTCGGCAATCAGTAGGTCGCCGGTTGTAAAACTTTGAGTCTCACCCTGGCGTGTTTCAAACTCAACGGTTCCAGCAAGAATGGCGAGTAGTTGGCGGCGCGGTGCACAATGCCAGTCGTAGGTTCCACCTGCAGCGGTTTCAGCAAATTGTACGCTATGGTGCTCCATCAAGGCGGAGAGGCCAACACCGGGCATGACTTCATTGAGATCAATGAAACCATCTTCAAAGTGAGATTGGCCATCATCCCCGGTAAATAGCCGTGTGTACTTTATACGCATGAATCATGTCCTTCAGAGTAATACAATTCTATCAGTCCTGGCGTGCGATAGGCATCGTCATTGCAGCCCAATGCGGAGTACCGAATGGTACTCAAGATATGCTACAGTGCGCGGCGTGGAATATCCCGAGAGACCCTCTTTAGAAGCGAATTAAAAAATGAGTCGATATGAATATGATGTTGTAATTATTGGCGGAGGAATTAGTGGCTGCTCACTTATGTATCTGCTATCAGCGTTTACCGATATTCACAGTATTGGATTGTTAGAGAAGTACGATCATCTGGACCCACTTAATTCGAACGCTCATAACAATAGTCAAACGTTGCACTGCGGTGACATTGAGACCAACTACAGCCTTGAGAAGGCGGCGAAGGTTAAAACTGCTTCAGATCTGACACTGCGGTATATTCAACGTATTGCTGAAGACGAGAAGATGTCACGTTGCTATGGAAAGATGTTGCTTGGTGTCGGAGAAGAAGAGTGCGCGGTTGTAAAAAAACGCGTCGAGGACTTTAAGCATCTGTTCCCGACAATTGAGTTTCTCGATAGAGATGGAATCAATAAGATTGAACCAAACGTTGTCAAGGGGCAGGGTGGTGGTGCGAGGCCTGAACAAATTGCGGCATTGCATAATCCAGAAGGTTATGCCGTTGACTATGGTCTTTTGACTGAATCATTTGCTGAAGAAGCGCAGCATGTTGATGGCAAGAATGTCAACGTACATCTAAAGTGTCGATCCAAAAAAATAAAGCGGACTGATGATGGTTTTGAAATACGCGCCACCCGAGGGCGAAGGTTTCATGCCAAAATGGTTGTTGTATCTGCAGGCGCACATAGTTTGCTCATTGCTCAGAAGATGGGGTATGCACACCATCTTTCAGTGATGCCTATTACTGGAAACTTCTTCTTTGCCCCTAATGTTCTTAATGGCAAGGTTTACACTGTGCAAAATGATAAGCTTCCCTTTGCCGCCATTCATGGTGATCCAGATCTAACCCAGCCCGATAAGACGCGATTCGGACCCACTGCATTGATGATGCCAGTGCTAGAGCGTCATAATGCAAAGACAGCTTGGGGATTCCTAGAGTCTGTGCGTTTCGATCGGGATGTTGCATCGGTTCTGTATCATCTGATGAAGGACAAAGACATTCACGACTTTGTCTATAAGAATATTGGTTATGAGATACCGGTCTATGGAAAGCGGAGTTTTCTAGAAGCAGCTCAAAAAATCGTGCCAGCGCTTGAGGTGGATGATCTTGAGTTTGCGCATGGTTATACAGGTATCCGGCCACAAATCATCGACAAGAATGCGCGAAAAATGCTTATGGGTGAGTCGAAAATCGATGAATCTGATGGCATTATTTTTAATATGACGCCATCGCCTGGTGCTACCAGCGCACTTTCAAATAGTAAGGCTGATATGCATAGCATCGTTGAACAGCTTGGTGCCAAATTCAATGAAGATGCATTCGAGACAACTTTCGGTGATTGAAACTCAGTCTGATTGAAAGAGGTGTTGGGTCTCTTTGTCGAAAATGGTTTTTGAGACGATCATTTTATGAATACTCAAATGGGAAAAAACCATTGCTCCTTAACGCAGGTCAATCGCGATTTTTATAATCACCTGTGGCAGGGTGTTGAGCTCCATCAGGCCGAGGCATTCAATACATGGCCAGCTATCTCTCCATATTTTGAGCAGTGCAAAGATCGACTTGAGATTGGACCTGGATTGCGACCGCGGCTTCCAGTTGAGGGTACCCAGTTCGTTGATCTGAGCCCAGTTGCGGTGAGCCGCCTCAACGATGCTGGTGGGCAAGCAGTTGTGGGTTCGATTGAATCACTGTCAGCTGAGGATGAGTCGATGGATCTCGTTTGCGCCTTCGACGTACTCGAACATATTGAAGATGATCGAATGGCGTTAGGTGAGATCACTCGTGTCTTACGAAAGGGTGGGGTTTTGTTTCTTTCCGTGCCCCTCTATCAATCTGCCTGGACTGGCTTTGATCGATTGGTCGGACATGCGCGACGGTATGAGCCAGATGCACTTGAAGCGCTTCTTCATGCTCACGGTATCACGGTCCGCCGTAGTGCGGCTTATGGAATGCAGCTTGAATCTCGCATGATCACGAGAGTAGGACTCTGGTTCTTGAAGTACTTCTCGCGCATGGCCCTGAGCTGGTACAACAAGTTTGTGTTTCCGAGACAGTTGAAAAAACAACAGCCACTGATATTTCAACCCGGGATCATCCAAGACCCTCAGGTTGATGAGGTTGTTATGGAATGCGTGAAGAGGGTAGACGCGGCTAACGAAGGTTGACCTTTTCGATCATCGCGTAAGCTGTTTCACTGACTTTCCAGCCATACATGTGGAGTTCGCGAAGATCCTCTTCAGTGGTATTGGTAATTAGGAGAATCTGACCTTGACCAAGGTCGCGCTCGAGCTCAACGGCACTAAGGTATTCGATAAGGCGTTCTCGCCAGACGTTAAAGATAAGATGAGCCATCATTTACTCCTTCCCCACTCTCTACGTTGCGAAGAGGGGTTCGGTTCGCCACTGGTCCTTACTGTTAACGGCAGGAGGCGTGCCATGGCTCACAATATTTTGGAAAAAGGCCATTAAAAAGGGCATCAGCAAGGATCGTAAAGATTTAGTGTTAACTGCGTGAGTGGCTAGTGATAAAGGGTTTACGTCAATCTACAGTACTTTGATCGTATGAGTGCTTCGCGTAGGTGTGTCATAAACTAGTTGCTGGTAAGTGCGAGTTGGTCATCTTGGCCAGGGTTGACATAAAAAACCAGTTGATCGGTACGATGATGACATGCTTGCAAGGCCTTTATATTTTCATTCTATGAACGGTGGACTTTCTATATAGATGAGTAATCTTAAGCCTAATTTTCTCGTCATTGGTGCACCAAAATGTGCCACCACTGCATTAAGTATGCATCTGCGCAGGCATCCTGAGATCTTTGTTTCTCATCCAAAAGAAACTTTTTTCTTTTGCTATGACGAGGTGTATTCAAAAGGTTGGGATTGGTATCTATCGCTCTTCAAAGATGTAGACAGCGAGCGTGCTATTGGAGAAGCAACAACACTTTATTCATCAATAAGAGCATTTCCTCAGGCCCTGCCTCGAATTGTCAAACATTTACCAGATGCCAAAATAATTTACATGGTCCGGCATCCTATGCAACGGATTCAATCAAATTATGTTGAGTTTCTCAGCCAAGGTCTCACTCAACTTAACTTCAAAGAAGCGGTCCACGAGATTCCTCATTTTATTGATGCGAGTTGTTATCACAGGCAGCTCGAGGCCTATCGTAAGCATTATCCTAAAGAACGAATAAACGTTATTTTTTATCGAGACTACAAAAAGAATCCAGAAAAGGTCTTACAAGAATGCTTTGAGTTCCTCGATGTAGATCCAACATTTGTCGTTGATAATCCAAGTGAAAAAATCTACCAATCTAAAGGTAAGCGCCGCGATTTACCGATCACGAATCTGATTCGAAGAAAAATGCCTGGGTTTTTGACTATTCGAAATGTGATGCCAAATTGGACGCGAACTATTGTCCAGAAAGCACTGAAAAGAGAAATTAAAGCCAAGCCAAATTGGGATCGCGAAACACGCGAGTGGGTCATTTCTCAAATTCAATCTGATATCGAATCCTTTTTACACACACAAGGTAAACCAGTTGGGTATTGGGACCTTAACCAATAACAATTATGGCCACAGCTAAAGGCACTGCTGAAATCTTTTGGTGGGTATTCTCTTTGGGGCAGGTTTAATGTAGGTGTGTTGCAAACCAGTCGCTGGCAAGGGCGAGTTGTTTATTTCGGCCAGGGTTCACATGCAAATCCAGATGATCGGTGCCACCAGGCATCCAGTGAATCTTGTTTTCACAGGAAGCAAACTTGCTGATTTCTTCAATCTGGGCGTGCGTTGCGCATTCATCTTGATCACCACAAATTTGAAGTAGTGGAATATTGTGAAGTAAGGCAGCGGCCTGTTCGGGATGAAAATTCAACATATAAAAAGCTGTTTCAAGAAAGTACTTTGGATCAACATCATCGTCTGGTGATAGTCCAAGTTCGTCTTGGAATTTCAACAACTTTTTTTGATAACTATCACTGAATGGAAGAAGCTCTAACAAAGAAACTTTAGTGGGTGGCTCACCCTCTTCTTGCCGCCTTCGGTCTTCTTCAAGTCGTGCGATAAAGATGCTCCATTCAGCACGCGTTCGCATGCTACGCATCATTCTCCAGCCGTTGCCTGGTCCGGCAGCGCTTACCACCGCACGAACATTGGTGGCCAGCGAAGCAGCGCAGATTGCGATAGGGCCACCATAGCTAAGGCCATAAATACCGACTCTATTTGCATCCACATCATCACGAGCAGACATAATGTCAACCGATTGAACCGCTTCGTGAACACGATCAAGTGGGCGTACCCAAGCGTGTTCTGGTGTGTTAGGCTGAATTTCTTTGTATCTGATAGCGCCAGTCACGAAGCCTTGATTCGTAAAGTACTCGGTGATACATCTATTCAAATTCTGAGGATTTCCACGTAAACCTGGGCAATATAAAATGGCTGGAAAACCACTCGATGGTGCATCACCTTCTGGTACGTGTACTTCAAGATCTACAGGCACTTGGGCGGCGCTGGGCGTATCGGATGGATTCAGAGAGAGATGCATACGCCGCACCATCCTGTGTAAGGGGTGTTCGTTTTCCTGAATATGAAGATGGCTTTATTCTGATCAATTGTCAAGTCAGGCTGAGCGTTTGAGAGGTTGCAGGAGTGGAACATCACACTTGTGGCCCTTGAGCTCTTCGCGCGTCAGGATCTGACCACATTGCCAGCATGGATTAAGCCGTGTTTGTCCATACTCCCGCAGCAATGAACTTCGCATACGTTGTCGCATCAGAATGAAGGACAGCGGCACCGTCAGCCCGTAGCCGATTATTAGAGATACCACGATGTTCATATTCTGCAGCATGCCAAAGCCAATGAGGGTGATGACTACTGGCAACACGCTGGCGATGAGCAGCGCAGCTAATAAGCCAAGCCATCCACGTTCTTGAATGACACGCTGAGCAGCTCGACGACGGGCTTCTGATGTTTGGAAAAGTCTCCATTCGGCGACTCCACTACCAAACCAGTTGACCCGCCAGCAAAATGACTGGGGTAATTTCAAACAAAAATCTCCAATAGCCATCGTTACGGACAGATTGCTAGGTGGATCCGTTTGTCTTTCATTTTCTGCCCGCTTTTTGGAATATTGGCGCATCTGGAGGGTCTGAGGCATGATTGGGCCAGAAAATCGCTGGAAAGTGTGAAACTAGGCAAGATAGGGTTCAAACAACAGCATCTAGAACACGTATCAATGGTGATGCCAAAATCTGGGCGCCAACTCGCATTTCGTTTACTTCTCGTAGGAGTGGGATGTCTCGTGTCGCTCTGGATGGCACTGGAGATTCACCTTTTTATTCAGCGGAGTTTTGACACCAGTGCGTTCTATGGTTGGACATCTCTTGTTGTTGTCCTGAGTATTCTGGGCGCGTTGGCCTGGATTGTCACCTCTGAAGCGTTTGCCTATGCCAAGCTTAGAGGTGTTGAGCGTCTGCAAAGAGGTATCCAAGGTCAATTGGATCCTCAGCTGGCACAACATCTTCTGGCGAACTATTGCCGTCGACTTCAGCATCGCAATGACGCTGAAATTAATATAGCTATCGATCGGTTTCACCAAAGTGAGCAAGAGATAAAGTCAGCTAATGGATCTGCTGCTTCCCTGCGCACTCGAGTAGAGCAGACGCTCTTGCTTCCACTCGACCGTCGAGTGGATCGTATTATTCAACGTGAAAGCGTAAGTGTTGGATTGATTACTGGATTGGCGCCTTGGCCGCTCATTGATGCGGCCTTAGTGCTCTGGCGTAATGTCCGCATGATGCGGAGCATTGCTACGGTCTATGGTGCTCGGCCCGGGATAGCAGGAACGAGCAGGCTTGTTCGAAAAGCACTCATTAATGTAGCAGTTGCAGATCTATCGCAGCACGCATCGGATCTTGTGACCAGTAAAGTCCCGGCATTAGGTGTCGTTGCGCCAGCGGCTGCTCAGGGAATGACTAGTGCGATGTTGACTATTCGATTAGGTTTGTGGACCCAAGCAATGTGTCGACCAGTGGCACCCAATGGACGCCGCGCAATCTCGAGCTTCTTCGCCACCAATGCAAAGAACTTCTTCTTTGAACGAGTCAGTAGGCCTTTGGCTTCCTTGCTCAAGAGAAAAGGATCTCGTTCGGTGGATACTGTCAAGACGGCAATTTAACGCTCTTCATTAATGGACTGTTTTGCTTGTACTTTGGCAATGAGTGCAGTTATTGAGTGGGGTGATAGTGCTTTCAGGTCACTGACCACTAAGTCAGCCTGAGCGGCGAGCAGCTCCGCTCGTGTTCTTCCACGACTAGCGAACCCGATCGCAGTCATGCCGGCAGCTCGTGCTGCTTGTATGCCAGCAGGGGCATCTTCTATGACACAACAATCTCGAGGTCTTATGCCCAGGCGGTCGGCGGCGACCAAAAAAACCTCTGGGTCAGGTTTTCCATGTGTCACATCCATGCCAGTTACCAGAGCTCCAAATGCATGGGCACTTCCAAGCTTGGTGTTTGCTAGTTTTACATTTTCTGGTGGGCCCGAAGATCCCATCGCTTGCTTAAAGCCTGCAGCGTGTAACTGATCAATAAGTTCGGTAGCGCCGGCCATCGCGGGAAACTCATGGGTCACCAAGGCCCGATAGTTCGCCTCTTTTTCCCCGTCATGTAACGCCACATCCTCATCACTCATCTCTGGGTCAAACCAGGTCCTTAAAATATCACGACTGGTACGTCCGAAGCTCTCTGTAAAATCTTCGTCAGTGAATTTCGTATTGAGTTTGTCAGCAAGTTGCATAAATGCAGCACGATGGGCCTCATATGAGTCTACGAGTACACCATCGACATCAAAGATAACGGCATAGGGAGAAGTACTATTCATAGTGTTATCTCTTTTCTTGATATCCAAATAGTGGATAACTAAATACTCTGTACCGAGTCCACCATTCGCCTGTTGTAGCACGAGTCTGTCGATCGGTGAAAGTGTATTGGTATAGGGTAAAGCGTACTCGTTCTGGCGGAAACTCAGGAAATGGATTGGAATCAAGAAGATTAAGAACCGCTGGACTGCCTTGACTGAGTTTCTTTCCGAATGCTTGAAGCCAACCAGGGATGCGATGTTGCTCCACATTCAGGGCTGCAAACCACATTTGCCAATCAAGTCTTGGCATATATGGTTCTACGAAGGCTGGGGCTCGATTCAAGGCTCCAGGCTTCCACTTAAATGAGTAGGCCTTCCAAGTCAGTCCATCCTGGCTGCCTTCAATGACAAGCTCTGGTCGTCGCACAGTCATAACGCGAAAGAGTCCATAGGAGTTGGCGACATGGCTACGAATGAGAGGGCTTGCTGCTTCTGGAATTGAAATCTGATAAGCCGAGCCAGCAGTCCTTGCGGCATCATTGATTCCAATCACGATTGTCAATGGAAGTACAAAGAGCAATACAAGAAAGTTGACACTCCGCTTAATGAGATGCTCGCGTTGTGGCAAAATGAATGACATCTTTGTTGCGAGTCGTTTGGGAGTAAAAAAGCGCCAACTGCCGTCATCGATGAGAAGAAGGCAAAGAACGATGGCGAGTAGATTAAAGAAACCATAATTGCCGGTGCCAGCAATCAGTAGCATTAATAGCGTGATGGCGGATGCGGCGATGAGTCGCGGTACTCGAGGTAGAAAAATGAGGAAGGGTATTCCCAATTCGATAATGAACATGATCACTGTTGATGTGATCTGAAACCAATGTGGCCAATGCGTGGCATACCAGCTTGTCCATGTTGGAAGTGGTTGTGTGAAGTAGTGGTACTCCAAGGCAGTGAACTCAAGCCAAGTGGGATCACCACTAAGTAGCTTCACAAGTCCCGAGAGAAACAAAAGTCGAAAGAGTAGCCACCACAGGAGCCATCGTATGAGTGTGGAGGGGCGCGAGGCACGTTTTGAGTAAAGCGACCAACTCGATGGAGCAAAAAAGATCGCTAAAAAACCTGCTTCAAGTAACAAGATGTCCCATTGAAAACTAAAAAATTCTTGGCCAATGTTTACTAAGGAAAGATAGAGGATCCACATTGCAGCGAAGCAAAAAACTGGCAAGAAACCAATCATCGCCATAATCCCAAGGGCTATTCCAGCGATACACATGATGTTTATAAAACCATCTGAGCTGTTAAACCAAGCCAATGTGGGCAAAATAAAGAAGGGGCTGCTGGATGTTGCATAAGCAGCGTCAACTTGTTGTAAAAAGTCTGCTGCAGGGAGTATTCCATCAGAGCCGATGAGCCCCGGGGCTTGCATAAAAAAAGACAAGAAGGCAATCAAATAAACCACGGCGAGAGAGAAGAGAAAAATACGACGAGCGTACTGATATGTCTCTGGTACAGCAGGGCGGCCACATAAAAAGCGTGCCACCAATGTTGTCAGGGGGCGATTCCTCGCGACGGTGCGATATCCAATTTCACTAATGTTTGGGGCAAGTGGAATGAACTCGTAAAAAAATCTGGGCCAACGTCTTATTTGGCCGAGGTCCATCATTCTGAAAATGGCCTCTGCGCCGCGCGTAAGATCTCCATTTGGTTCGAGGAGATGAACTGATTGTTGAAGTTCCTGTTGTGGAATCTCTATTCCATAGCGATCCGCATACTGAAGCGGTATCCAGGCAATCCTATCTCCAGATAATGCACGCAATCGGTCTCGGCTGTCACGACAGAAGCCACAGTTGCCGTCATAGAGAGCAACAGGTCGATCAGTGGGCCGCTCTAGTGGTCCTGGCTCTAGAGGAACGTCTTTGCCGCAATCTTTGCATCCGGTCTCGGTCATGGGCTTCTATTATGGCCAATTCGGCAGAGGCTGACGAGCCGCCTTATGAAGAAAGCACCCGGCGGTTGGTCCCGCCGGGTGCTTTGGGCTGGCAAATGAGAGGTTCGCCAGCTGGATGCTTATGACTTATAAGGAACCCACTGAGTGACCAAACTTCAAGAGACGGCTGATCGCCACAAAACTGTTTTTATCAGCATCTCTATGATCATGACTCAGTGTCCAAAACAGCAAGAAGTAGCTGACGGCCAGTTAACTTATCACGACTCTTTCAGAGCATTTCTGCGCAGCAGGGGAGGGAGGCAACGGATGCCTTTTACGCAGGACTGAGTCATGTCCGTTTTGGATGTGGGTCGTGAAGTTCTCCTCTTCAGTCACATTCCATGAACACATCCGCAGCACTCTCGGAAGAGGTTCGAAGGAATCACTAAAAAGACAAATTGACTTTTCTTAAATTGAAAACAACACGCGCACTATCCGCGCGTTCTGTTTCGTTTGTTGTACTTTTACATTCTTATCTATGGGCAGGCTTGGCCATAACTAATCAGTAGTAATGAGAAGTCTTCGAGCGTAGTCTCATCGTCGCCGTTTGCATCTGCAATACTATTAACTGTTCCGTAATGAACAAGTAGTAGAGAGAAATCACCGAGATCGGTGACGTCGTCATCATTAAAGTCGGTGGGGCAGTCATTAGAGGCGCAAGGATCATTGGCTAGGCAGTTGGTGCCGGGGCCGCCCCAGGTACCTCCCAATACGAGGCATGTGTCTTCATCGAGCTCAAAGCAACTGGCGGATTCACTGCAGCAGGTTCCGGTTGGATTAGGGCATGTCGTACTCGTGCAGCTCGTGCCATCGCCTTGGAAAGTGCCACCTAAAGCGGCGCAGCTCTCGGGAGTCGTATTGTCGGTGCACTCACCTGTGGGCAGGCAGCATGCACCCTCCGGAAAACAAATCAACTCGCCGCAAGTGGTGCCATCGCCCTGGTATAGCCCCTGAAATGTGTTGCAGCTTTGCTCTGTCACGACGGCACAACCACCAGTGCTTTCAACGCAGCAGGCGCCGGCTGGCAAAGGGCAGTTCGCACTGAGACATGAGGTGAGGACTCCCTGGAAGCTGCCGCCTATCGCCAAACAGCCTGACTCAGTGGTTTCAATACATGTTCCAGAGGGCTGGCAGCAAGCGCCAGCTTCTTCTTCGCAAGAGAATGGTGTATAGCTGGCTCGCATCACCCAATCACCACTGGGCGTGCAAATTGCAGGAAAAGATTGGAAGTTAAACCAACCTGGACTACAACAAAACAAGCCTTCCACAGCATTGATCCAATTTCCGGTGGGCGAAGCAACCCCGTCTAGGTCGGTTGTTGGGAATGCATTTTGGTTTGGATTGGGTGCCACAAGGCAGGGGGAGCCAGGTGCATTGTGGGAATCAATTCGAAAACCGATCGTAAAGGTGTTGGTTTGAGAAGCGTTTGAAATGATAATCTGGTCTGGATCAGTAGGATCAACGCTCACCGTAAGGACACCGCCTTCAGTACCAGGGCCGAGAACCATGTGCGGCAGTATTGCATCGTCTGATGAAAATAAAGCGATGAGCTGCCCATTGGTAGGCGTTCCATCCCAGACCATGAATGACCATTCTGTGGTGGTTTGTACGATGGCCTGATTTGTCGAAAACAACATTTCTACTGTTTCGATTTTCAAAGGGAAGTCACTCGCATCCAGCGTATAGCTTGCGGCGGCGTACTCACCTTCAACAAATCCAGCTTGCAATGTATAAGTGCCAGGTCCGAAATCACTTTCTGTATGAGAGACACTCTGTGTTTCACACAGCGAGCCACCCAAGTTGCGATACGGTCCATTCGGTATTTTGACGCGTTTGATAGTCGCGGAAAGTGATTGTGGTCGCTTTAGAGTTGCGTTTATCTCTTCACGCTTTGGTGTCTCTTCGACTGTTTTAGAGTTAGAGCTTGGCTCACGTTGTGCGAGTGCTGGCGCAGCCATGCCCCCTGTGAGTAGAAGCAAGCAAATGATTGCAAAGTGGATCATTTGTGATGGCAAATAAATACAAGATGATGCTAGGCATGCCTGTGGACGATCTTTCATCTCACGGAGTCTCCTGATGTGCGCATTAAACAGACCATCCCTCGCCAGGGCTCCTAAGTATCAGTCGCATTTCCCATGGGGGCAAGAAAAAACTCCATGAGGTGGCAATCTACCTCTCATCGCCCAATAAGAACGATCTGAGGCATGCTGCCAGCAGGTTCATGCCCGCCATTGCCAACGGCCAGGATTATGGGCAACTTGTGCCAAACACAACAAGAAACGCAGAGAAGTCCCCAAGTGCCACGCTGCCATCTTCATCCATATCTTCTGGACATCCTGAGCAAGTGCTGCCAAACAAGACAAGGAAAGATGAGAAGTCACTGAGTCCGACTGACCCATCGCCATCGAAGTCACCGGGGCAGCTGGTCGGATCATCGCAGCCGGCCTTGGTTACTAAGAACTCATCCATGCCAGCCTCCACAACTGAAGCTGGGGCAGCATCGCCTGCAGCGAATCGAACACGGACTTGGTCTGATGGAACGACATAATCACTGACAGTGAGATTTACCTGCTCCCATGCGCCGCCTGTCCCAAGTGTAGAATTTGCGGCTACCCAAGTGGCACCATCATCGTTCGACAGACTCACGGCAAGAGAATCTTCTCCAGTGCCAGAGCTATTGAAAAACCACTGTGACCAACTAATGACTGCATCACCACCTGCAAGGTCTAATTGAGGCGAGACGAGATAAGCGGTTCCGCCGTCAATGTCATCGCTGCCAGCACTGCCGCCGGGTGCTCCGTTTCCAGTCACGAAGCAATGGGTGCCATCATCGCTTGCATCATCCTCAGGTGCGGATGCTGAAGAACTCCAAATGGTTCCATTGGGATCTACATTTTCCCATGCACCAGTTGTGAGCGATCCGTCGTCGGATATGGTCCACTCGTCGACAGACCCTTCAAAGTCTTCGTCAATAAGAACAATATCGCCATCCGATGCGCGTGCGGTATATGTGGATGCTGGGGCGTTGACTGGGCTCGTGCTACTTATGCCACCTTGTAGCGAGGCAGAGAAGTAGAACTTAACGTTGTCGTCACAGACGAAGCCAGGCAATGTTGCAAAGAGTGAAAGAGAGCCGCGGGTCTCAGCTAAGCTGACTTCGGTGTATGGGCCATCATTAACCGAATAGTGCATTTTGGGTGTCGCAGGATCAAGCGTTCCTGAGCCAATGGCGAGATCGACTTGGAATGTGGTCGCTACCCCAGAATCAAGCGTGGTGGGTACGCCGTCGGGAAAGGTGAATGAGATTGAGGACTCATGAATCCAAATTTCGCTGCCTGTGCAACGGCCAATCACCATATCCAGGCTGCCATCATTATTGATATCGAAGACCGCAACGTCATGGACGCCAACAAGCATTGAATTTGGAATGATATTGCCGTCTTCACGAAGTACGACGGCGTCGCCTGGGGCGCCTTGGAAGCCAAAGTTACGGTAGATATGTGTGCGATCAGAGTTGCAGGTGTCAATGTCCACATCAACATCGGCAATGATGACATCGTTCCAGCCATCTGCATCAAGATCGGCAATGACACTATTGCTTCCGAATGCAAGTTCACTGCCGCCACCTTCTAGCTGGAATTCCTGTTGCAGGAAGTCTGGCTCAGATCCGGTACCTGGAAGCTGAAGCATATATCGATCGGTACTGTCATCAGTAACAACGATGTCAAGTAATCCGTCGTTGTTGAGCTCGCCAACGCTAATGTGATATGGGGCGAGGGAATACACTTCATCATAGATATTAAAGAAACCAATATTAAGTGGATTGTTATAGACAATTGCCACATGCTGCGGGGCATTCAATGAGGTTTGCTTGACGAGATCTATTGCGCCGTCGTTATTGATGTCCGCGAATTGGGCGGCAGCGCCGAAGGCTGATAGAAGCATGTTTGCGTCCATGCGGGTTTGCATGGAGTCGGTGAAGAAGCCGTTGCCATCATTGACAAACAAGCGGTTGTTAACGTCAAGGCTCGAGTCCTGTGGTTCGCCGCCAGCGCCACTACTGTCATAGTCGCCAAAGTAAAGTTCCACACGGTCATCACCAGTGACATCTGCTGCTGTCACTGAGCAGAAGCGGGGGTTCACGGGATCTCCCGTCAAGGTCATAATCTGAGGGATGCGCCCATCTTCATGGCGGAAGCCTTGCCAGACGCCGTTGATCTCACCAAGGTTCATGTAGATTCTGGGATGGCCTATCGCCTTTGAATCACTATCGCTGAGCGTTGTTGCGGTGACGATATCCAACCATTGGTCACCATCGATATCAACGATGATCACATCGCGATCATTGGTTGGTGTATTGAATCCATTATCGCCGGGTACATCAGAGAGGCTGGCGTACTCGGAAGTGCGGTCAGTCAATACACCAGACTCATTCATGAGGAGAACATTTGCGAATTTTCCACTGGAGGTAAATGGACTCTTCCGCACAATGACAAGATCAGTCCAGCCATCACGATCAAGATCTTCCCAGGCATAATCCTTCTCTTCTTGATCAGTTTCAAAAAGTGTATCACTTGCTGAGATGTGGCTAGCCGTCTGGTCATTCAATACGACCCATTCTTGGGCGACTGCTGGATAAGAAAGCACGAAAGAAGCAATCCCCAAACTGACTACCAATCTCTTTAGCATTTTTGTCTCTCCTCGTGGCCTGACATAGAAGTGTCGGCCTAATGTTCATCTCTTTGTCAAATGCTCAACTATGGAGTGTCACAGATTTGACCAAATTGAGTTAGTAGAATTGTAAAATCGCCAAGCCCAACAGTGCCGCTATTATCAAAATCGGTCATGCATGGGGCGGCACAAGGTCCCCAGTTGATTAGTAGTAGTGAAAAGTCATTGATGTCTACTACTAAGTCCGCATTTGCATCTCCCAGGCAAGTGTCGCATTCATCCGGAATTCCATTGCCATTTGTATCGACGCTCACGCCCTCAAAAATATCTTGAAGGTCACTGGATCCATTATTGTTGCAGTCATTTATGGTTCCGTCAAAGACAGTCATAAAGACATCAAAGTCATTGAGATCAACGTCACCATCTTGATCGACATCATGGATGGCGCAGGGGTCGTTCGGTTTGATTCCAGAGCCAGAGCAAAGTGCGAGATCATTGAAGTCATCGACATCAATAATGGAGTTGCTATCTACATCGAACTCCAAGCGTCCTAGTGAAGCAAGAAATGTAACGACACTATCTTGCTCTGCTGTTGATAATGCAAAGAACGCCTGAGCAGAGGTCTGTGCCTGGCTACCAAACTGATTGTGCCAGTAGATGACGCCTTCATTGCCAGGGCTGGTTCCTTTGATACGGCTTGAAAAAGTGCCTGCTCCAACTCGGCCATCATGCCACATCGGATCACGGTTTTTCATGCCCCAAAGTGGTGGTGTGCGTAGCATGCGTCCACTTGCAACACCATCGGTAATGCCATCGCCTGCGATGCCCATGTCGTGCAGCATGAAATCACTGTATGACTTTATTGGTTTATTGCGTAGTGCAGCTTCCAGCGACATGTCATTTGGTGTGGTGTATGAAGTCGTGTGACAAACGTTGCATCCAATGTTGTTGAAAGTTGTCTCGCCAGATAGTCCAGATCGAGGTGTTTGCGGTGGCATGGCTAGGAAGCGTTGGAAGTCTGTAATGCGATCAATAAACTCGACACCAAGTGCATCAGGTTGATCTTCTGGGTCCGCGATATTGTCACAAGCAGCCAATAGTAATGCATCGCCATTCGGTGCATTTTCTGTAGGCATTAACCTATTGGTAAGGCCCATTTCATTGAGTGCGGCATCACCAGAGAAAGTGAGTATTGTTGCAACTTGTGCCTTCCATCCAAAACGACCAACTCGTAGTGGACTCATGGGTGGATCTTCGAGTGCAGAAACGAATTGAATAACACCTCGTTGGGCAACCGGCTGCGCAGCCTGTAGTGCGGTAAACTGAGTTTCTTCAATTGCTTCAATGAGACCATAGCCAAGCGCGCCGTTTGTGACGCGTTCAGTTGTGATGTTGGCCATAGGCGGAATGACCTCGGCGCAAGTCGGAGAGATTGCGTCGTTTTGCAAGAGTGAGCCACCGATTGAATCGAGTGGATCAAACCCACCCTTCTTATCAATCATGCCAAAGCGAGTCACGCTGATATTGCCTGGGCCACCGATTGGATTGTTATGACAATTGCCGCAGGCCTGTTGGTTCATGATAGGCCCAAGCCCCTCAGGCGCTGTAAAAACATGGAGGTAGGCAGCCCGGCCGAGCTCGAATCGATTGAGTTGGGTCCGGGTGAGGTCGCTGAGGGGTGCTCCGGAGGCCTCTTGGGCCTGGTATTGAGCAAGGCAGGGTGCACCGATAGCCACGGACAAAACAGTGGGCAAGACGGCTCTGTGGAGCGTCCAATAGTGCTTAATATTCACTTGCGCCGATCCTTGTCTGGACGTATCGAAAACAGTGTTCTCTGACTCAGCGTACCTTCTCTTACTACCCCACCATGAAGAAGATTCGAGCATCTGTCCACATCCGTTGCGTGAAAAATGAGCAAATCGAAAGGTTGTGCGGATTTTGGCAGTGTTTTTTGTCGGAATCGGACGTTTTGAGGGTCTTTGGGGCCCCTGAGGGTGGCCGCCGTAGTGAGCCTCAAGGCGGCCTATGATGCCTCCAAGATGGCACCATTTTTCAGAAAATATCATCCAATCACGATTGATCGCAGTCTCATCACCAGGTTGGTGGTGAGCCTCTTGTTGATCTCTTTTTCGGGAGGTTGTGAACGGGGATCTACTCCAGATACCTCCGCGCAACAAGAGGTAGAACCTCCGGTCTTTGTTGTCGACCCAGAAGAAAGACTCCCTGCGCCGGACACATCAGTAAAACTGACGGGGGAACTTGCTCGCCACTTTGCATTGATACAGAAAGGCCAGCCAGACGCAGCTCGTGTCAGATTGCGTCGATATCTTGATGCACAGCCACAAGAGGGATTGGCGCACTTTCTTTTCGGTCTGACGTATCACACTGAGAAACGATATGGATTGGCTTTGGAATCTTTTTCCAGGGCCCGTGAGTTTGCGCCTACCTATGGACAGACTGCATATTTTCAGGGTTGGGCGCTTTACTACATGGGGCAGCCGGTTGAGGCTCAAGAGGCGGTACTTTGGTATTTGCAGGGATCTCCTGAAAATGCAGATGCACATTTTCTTCTTGGACTTCTTGCATATGAGCAAGGAGATCTTGAAGAGGCGAATAATCGATTGAATCGTAGTGTTTCGTTGTTTGAGAACTCAATAAAACCACAAGGCAAAGATCTTGGCAAGGCACTGGTTCGGCTTGCCGATGTACAAGTGCAGCAGGGCAATATAGAACGCGCTTATGACTCTCTGGCAAAAGCAGTCATTCTTATTCCTGAGTCACCGGAGGTGCATTACAAACTCGCACAGGTGTTAAGGCGCCAGGGTCTTGCTGATCAAGCAGCTCAGTCACAGAAGATCTATGAGGCATTATGGAAAAAAGAGCACCCTACAACGAGTTTTCCAGAATGACTTCGATGCGACGCCTAGTTCAGTTGGTTTTGTTGATGGTTTTCATTGTTGTGAATGGGAGTTGCGATCATTCTCAAGCAACGAAAGATGAAACTGACACAGTTGATGGTGGCGTGCCACTCTTAAGAGACATCACTGCCCAAAGTGGGATTGATTTTGTGACAACCAGTGGTGCAAAGGATCCATCGCATATTTTGGAGGTCAACGGAAGCGGCTTGGCACTCTTTGATGGCGATGCAGATGGTGATCTTGATGTTTTTATTGCCAATGGTGCTTCTTTACTTGATCCAGCCGGTGGTCTCGGGAGTCGCTATTTCGAGAATATCACTCGGCCTGGCCAGCCAATTGAATTCATCGACGCAACTGAGCAGTCGGGCCTGGGAATAAATGGTTGGAGTATGGGTGTGGCAGTTGGTGATATTGATGGTGATGGATTTCAGGATCTTTACATCACACGTTATGGTCCAAATGTTCTCATGCGCAATACAGGTAACGGGGAAGGATACTTTGAAGATGTAACAGCAGTTGCTGGTGTTGGTGATGAGCGATGGGGTACATCAGCAGCAATGGGTGATGTCGATTCCGATGGTGATCTTGATCTCTACGTAGTGAACTACCTTGAGTTTGATGTTGATAATCCGCCAGGCAAGGCGACTTACAAAGACATTGAGGTCATGGCTGGACCACACGGTTTGAAGCCACAGCATGACGTGCTCTATCTGAATGATGGCAATGGTGTTTTTCAGCCTGCTAAAGATTCAGCTGGCGTCAACGCGGTAGACGCTTCCTTTGGACTCAATGTCATGATGTTAGATGTTGATGCTGATGGCGATCAAGACATCTTGGTTGGCAATGACTCCATGCCAAACTTCTATCTCGAGAATGATGGCACAGGTGCCTTCATTGATATGGGATCTCAAACAGGTTTAGCTGCAAACATGGATGGTGGGGCCCAAGCAACAATGGGTATGGCAGTCGCAGATCTAAATGATGATGGTCTTGCAGATTTTGTAACAACAAACTTTTCAAGCGATACCAATACCCTGCATATGAGTGCCGGCTCTGGTTTTTATGACGATCGTAGTGGCCCCTCTGGCCTCGGCTTGGTGAGCCGGCGTTCGCTGGGGTGGGCCGCAGGCTTCGTCGATTTTGACCAAAATGGTGTGGAGGAGCTCTTCATTCTCAATGGCCATGTCTATCCTCAGGCCTCGCTTGAGCAAATGGATTCAACCTACGCGCAGCTTCCGGAACTGTATGTCAGAAATGGTGCTCGTTTTGAGTTGGTCCAGGGTGAAGCGGTCAATCGATGGGGCGATTGGCTTGCAGAACCACGCCATGGACGAGCAGCTGCATGGGGTGATCTTGATCGTGATGGTGATGTTGATCTCATTACTGCTGATCGGAGTGGGCCGGTACGCGTGTATGAGAACAATACGTTAGGCCAAGATGTGCACTGGCTCACGGTGTCACTGCGCGATCGGCGATCTGGCATTGGTAATTCAACTGGTGTCGGGGCACTGGTATCAGCAAAGGCAAATGAAAAAGTGCAACAACGTTGGCTGGCCAGTGGCGGTAGCTTTCAAAGTGCACTTCCTGCTGAGGGTTACTTTGCATTTCCTGGAGAGGTGCAAAGCATTGAATTGACGGTGGTCTGGCCTGATGGATTTGTGCAGCATGAGCTTGTCACAGATCATAACCAGCATCTTGTCATCAATCACGTTTCAGAATCGATAACAAGCGATTGAGTGTCGTGATTTGTTCTTAAGGACAGTCGCCGAATGCGATCAGGATTGCAGTGAAGTCAAAGTTATCAACGATCCCGTCTGGTGTATCAAAAGGCCCACTAATATCAGAAATGCAGATGGTGGGTGGTGCGCACTGGCCATACTCCACAAAGAAAACTGATAAGTCACTGAGTCCGACTATGCCGTCACAGTCAAAATCAGCGGGGCAAGCTGGAGCGCAGGCAACAACATCATTACAAGTTGTTCCTTTGGGTTGGGGGGTGCCACATCTACTGAGGCACTCGTTGACATCAATGACTTCGCAAATGCCATCCACGCAGCAGGCAACATTGGCCGGGCCGTCATCACATATGGAAATGCTGCAATCCGCAAGGCCAGGGAAGGGTGTGCCCCCCTGTGCGGTGCATTCTGGTATTGAGATGACACGACATGAATCCCCAAGACAACAAGCACGCTCAAGATCGCCGGGATCGACGGCTTCGCATGTGTCCAGAATATTGTTGAGATTCAAATCAATTTGCGGCACGCCGTCGACGGTCGAATCCGCAATCTGGCAAGGATCGAATTGACAGTCGCCGTCACAATCTAAGTCAGGGACATAGGAGATGCTGGCTTGTACGTAGCTTTGTTCAGGATCGCATGCAAAGGGGTCAACAGCGGGGTTGCCCAGCGATGGGTTGACTGGATTTCGAGCACCGACAAGAAGGCTGATCGGCCCATTGGCACTCAGCAAGATTGAATTGAAGTCAGCAGCCGATAGGTTGATCGTCTCAGTCGGTAAATCTGAACTGGCACATGCGACCGTGACATCACTAAACAGTGGTCCAATTGGTTGCAGTGTTGTTGGATCGGTGTACGTGCCATCAGTCAGGCATGTCTGATTGAGAAAGACATGAAGTACGCGTCCACTTGTGTCAAGATCAGCCGATGCAGAAATGTTGATATCTACGGTGAGTAGGCCGGCTAAGTCATCTGCAGCAGGCGGCGGATACTCGAGTGACCACGGCGTTTCGTAGAGTTCTTGCTGCCCACTGGAATTGATGGTGCAGCCAATTGGCCCAAGCGCGGGAGAGGTGCGTGTAAAGCGAGTTAGTTCAACAGTGCAGTCTGCGGGGAGTAATGCGGGGCAACCTTTTATTGTTGGGTCCCACTCACACTCATCAGGTACGCCGTTGAGGTTGCAGTCGGTGCTGAGGCCGCTCAAGATGTCTTCGCAGTCCCAGATGCCATTGCAGTTACAGTCCTGCCCGCCCGTGCCGCCAGCGGCGAAGACTGAGCCAGAATCACTTGTTGTTCCTTGGTAGTCCCCGCGGAGTGCGCCGCTGGCAAGGGTGCCTTCATCAGCGGCCACATCAAAACCGAACCAAGCAAGTGCTTCAGGCGGTCCCATGATTTGTTTCTCATCAAGAGTCCATCCGCCATCGCCATCGCTCGTATACAAGTAGATTGCGCCAGCCCCCTGGATGGTGCTCTCTGGGATGCCATCACCGTCGGTGTCGGTCGTCGATGCCTCAAGTGGCGCGCCCACAATCAGTCGATTGTTCGCCAGGGCCACCGCATGGCCAAAGAAGGCTTGGTCGACAACCCCTGGAACATCTGGAATATCTGGCTCAAGTGGCGTTGTATGGCCACCGCTTAAGTCATCGGTCAGGAATGTGTAGACGCCGCCACGAAGGCCACCAACCTTTGCTTCTCGGCGATGGGCACCTACCACAATCAGCCCACCATCAATATCAACATCATGACCAAATTCATCGTCTTCAGAAGCGTCATCAGCTTCAAGAAGGGCTTCAAATTCCCATGGGGACTCGGTATCCAGTGGATCAAGGGCACGCTTGAAGACATAGACACTGCCTTGGTTGGCAGGGAAGCGGCTCCGCAAGAGTACATCATCTTGATAAGCGCCAATGACCAGGTATTCGCTGTTTACTGCAATGGTGTACCCAAATGCTGCTCCAGGCATTGGACCAGGTGGCAGTTCTGTTGCCTGTGGCACGCGCAGTGCTGAGGTGAGAACCTGTTGAGTGCTGCCACCGTCGTCACCTCCGACGGTCGCGGTTCGTAACCAACTCCGCTGGCACCAAGGTGTGTTGCATTCTTCAGAGTCGGGATCGAAGTCAGAATCGTATTCGAAGAGATAAACAGATCCACTATTGGGTACCAACTCGCCTGCACTTATTAAGTCTCCGTAGTCGCCAGGTGCTCCGATTAGGATAGCTCCACCAAACGGATCAATGGCAACGCTGTCGCCAAAGTACTGTTGAAAATGAGATGGGTTGCTTGCGTTGGTATTGAGCTGCAGCCTTTGTTCAAGTTTCCAGTCACCCTCAAGGCTGTCATACCGATAAACAAATGCCAGGCCGGCAGCATCGTTTTTGGAGCCAACATCTTGGAGGCGGGCTCCGATCACGGCGTAGTCGCCATTGATTGGATCAGATTGAATGGCGACGGCCTCCCCAAAACGAGCCCCATTTGGTTCGAATGTACTGGGGTTGTCTGGGTCAGCAACTTCTGGATGATCTGGATGGGGGACAGGGCCGCCTTCCGCAACCCAGCTACTGCCGTTGAAGCGGTAGAACTGGACGGCGCCTGTGCCGTTGTAACTGCCAGCGGTATCGAGTCCGGCATAGTTACGAATGCCAACCACCATGACATCGCTACTCACTGCTACGGAAGAGCCAAACTCATTACTTGTTTGTGGATTGGACTGTGGTAACTCTCCGGTAATGCTTCCACGAAGTGTTGTCTCGCATCCATAGGTCACGTCATACCAGCCTGATAAATATCCTTCCGAGAAGCAGTGCATGCGCCCAGCCTGCTGGTCCGAAAATTCGCTGTCGCAATTGGCATAGCTCATGAAGTTTTCGGGCTCTGTGGTGCCCCATGGAACGCCACTACAAGGATCTGTGCCACCGGGATCAGCACATGCATAGTTCTTAGGGGTCGCTGATGTATCACTACAGAAGTCACCAGTCGTATCGCTGTTGACGCCATCTGCTCGCTCCCAGCAAGCGGAGCACTGGCTCACTTCGCTGACACCGTGAAAGGTGTGATACAAACCCAGGTTATGACCAATTTCATGCATCAACGTGGTGTTGTTTGCTCCGAAACAGGAGTCTCTTAGAACGGATCCGCCACCGGCACTGAGTGCTTGTCCAGAAGTTGGGAAGAGTGCGTATCCACAGAGTCCGTTGAGTTGCCCTGAAAAACTAGTGACATAGACATTGAGCTGGCTTGCGGGATTATCAGCGTAGGCCTGCTTCATCGCTCTGCTCTCTGAAAAAGAGTTCAGCACGCGATAGGTTGAGTCATCAATGAACTCAACTTCGGAAACAAATCTGATTTGATGCGGCGCAAAAGAAAGATTCAGAGCGCTCATTTGCTGGTCAACGGCCGTCAAAGATTCAGCAGGGTTACTGCCGTCGTCTTCACGAAAAATGTTGATCTTAAGGCGAAATGTCTTCCAATCAGCGAGGTTGCCCGTCGGAATATAGCGATCACGTTTTGCTGGATTATCACAGGGGTATACGACGCAGCTATTGCCGTTTCCTGAAATACCACGGGGTTGCTCGATCCCCATTCGTTCCAGGTGTTCTCTGAGCGCTTCGGTGCCGCAGCCAGCGCCCTCAGCTGGTGTGATTGGTTTCTTCGGTTGGAGCGATGCGGCGACGGGGCGGCTGGGTACTCTGCCTGGATCTCCACTGGTTCGAATCTGACCCGATGAGCTGGCGGTCATGAGTAAGGTGGTACAGAGTGCTGATGCCGCCAGCCAGCGGAGGCCAGCTGCGCTATAGGGGAGGGCACTCGCCTGATCGCGGGTCTTTTGTTGGTTCGTCGTTCTCAACTTGCCTCAGTCATCTCCAACAGGGATTCTCGGTGCTCAGCACCCAGAATTCTGGTTCGTTTGCAATTGCCTTTTTACTCTTGAAGTCTACCACCCTGGAGCCAAAAGTCGCCTTTGTATTGATGTGAATACGTGAAGGCCGATTCATAGAACTCAAATCGCCAATTTTTAATACTTCAAGCATCGCTACAGCAGCTGGCTGGATTAGCTCTCATCTTCAACTTCTGCCTGAAAACCGAGCATTTCGATTGCTTGGGTGAGAGACTCGGCGGAGGCTTGGTCATCAGCCTCAATCTTCGCAACGCCTTCCTCGTAGGAGACCTGGCATTCAATCACGCCGGGCATCTCCCTGAGATAGGCGTCAATCGCTTGTGCACAAGCATCGCAGTGCATGCCGGTGACATCGATCGTGTAGTTGACTGGTGTAGGGGTCGACTTTGAGCGGGTCGTTTCAGCATCATCTGTACAGCTGCCGGCAGTGAGAGCGGTGATGAGCAGGAGCGTTATGAAATAAAAATGTCTGCTTCGCATGGTTCCTTAGATCTGAATCAGATTCGCCTTCTGGTACTGCTGTCCTAAAATTGAATTGGCTGGAGATTTCATCCAATCCTGTAATACAGAAGTATAGACGGAGCGGAAGTCGACTTGGAATTTAAGGTCGCCATTATCAAGATCACGCAGTGAAGGATGCTGACCAAGAAGGCCAGGGCGTAGCATATCGCCAACAAAATACATGGGCGCGGCAGTGCCATGGTCAGTGCCACCAGAGGCATTCTGCGAAACGCGCCGTCCAAATTCACTAAATACCATAGTGAGAACCCGCTTGGAGTTGCCTTGTGCTTTCATGTCCTTGTAGAAGGCATTCAACGACTGACTCAATTGACTCATCAGGTTGGCATGCTGGAAACTCTGGTTGGCATGTGTGTCAAACCCGCCAAGTGATACATAATAGACGCGGGTGGGCATTTCATCGCGGATCATTGCTGAAACAATCTTCAGTTGCTGAGCGAGGCGATTGCCTGGGTATTGCACAAGCGTTTGTTTTGCAACTGCTGCTCGAATTCGATCTGACGCTAACTGGGCATCGAGGCTCGTTCGCATCAGGAAGTCCATTTGGCTGCCACCCGTTGCACCAGGTGTGCTGCCCTCGCGGGTAATATTGTCATAAGGTTCACGGAGTGAGCTGTGTAGATCTTGGCCAGCCCACCGGAAGGCATCGGCTGACTCAAAACTGATTGGTGACTGGACAGATCCGTTCATTGCAAGAGGGACTTGATTGCCTATGGCGACGCCGGCTTGAGGTTCAGGTGTTCCTTTGCATGTGTTGTCGAAGTACTTGCCGATCCAGCCAAACCCTTTGCCCGATGTATCAGCGGTATGCCAGATATCCATCGACGCGAAGTGGGAGCGATTGGGATTTGGATAGCCAACTCCCTGGACGATGGAGGCGACGCCGTCATCCATCAGCTCTTTGAGCCCAGTCATATTTGGGTGGAGACCAATTCCATCCGCGCCATCAATACGCAGGGCGCCACCTTCTTGGCCAGGTGCTTTTATGCCTAATGAGGGGCGACGGCGGTAATACTCATCGTTGCCATAGGGAACAACGGTATTGAGCCCATCGTTCCCACCGCCGAGTTGTACAACAACAAGTACCCGATCTTCAGGGACGCCTGCTTGGCTACTCGTCATGGAGCCAATTGGTCGCATCATTGCATGGGCTGATCTCTCAACAAAGAAGGGCACCGTGGCCATCATCGAGGCCAGCGTGACACCTTGCTGGAGAAAGAGTCGGCGACTGTATGCGTCTTGTGGGATTTCGTTCATGTTCTGAGCTCCTGAGCGTCACGCAGAGTCCGCGCTTCGTTTCAGTAGTAAAAGGTGCCTAGCAGAGTTGGTACTCCGGCATGGCAGCAATAAGCGCAAGAAGGCCAATGATCATATCGTTGCTAAGTCGGTTGCCACGTGAAGCAACGAACTTCTGTAGTGTTTCTATGCGTTCCGTTTGAGGCTCACTACCAAGCGTAAAGCGTAGGAGGTAGCGAATGGCTTCTCTGGGTTCAAGTGTTCCATTTGATTTTCGAAGATGATCAATGAGATGAGTGGCATCGTATTTTCCAAGTCCACTGGTTTCCCATGAGTACATGTCAGGACGTCTTCCAGTCAGCATATAGATCAATGTGTTCTGGCGAACAAACATCGTGGAGGTGTTAATCCAGTTGCGTCCCCCGGTCCATCCTTGCACGGTGGGTGGATAGAACAATCCTTGGCCCATCATTTCGCAGGCCGTGGCGAGATCTGGAAGAACACCTGCTGGAACAGTTCTTAAGAGTGATCGAACCGCTTGGACTGTCAGCTGTATTGGAGACTTGATCTGAGCAGCGAGGTTGGATTGGTCGTAGAAGTGTTGTGATCGGAAGAGTGTTCTTAAGACCGGCTTAATTTCATAATTATTACTACGCAGTTCTTTTGCCATTCGCTGGATAAGCGTTTGGATATCCCGAGTAGGGACCTGTGGCACATCTTGAACAAAGAATTTATAGAGTTTGAAGCAGATGTATTGAGAAACTTCTGGTCGACGGAAAATCAGCTCGATGAAGTCATGTCCATCAAATCGGCCCCGCGAACCTAAAACTGTTTTAAATTCATCGTCATGATTTCGATCTTTGAAGACAAATTCGTCATCATCAAAGGTATAGCCGGTCAGGCATCGAGCGCCTTCTTTTATATCTTTTTCAGAGTAAGCATTCCCTTCACCTAAGGTGAAGAGTTCCATCAGTTCGCGGGCAAGGTTTTCGTTGGGAGCCTGCCGTCTGTTCTGGTTATTGTTTAGATAAGCAATCATTGCAGGATCTCGAATGATTGCGTGCGCCAGTTCTTTAAAGTTTCCGACCGCATGCTGGCGGAACAGATTGTTCTGCATCAGCATGTGATAACTGTCTTCGACGGCACGGAAGCTAGATGCAAAATGCCCGTGCCAAAAGAGTGTCATCTTCTCTTCTGTTGGTCGATTCGTTTCGATGATGCGTTTCAGCCACCAAGCCTGAATACGTCGCATCTGGCCACGATCTTGCGCACGCTGCTCGTTTCGCTGTTGTCGAATTCGAGACAATGCTGCTTCGTCACTATTGCGACGAGCTTTTGTGACCACGGCACGTTCCTGCTGGCTGTAGGGTCGAATGATGCCTGAATCGAATTGGCTCATTTTTAAAGGCGGCGCGGGTAATTCTTGGTAATCAAGAAGGAGGTCCACAGCTTGGTTTAAGCCGAGGCTCGCTAACTGTTGCACTTGAGCGGGTGTGCCGCCGAAACCGGCCCGCGTCAGTAGGTGGTGCGCTTTCCAGTAATCAAACTGGGATGGGTTGATGGGAAGTAGCGAGGTGTTCGTCATCATTGGTCCTTTGCCCGTCAAGACCGGGACATTCCATCCTGTGGTGTGAGCCCGGCTCACAATAGGCACACCCCTCAATCCTACGTTCCCAAGGCCTGTCTAAGCCAGCAAATCTCGGGACTCTCTCCTTGATTGTCGGTTGAGTCGTGATTTAGGGACATGAAAATGTCATCTCAGCGGCGGTATTTTGTGATCTCACTTGGATCTTGCTGGAATTTTGGGCAGCAGTGGCCGTCCGCGTCGGAGTCGCGACTGGAGCCTCAGAGCATTGCCAATGACACAGACATCACTGAGCCCCATGGCAAGCGCCGCAATCATTGGGCCGTATTCAGCCATCAGCCCGAGTGCGGCAATAGGAATCGCGCAAGTGTTGTAGACAAAAGCAAAGAAGAGATTCTGATGAATGGTACGTAGTGATTTGCGTGCAATCACGATTGTCTCTGGAACCGCTAAGACGCGATTGTTGGGTATCACCACATTCGCGGATTCAATTGCGATATTGGTGCCAGAGGCCATCGCAATCCCCAAATCAGCAGTGGCCAGCGCAGCTGCATCATTGATGCCATCACCGACCATGACTGCACCATCAGCATTGGCTTTTACAAATGCATGCTTTTCCTCTGGAGTTACATCTGCAGTGATATTCTCTTTCTTAATACCAATCTCTGCCGCAATTCGTTCTGCTGCACTTTGACGATCACCTGTCAGCATGTGTACTGAGATGCCCAGCGCTTCCAACGCACGAATGGCCTCTGCAGCATCCTCACGAGGCTGATCATCAAGCGTGATGGTGCCTTTGATCTCATTGTTGACGAGTACCTGACAAGTGGCCTCAGGATCACGGCGAACAATAATTTCCTGATCTCCGACACGCGCCCAAACACCGTGGCCTGAAGTGGACTTAAATTCATCGGGCTGTGAGACGGTGATTCCGCGTTTTTCCGCAGCGGCCACAATCGCCTGTCCAATCGGGTGCTCGCTGGCGCTTTCAGCTTGGGCGGCGATTCCAAGCAGCTCGTCAGGTGACATCTGCGAATCAGTTGGTGCGATCGAGGTAAGTTCTGCTTGGCCCTTGGTCAGCGTTCCAGTTTTATCAAAGATGATTCGTTTCGATCGTCCAGCAACTTCAAGCGCGCCTGCTGACTTGATCAAAATACCCCGTTTACTTGCCGAACCCGCGCCAACCATGACCGCCATTGGTGTGGCAAGACCAAGGGCGCAGGGGCATGAAATAATCAAGACGGTGACCGCTGCAATCACGCCGGTCGACCAATTGCCGAAAGACCCCCAAGTGGCGATGGTGACGGCCGCAATGATCAAGACAGCGGGGACAAAAACGCGAGCAAGGCGGTCGGCGACGCGCTGAATATCTGCCTTGCTAGCCTGGGCTTCGCTGACCAATTCTGCAATGCGAGAAACAGTGGTGTGTCGACCATCGACGCTGGCTTTGATAACGAGCCGGCCAGTGGTATTGATCGCTGCAGCGACCACCGAATCGCCCGGCTTCTTCTCAATGAGTCGAGACTCACCTGTCACAATGGCTTCATCAACTTCCGAATGGCCTTCAAGCACGATGCCATCAACGGGAACGGCATCGCCCGGACGAATGATGACGCGATCGCCTGGGACTAAATCCGCACTCTTGACATCCCGCGTGGTTCCATCATCTTCGAGAAGGGCCGCGTGATCTGGTTGCAGTTCAAGCAGGTCACGTACCGCGGACCCGGCCTTGGCGGATGATCTTGCTTCAAGCCAATGTCCCAAGCTAATGAGACCAAGTAGTCCCGATGCTTCTGCAAAATACCCCATCCCATCATGGATACCGAGTAGCTGCTGGATAAAGAGCACCAGTGAATATACATAGGCGGTTCCAGCACCGATCGTAATGAGGGTGTCCATGTTTGTGGTGCGCTGCAGTGCGGCAAGAAATGCCGATCGGAGGAACCCCCATCCCACGAAGAGAATGACTGCGGTGGCTCCAGCAAACATGACCCACTGTAGTGCCATGGAATCGTGTCCACGGAAGGTCCAATGTAGAATTTCGAGTGGGATCCAAACGCTGAGACCAAGGACAGCCCGCCACTTCCACTGGTTTGTGTTGCGCAGCTGTTGTTGTTCGATGTCGGTGAGCAGTTCACCAATGGTCTGATCCTCTGAAAAGGGTTCTGCGTTGAAGCCACTCTTCTTGATCACCTTGGCCATCGCTGCGGCGTCTACATCCTGGCCCGAGATCGTCGCTCTATTGAGAGGTAAGCTGACGACTGCAGTTTCAACGCCCTCCTGACCTTCAAGGGTTCTCTGAATAGACTGTGCGCAGCTGGCGCAGGTCATGCCGTCCACCTTGAGGATGACTTGGTTAGCTGACTGGCTTGGATTTACCGAATCTGGTGACATAGGGTCTTTGATCGCGAAAAGGTCCTTGAAGTAGGGAATCGGTGGTCTGGGGGTACCTATCTTAGGCTGCGAGGCATTATTGAATGATCTTACCTGGAGTCCAGGGCTTGTCTGGGGTCTTTTTACAGTAGATAATGATCTACCTAGCGGAGATTCAATGGCCCACTTGTCTTCACAACCTGGTTTCCGATCATCATCGAGGTCAATTGCTCTTGTAGCTACGATTTTGGTGGTCGTTATGGCGAGCGAGCCGAGTCAGTCAAACCTGACAAGTGCTCATCGGCACCTAGGTTGGCGAGCTCAAGAAGCGGAAACGCTCTGTATTGTTGCAGGCTTACTAGCGACTCAAGCGGTTTGGGATCTTCATGATGGTTGTCGGGAACGACAGAACTTTGGCGAGAAGGCTCTCAGTACGTCTGAGCTTTGCGAGTTTCTAGGGCAGCAGCTTATTGCCATGCCTCTTTCAGGCGACAAGTTGACCAAGCGTCAGCCTTTACGTGTTGCTTTGCTGAATATACCACCGCCACTGCTGCAGATTGGCTGAATCGCGTCTTTCGAACGACTTGTGGCTTTCAATACGCCTTTTTGGCGATGAGGGTCAGGTTGTTTCGGAGAGACTTTTTATTAACAAAATAGAGTTATTTAATGAGGTCCTGTGATGGGTATTCCCGTTGTTGGTAAGGCCTTCAAAAAGGTCTTTGGTACGCGCAATGAGCGCATGGTTAAACATTACCTACGAATCGTAGATGAGGTCTCCGCCCAGGAACCTTCTGTGCGCGTCATGACAGATGCGCAGTTGCTTGCGAAGACAGACGAATTTCGGAAGCAGATCAGTGATGGTGCGAGTCCACAAAGCATGATTCCGGAGGTCTTCGCGGTTGCCCGTGAGGCCATGGATCGAAATGTGGGTATTCGCAACATCTTTAATCCGATCCACGGATTTGATCCGTCAGCTCTTGCCTCAGATGCAAGGGCAGCATTTGACGGCGTGGTTGCCGAAATTGCAGCGTCTCAGCCGAAGGCCCCAGAAGGGCGACTGCTGGGAAATTCGAGTGCTGTGGATCCATGGCTTTGGGTAGATATACCCAATGTGGTGTACGACGCGGTGCGTGAACTTTATCCAGAATCGAAGCCACCCTTTAGGGCTCGTCCGTTTGATGTACAGATCATTGGGGCCATTGTGCTCTATGAAGGTCGCATCGCTGAAATGAAAACTGGTGAAGGCAAGACAATTGTGGCACCACTTGCTTGTTATCTCAACGCCATACAAGATCATCAGGTTCATGTGGTCACTGTGAATGACTATTTAGTTCAGCGTGACCGCGACTGGACATTCCCGTTCTTTTATAGCCTTGGTTTAACAGTTGGTGCGATTCATCCAATGCATATGCAGCCACACGAGATGAAGAAGTCAGCTTATGACTGCGACGTGTTGTATGGAACGACCAGTGAGTTTGGTTTTGATTATCTGCGCGACAATATGAAATTAAGTGTTGAAGAGCAGTATCAAAAGAAACGTAATATGGCAATTGTTGACGAAGTCGATTCGACGCTGATTGATGAAGCTCGAACGCCATTGATTATCTCAGGGCCAGCGCATGATCATCAGCCGCGTTACGACCTTGCAGATCGTCTGGCTCGTTTTCTGCTTGAAAAGCAGAAGCCGTGGGAGGCACTCGATCTGAAGGTACAGGAATGTATGGTTAAGGTTTCAGGCCTTGAGGGAGATATACGAACGGCCCGAGATAAAGAGGGCCTTCCGGCAATGCGAGAGTCGCTCAATCAAGCTCGCAAAGAGTTGTTAAAACTGGAAGAAGACCGAGATAAATTTACCCAATACTACGAAGTAGAGCTTGATAAAAAACGCGCTCACCTGACGCATGATGGTATTTCAGAGTCGCAAAGAGAAGCCAATATTGGTTCATTTTATGTTGGTGAAAATGTTGATGTGCCGCACCTCCTTGAGCAGGCCATTCGAGCTCACACGGTTTATCAACGGGATCGAGACTATATCGTTGCGGCGGATCAGGATGGTACGGCATCGATCGTAATCGTTGATCAGAATACGGGCCGAAAAATGGTTGGCCGACAGTGGTCTGATGGACTGCATCAGGCAATTGAATCCAAGGAAAGCGTTCCGATTAAACAAGAAACGCAGACCATGGCGACTATTACTATTCAAAACTTCTACAAGCTTTATGACAAGCTGGCTGGTATGACAGGAACAGCTGATACAGAAGCCACGGAGTTCTATGAGATCTACAAGCTAGATGTGGTTGTCATTCCGACCAATGTTCCTGTGATTCGTGAGGATCGCAATGATCTCATCTTTATGACCGCGAAAGATAAGCTCAACGCAATTGTTGATGAGGTTAAAAGCTTTCATGATGCTGGAAGGCCGGTGTTGGTTGGCACCACCAGCGTAGAGCGGTCGAAGGAGCTTAGTGAGTCACTGTCACGTCGTTTTAACATTCCTCATGAAGTGCTTAATGCTGAGCAGCATGATCGCGAATCAGAGATCATTACAAACGCTGGTCAGTTGGGTGCTGTGATGATTGCAACCAACATGGCAGGCCGTGGTACGGATATCAAATTGACTTCACTTACGAATGAAGCAATTATTGAACATTGGAAGCGGCGAGGAATTTGTCCCAAGGGGGTGACTGCAGAGCAGCCTGAGGAAGAAGTTATCTCGCAGGTGTATCGGCATATGGCGCCGAAGGAACTGGGAATGAAGAAGGCCCAGGTTGATGCGATGGAGGATAGAGATATTCGCCTGGCTCTGTTGCGTCACTGGTATGACGAGTATTGCTGGATGGCGCGAGGCAAGAGCTCAGGTAAGTCAGAAAGTGAATTGGTGAATTCCCTCGACGAGTCGGGTAACTGTTTGATGCAAAATCTTCGGTTCTTCAACAGTATTGAAGATCTGGGTGGACTTCATGTGATTGGTACAGAGCGCCATGAGTCGCGCCGTATCGACAATCAGCTCAGAGGCCGATCTGGAAGACAAGGTGACAAAGGTTCGACACGTTTCTATCTGAGTCTTGAAGATGATTTGATGAAAATGTTTGCAGGGCCGACAACACTCAAGATTTTGAGCCGGTTGGGCATGAAGGAAGGCGATGCTATTGAGCACGCCATGCTTGATAAGGCCGTAGGCCGGGCACAACGAAAAGTTGAAGAACGCAACTTCCTTATTCGAAAAAATATACTCGAGTACGACGAAGTGATGGATCTGCAGCGTCACAGTTTCTATGGTCTGCGTCAGCGCATTCTTGTGGGTCATGACATCAAAGGTCTGATCTTTGAAAATATTGATGAATCGATGGCAGACGCAGCCTACCGATTTTTAGACAAGCTCTACGGCCCAAAGTGCATCGCTGAATGGGTGCGAGAGAATCTTGGTGTGCAAATTGGGGCGGAGCGTCTTCGTGAAACGGACCTGGTTGATTTGCATAAGCGGATAAAGACGGATGCGAAGGAGGATTCCGGAAACATTATTCGGGTCACGATCGGTGAGTACCTTTCTGAAGAGATCGATCTCGGTAAAGGCACTCTGGCACACGAGTCCAGTGAGCAGTGTGACTACAAAGGGCTTTGCGATTGGGCAAACTCGACATTCAAATCGAATCTAAAAATCTCACAGATTAAGCAGATGAGTAAAGAAGAGATCGTGACGGCGATTCATAGCGCTGCAGAAACCTTAATCGATGCGGCGGATCTCTCGCCGGTCGATCAGTACAGCAGCAAATCTTATGGTTCTACAGAGTTAGGTAAGTGGCTCGATAGCAAGATGGGCATTCAAATTGATGTAGAAGAATATGCGTTGATGGAAGATCGAGACAAAGCGATTGACCAACTTTCGGATAAGGCTCGAGAGGCCTATCAGAACCGAGAGCTGACATACCCCATTGACTTTGCACTGGATATGACAACCTCTGCGTTGCAGAATGAGCAGCCAGGTGCGATTGAGCAGCTCTGTCGTTGGGTTAATGCTCGTTATGAACTTGATTGGGATCCCTCAAATCTGCCCTCCGATCGGCCAGCAGAACTTCGTGAACTTTTAGTCGAGCAAGCCCAGGGGTGGCAGAATGGAAAAGTTGATTCACGAGCACAAAGAACTTTGAAAACAGTTGGCAATGACGTTGATGCATTGGATAAGTGGTTCCAGAAAGAGATGTTTGCATCATTGACCGATGATGAGCGAGTTGATGCAGAGCAAGACATAATGGAAGCGACTCGTGCGAAGATGTTGACTGTCATGCGTGCAGAACTATCGCAGTTTGAGCGTTGGATACTTTTGCAGATACTTGATCAAAGTTGGAAGGAACATTTGTATCAGATGGACCAATTGCGAGAGTCAATTGGATTTCGTTCGTTTAGTCAACGTGATCCTCGTATTGAATTCAAACGCGAGGGGTCACGACTGTTTGATGAAATGCATGAGTCAGTCAGAGACAAACTGACTGGTCTTATTTTCAAAGCGAAGCTGCAACCTCAATTGGCGCCCCCCCAAGGTCGTCAGCAGCAAGCGTCGCCTTCGCAGCAGGACCCTGCTCCAGAGGCGATGCAAACTGGTCGAGGGCAGCAGGCAGCGCCACCAGCACCAGCGTCTTCTGCAACAGCTGCTGCAGTCGCAGCCACTGCAGCGGCACGTGGTACAAAACAGCAGCAACGCGACTTAGAGGCAGCAAATCAGGCTGGCGGCGCAGCGAAGAAGAAGCAGCAGCCAGTACGAGCTGCCGTTACGGTGGGGCGCAACGAGCCGTGTCCATGTGGATCTGGCCAGAAGTACAAGAAGTGCTGTGGAGCCCGTAATGGATGATCGCTATGGGGCAATTCTGGCAGGAATGAATCTGCCAAGAGGGTTGTTAGCGGAGTTTATTTCAGTCTTCATGTTGATGTTCGTCACGGGCGGGGCCGTCATTGTGGTCGGCGGTGAAGATGCTGTGGCTATTGCTTTGGCCAGCGGATTGACAATTACAGCGACCATTGCAGCGGTGTTTCATATTTCGGGTGCACAGTTCAACCCAGCTGTCTCAATTGCAGTCACGCTACTCGGTAAGCAATCATGGAGGCGGTGCTTTGCATTTATCATTGCGCAGTGTTCAGGCGCGACGGTGGCAGCGTTGTTACTTCAATGGCTAATCGTAGGTGTTCAGTTACCCATCACTCGGGCTGACGAGGGTTCGGTTGCGCATATTGGACTCACAGTGGGGCTCTTTAGCGATCTTGCTCAAATGGATGTTGCTGGTAGCACAGTGCGGGTGCTGATTCTTGAGGCCATTGCGACATTCTTTTTGATGTTTGTGATTATGGGCGTGATGGTTGATCAGCGGAGTGGTTTGGACAGTCCAATACTCATGGGATTGCCAGTCGGTATGGTCGTGGCTGTTGATGTACTGTGCTTTGGAAAACTGACTGGCGCGTCGATGAATCCTGCGCGAAGTCTGGGGCCAGCTATTGCTATGGATTACTGGCACATTCAATGGGTTTACTGGGTTGGGCCAATCATTGGCGCGCTCGCGGCCGCAATTCTCTACCGCATGGCATTTGGACACTTGGCAGTTGCAGCTCAAAAGCATCAAAGCATGAATGATTAATTAATGTGATTGACTCTTGGTGTGTTGCTGCGCCTGAGGATGACCGCGCTGCCAACAATCAAGAAAACAGGGATCACAAGCAACCAGTAGGCGGGCCGAAACATGCCGAACTCTGCAATTGGCAAGCTGATGCAGAGAACGACGACAAGCCACACCAGCGAAGTCTTGGTTCGATTCGGCAGCCAAATCAACATGATTGCAGGGAAGACGAGCCCATACATCACAAGAAATCGAAAATACCCCCGCTCCAGCGATAGTTCATCCAACGCTGTGCCACCAATCATTAACGCGAGCCAAAATATTAATGGCACCACCAATGGGCTGAGCATATAAAAACGCTTGCCGCCGCGATTCACTTCTCCACGGGATGTGAATTGTTCTCCCAGTCGAAGCTCGCGAAGGTGTGCGGCGATTGTAAAAATTGACTGGTATACGAAGAAGGCGATTATCAGTGATGGTAGAGCATATGGAGCATACATCGCATAGCTGGCGACAAAGACCATCGTGAAGGCAAACCCAAGGCCAAAGATGCCAAAGGCATGCGGTCCATTCACTGCCTGTCTGGCACGGTGCAGTGTTGCATCGAGATGCGGGCAAAGGAGAAATCCCAATGCAAACATCGGGGCGGCGCCAATTGCACCGCTCGGTGCCTGCTCAGCAAGATCGCTGACATGATCAAGATTATTGGGGCCAATGATGAAGAAAGTCACAATCGTCGCTGCAAAGATGATGCTGGCAACAACCAACCACAAAATGGTTGGCAGATAACTCACAAACCAAGCTATGGAAAAAACTGCAATTGGAATCCACAGGCTTAGCCAAACCAGTCCAGGATCTGGAGCAAAGGCCCAGGTCATGAAAGTGGCGATCATGCTTAGAAAGAAAAGATGGTAGGCGATCGTGACAGTCGAAAACCAGGTCACACTCAAGCCGGCTTGAGTCACTGCTTTGCGAGAAGCCTCCTTTGAACGAAGGACATAGCCCATGCCAGCGCAGCCAAGCACATTAGGAATTGCAATCAACCAGAAACCAGCCCACCCGAACCGGTGAATCAAGAGGATTGGTAGCCACATTCCAATGCACCAGGTCCAGCTGACGGTGCAGAAAATGCCCCAGCCACAGTTTGCAATCCAAGCAGGCATCGCACTACAGGCCTCATGGCCGCCTAAGGAGTAATCATCGGACCAGACTAGCGTGAATTAGCCTTACGACGTCTTGCTTGAGCTTTTTCTTTTGCTTGCTCACGCGGCGTGCAATGGAAGACAATTGAGCAACGTCCGACTCGTGGTGCTTTCTCTTTTGTCTTTCGTAGAATCTGTCTTACATCGAGCGTCATCTCAAGATTGAACTCGGTGTTTTTGCTCATGCTCTCATGAATCTCTTTTCGAACCCGTTCGGTATCTGCTACTTCATAAATCGCCGGGCCGAGGCACGGTCTTAGAAATCGATAAGACATCTCACGGCATACCACGGTAAAGTCGCTCTTGCATTCAGCAAAGACGAACATTCCAGCGGCTACTTCCGAGTTGCCCAGAAGTGCAGCACCAGCCATCGCGTTGTACCAGTTCCGATTGACTCGCTTGAACGGAAGTACTGCAGTGAAAGTTCCAGCATCTCGCCGCCAAAGTCTGACGCCACTTCGAAATGCATATGGCAGCCAGATCATTGAGAAAAGACGATGCCAAAAGTTATGACGCGTACTAAGGCTAGCCGCACATGCTTCGAGCCTGTGAAGCAGCGATGGTGATTTCATGACTGCATGAGAACCTGTGACCTCAGTGATGACCGGTTCGTTGGCGTTTTCTGTGAGGTTATTCAACGGATAGACCTTGTTTGTTAGAGATCGAAAAAGTCACCGGCAAGAAGGCAATATCACAGTTCCTTGATGTCTCCTTGGGCTTAAGGTCCATGGAAAAAGAGACTGCTCTTGGGGCTGGGATTGTAGGAACCTAGTGGGGGTCTTCCAACCTGTACGTTGTTGGATCTCTAGGAGTGCGTAGGATCTGTCGCGGATATGCTAGACGAGATTGGCGTCCAGGGCCAAGGCGTTAGAAGGGCATGACCTTCACTCTGGGGCGACAATCGGTGAGTCTGGTGCTCAATAGTTCATGGAGATTACTATGTCGATGGGTCTTATCGGAGTATGCAGCTGGTCTTTATCACCTAATAATCCTCAGATCCTGGGCTCTCAGCTTTCAAAAACAGGTGTGGAGGGCGTTCAGCTGGCTTTAGGGCCTGTGCTTGAAGATGAGAACAATTGGGGTCAGGGGGGTGATAAGACCAAGGAAGTGCTGTCGCATGCCGGAATTCAGCTATTGAGCGGCATGATGGCGACCGTCGGTGAAGATTATTCCACTTTAGAGTCTATTCGTGCGACAGGAGGGCTGCGTCCAGATGAAACGTGGGACGCGAATCTTTTGATGGCCAAAAAAACGGCTGAGCTTGCACATCAGATGAGCCTGAAACTGGTCACTCTCCATGCTGGATTTATTCCAGAAGATCGAGCTGATCCTGAACGAAGTGTGATTTTGGGACGACTTTCTGAATTGGCAAGCATCTTTGATTCCCATGGCATTCAGCTTGGCTTAGAGACTGGTCAGGAATCAGCAGTGACTCTGCTTGAACTGCTCGAAGAGCTCGCCAGCCCAAATGTCGGTGTGAACTTTGATCCTGCCAACATGATTCTCTACAACATGGGTGATCCTATTGAGGCGATCAGGATACTTTCACCACATATCCTTCAGGTCCATATCAAAGATGCGATGCCTACCGAAGTTCCAGGAAGATGGGGGAGTGAGGTTCCTGTGGGTAGCGGGGCGGTCGATTGGAATCAGTTCCTTGGGGCGGTTTCTCATCTTCCAAAAGTGGTCAATATGGTGATAGAGCGTGAAGCTGGAAGTCATCGCCTTGAAGACATTCTTAAGGCGCTATCAGTGATTGAGGCATATCGGTTAGCTAAGCCAGGAGTTGTATCGTGAACCTAGGCACGCGACAGAGAATACAAAGCAAGATGAAAGATTCTTTTCAGTGGTTGCATTGGCTACTGATCATCGTATGTCTTGTACATGCAGTCTCCTGTGGGTCGATTCCCAGTCATGGAGGTCGTTATGAGTCGATGGCCATTGCCACAGACTCGCCAATTGCTTCAGATGCTGGCTTGGCAATCCTCAAGCAAGGCGGAAACGCGGTGGATGCAGCAGTTGCAGCGAGTTTCTGTCTGGCCGTCACCAGACCTCAATCATGCGGTTTAGGTGGCGGTGGTTTCATGTTAATTGCAGCACCTGATTTTGCGGCCGATCGGCGCGATAGAGCAAGGAAGGTATTGCTGCAAGCGGGTTTTGAAGATGCACTGCTTCAAACAGATACAGGTACGACTTTTGTTGGTCTTAATTATCGTGAGCGTGCTCCGGGTGCGTTGCACCCAGCCTACTACTCTGATTTGGAGAGCCAGATAGAGCACCCAAGTCGGTACGGGCCCCATGCTATTGGAGTGCCGGGTACTGTGGCAGGATTGCTCTTGGCGCATGAGGCTTTTGGTCAGCTGCCACTAAGTGAGGTACTACAGCCTGCCATCACAGCAGCTGAAAAAGGTTTCTCAGCGGATAAACATCTTGCGCTTGCTGTGCAGGAGACTGCGAAACAGCGAGCGAAAGATCCAGATCTCATGCTGATCAGCAGTCAATTGTGGCAAGACTTAGCGAACAATGGTCAGCTACGTCGTGGCACTCAGATTCGACAGCCATCACTTGCTCAAACACTCAAGATGATTGTAAAAGATGGTCGAGATGCTTTTTACGATGGTCCAATCGGGATCTCACTGGTAGAGACAATTAGTAAATTTGGCGGCACCATGACACTTGAGGATTTGAAGAACTATCGAGTGTCCATTGTCGAACCGCTTGTTTCCCGCGTTGTGTTTCAAAAATATACGATGTTGTCAATGCCGCCGCCCAGTAGTGGGGGCATCGCTATGCAACAGATTCTCAGTATTCTGGATATGTATGTAGAGCGTCATGGATTACCGCCACGCAGGTCACCTCGTTACGTGCATACCATGACTGAGGCAATGAAACATGCATTTGCGGATCGATCGAGATGGTTGGCGGATCCCGAGTTTGCGCCGGTACCTGTTGATCGCTTGACAGACAGTGCTTACCACCGTCGATTAGCTGATCAGGTTGAGCGGGTTAAGACGCGTGAGCCAAGTGCTTATGGAATGCGACGGGCACTTCCTGATGATCGTGGTACCAGCCATATCTCCGTTGTTGATCAGCAAGGCATGGCTGTTGCTTGTACAGAAACAATCAATGGGTACTTTGGGTCACTTGTATTCGACGAAAACACTGGCATTGTTCTTAACAATGAGATGGATGATTTTACGACGGTCTCGGGTGGCTCCAATCTCTTTGAACTTCGGCAATCTGACTGGAATTTGCCGGAGTCAGGGAAGCGGCCGTTGAGTAGCATGTCACCGACGATCGTGCTTTCGGATGGGCGCCCAGTGATTGTGGCGGGGGCTTCGGGTGGGCCCCGAATCATCACTGGTACGCTGCAGGTCATTCTTGATGTCATGCTCTTCGGTATGACACCATGGGAGGCAGTGGCTTCGCCACGTTTTCACCACCAGTGGTACCCCGATGAGTTGCGATTTGATGAAAGTTGGTCCAATGATGGCCTGGTTCAGGCAATGGAGGCTCGTGGGCATACCATTAGTGAGATCAGGACAGTTGGTATTGTGCAGATTGTGGTGGTTGATGAGGATGGATTATCTGCGGCAAGCGATCCACGTAAAGAAGGCCGCCCCGCTGGGGACCCCATCATTAAGAAGGCCAAACCAAGTTCTTTTAAGTAGTCGGACAAGCGGAGAATTCTGAGATGCCAATTTACGTCTATGAAGTTGTGACAGAGGATGACTCTCCGGGGGAGCGTTATGAAATTATGCAACCAATGACGGCTGATGCATTGACGAAGCACCCAGAGACCGGTGAGAAGATTCAACGCGTACCAACCGCACCAAACTTGCCAGCGACTTGGTCGGACGGTGCAACCAAAAGTAAATTGAGTAATAAGAATCTTGATCGCCTTGGCTTTACGAAATATGAACGAGCTGGTGATGGCAACTATGAGAAGAAATCAGGAAAGGGCCCGGATGTCATTTCTTCGTGATCTAACGAGTATGCGGTTGTTCATATTCGCTTTCTTCTTAGGCACCATGCCGGCGGGATGTGTTGTTTCAATGGAGCAACTTGCACCGTACCAACAGCCTCAAGCGAAACGTGCGGCTCGTTGGATGGTCGGCCACTTTACGACTCTGATTGTTGCAGAAAGTGATTCAACGTCAGAGGATCTTCAGCGTGTTGTGGTGCCTATTTGGTTGGATCGACGGGATGGTCCCTGGCTCTATGTTGAAGAGGCCAAAGCTACGCAGCCTGATGAACCAATAAGTCAGTTGGTTATGAATATCCGTCTTGGATACCACGGGCAGGTTCAATGTGAGGTCTATGATCTACCTGATGATCGGGCTGTTTACGCAAACGCCTGGAATGAGCCAGATGTACTCAGTTCAATCTCGCCACAACAGTGTGACTATCGGTCCGGATGCACAATTGATATGCATCTCAATGGACAAGATGTTTATGTCGGTTCGACCAATGGTGATGGCTGTCCAGATCAATACCTGAACGGCGCATTCATGACCATTCATCAGCAAATTGGTGCCCTGAGTATGACGCGCTGGGTGCGCGGATTCACAGATGATGGGGTACTGCTCTGGGGCTCGCCCGACACACCAGAGGTTTTTAATCGCTTGACGAAGATTCCCGAGTCACTCGATGAGCCTTTGGTGATGATCCAAAGTAGCCCCTAGCTGAGTTGTTGAATGATCTCTAGCCGCCCAGCGTATAACGCACAAACGCTTTTATCTTGGCGCCATCTGGAAGCATATCTTCAACTCTTTTCGATTCGTCAAGAACATATTTCTGTGCAAGTAGGGTGCATTCTTGCAAGAACTTGCGAACCTTCCCGTCAGCCATCTTCTGAGCAATCTCTGCAGGCTTACCCGTTGCTTCGGCCTCAGCTTGGGCATCGGTACGGATCTGCTCGATCTTGTCAGCAGGTACATCTTCAGGGCCGATACCCATCGGGTCATGAAATACGATGTGCTGGCATATGCCCTTGAGGGTTGAGTCGTCTATATCACCTTCAACCTGAATTAAGCAGGCACGCTTGCCATCGTGATGTAGATAGGATCCAAACGAGCCACCTTCAATCTTCTGGCCTCGTCCGAAGTTAACATTTTCACCTGTCGTAATTCGCTGGTCATCAATGAGCGCCGTCATTGCAGCGTCAGGAGCGACATCACCTGCAGGTTGACTGATTGCTGCTTGAGCAACACCTTCGACCATTTCTACAAACTTATCATTACGAGCGGTGAAGTCAGTTTCGGTGAGGACCTCAACAATAACCGCTTGCGAACCATCAACAACAATTCCGATTCGACCCTCTGCAGTCGCCCGTTCTGTACGTGTCGACATTTTGTCTTTTCGCGTTTCTCGCAGCCACTCTTCGGCTGCCGCAAGGTCGCCGGCCTTTTCGTTGAGGGCTTTCTTGCAGTCCATCATGCCTAGGCCAGTCTTCTGGCGGAGATCCATCACATCCTTGGCGGTAAAAGTCACGTCACAAGCTCCCATAGAGTTGAGATTCACGAAAGGTGTTTTTAAGTCAGACTGATCAACGGCCATTATTGCTGAAGCTGCTGCTTAGAATTGGAGTTCATTTATGTTGCGGTTGGGGGCATCTCAGAAGGAGGGTCAGCAACGGCAACAGATTCAGTAGCGGCTGGGGCTTTACTCGCTGAATCTTCGGCGGGCGCCGCTGGTTCATCTGCTCGGAAGCGGGACCTCGATGACCGCCGCGCTGGAGCAGGCTGCTCATTGGGCTCTTCAGTTGAACCCTTTTCAGGGCCACGAGACAACTTGCCTTCAGTAACAGCCTCATTGAGCTCACGCAATACAACATCAATCGATCGCATGGAGTCATCATTTCCTGGAATGGGGATGTCCGCCATGCCAGGATCTCCATCAGTATCAATGAGCGCGATGGTCGGGATTCCAAGTGTCCGAGCCTCTCTGAGCGCATTGGTTTCTCGTTGCACGTCAATGATAAAGAGTGCGCCGGGCAATTTCTTCATGTCGCGAATACCCTGGAGGTTTCGCGTAATCTTGCGCTTTTCTCGCATCAACTGTGATGCCATCTTTTTCGAATATGTTTCGATCTCACCAGAATCAACGAGTTTCTCAAGCTCAACAAGCCGCTTAAGACGTTCGCGGATGGTTTTGAAGTTTGTCAGTGTGCCACCAAGCCATCTTTCGATGACATAAGGCATGCCAACTTCAATTGCCCTTGCCTCGACGGCACCGCGAGCCTGACGCTTGGTGCCGACGTAGCAAATGTCTTTGCCTGAAGCGACAGTTCTCGTAATGAACTTACGAGCAAGCAGCAATCCCTTGATTGTCTCGCGAATATCGATGATATGGATTTTGTTACGAGCACCATAAATATAAGGTGCCATTTTCGGGTTCCATCCACTTTTGCGTTGCCCAAAGTGAATACCCGCTTCGATTAGGTCTTTGACCATTTCAGATGAAGGCATACTGAGACCGTACCTCGTTCAGCGCGACCGGCGGAGCATGCGGTGGTTGGCAGCTTTACACTGCCCGAGATCCGCGCTTGGGCGCTTGATGTGACGTTTTGTCGGGATCGGAATCCTGAGGCCACGTCGATCGGACCAGGGGTAAAAAGCAGCTAAAAGAAGGACCACCGATCCTCTTTAGCTGTGAGCAGCAAATGGCTCAAGAGGGGCGGATTCTAACCAACTAGCCATCTCGCTTCAATCCCTTAAGGCTCAAGAAATAGCAGTCGGTCGTGATTCAGGATGGTGAGGGGGGCGATTCGTGGGCGAAAACGCTTTTTCAGCATGGACAAGCCGCCCCCCAACGATGGTGGCCACAGCTTTGCTGGTGACCGAAAAGCCGGCAAACATTGAGTTTGTGCACGGTGATTGAAAATCAGCGGGGTTGACCGTCCATTTCATCTCAGGATCAATGACCGTGATATCGGCTCGATGACCGATCTTCAGGCTTCCATAGCCATGCTGATCAAGGCCAACGAGGCGAGCGGGGTTGATTGTCAGCATGGAGAGCATCGCTGGCCAGTCGAGTACACCGGTTTCGATCAAGGCCTTTGCATAAAGCGGCAAGGCGCATTCCAAACCAATTGTTCCAAAAGCAGCGGAGGCAAAATCAGTGTTCTTGGTTTGTGCTGGATGCGGCGCATGATCGGTCGCAAGCACAGTAACAACGCCTTCCGCAATCGCATTTCGAAGTGCTTCCACATCTTCAGCACTGCGTAAGGGAGGATTGATCTTCGCTTGAGTGTTGTAGTTATCACAGAATTCGTCTGTGAGTAGCAGGTGGTGTGGCGATGCCTCACCGCTTGCTTGTTGGCCAGCGTTTTGGGCATCACGAAGCGCGTTGATTGATTCACGAGCAGAAAGATGTTGAGCATGGTATTTGGCACCGATGTCGGCATTGAGTTTTAGATCACGCTTGAGAATAGATGATTCTGCAACTGGTGGCCAACCAATAAGACCCAGTCGTGTAGCTGTCGGACTGGTATTCATGACAGATCCAACGGTCATCGCTGGATCCTGACAATGTTGCATAAAGACGCTGCCAACATCTTTGACATTCTTCAATACCATCGCCATGACATCGTCACGAGCAACGGCATCGCCGTCATCTGAAAAACCAACAGCACCTGCCTCAGCCAATCCTTGAAAATTGACTAGTTCACTGCCTTTTCGACCAAGCGTGGCGCAGACCACAGCAAAAACCTGACTTCCGTCAGCGGCGAGCGCTTTCGTAGCCTGTTGCTGGACTAAGGCCAGAACATCAATGCAATCCAATGCTGGTGATGTGTTGGGCATACAACAGACGGTGGTAAAGCCGCCACAGACAGCACCTCTGCTGCCGGTGGCAATCGTCTCAGTATGGAGCTGGTTAATTGATGGCTCGCGGAAGTGGACATGCGGATCGATCAGTCCTGGTGTCACCAGGCATCCCTCTACATCTAGTACCAGGGTGTCACGCTTGCTTTTTGACGAGATCTTGCCTGGCGTGGTCTCGATGGCTGTGACAAGGCCATTCTCAATCAGCACATCAGCAGTCTGGTCAAATCCACTTTCTGGATTGATGACTCGACCGCCACGAAGCACCGTTTCTGGCTTTTGATGATCCATCACTGGATTGTACTTGAGGTTGGCCAGATTCGATTGGTGGTGGTGAATATGGCTGTCAGGGAATTTTTCTGCAGCTCATCAAAGATCCGTAGAATCATGGGACATGACTGGATTTCCAACTGATCGAGAGGAAGTGCGCGTTCGACTGGCGGCAGAGGCCCGAAGCTTGCCAGATCAGCCTGGCGTCTATTTGCTCAAGGATCACGCCGACCACATTCTCTATGTCGGGAAAGCCGCCAGCCTTCGTAGCCGCGTTGGCTCCTATTTTACGCGCTCAGTGGATCTGGGACCGAAAAAACAGTTGATGCTCAGTGATGTTGAGTCACTCGATATCATCGAATGTGATGGCGAGTGGCAAGCACTGTTGGTGGAATCGAGATTAATAAAAGATACGCGGCCTCGGTTCAATGAGTTGATGACGGATGACAAGACGTATCCATATCTTGTTATCACAACCCGCGAAGCCTTCCCTGGTGTTTATATCACCCGCACGCCTGGTGATGATCAGTTTCGTCAGGGACGTATCTTTGGCCCATTTACTTCGTCAGGTGCCTTACGCGATGCACTTCAATTGTTGCAGCGTGTTTTCAAGTATCGAACATGTCATCTTGATATCAATCCAGATGATCCCCGTAACGCACATTTTCGTCCATGCTTGTTGTATGCCATCAATCAATGCTCTGGGCCTTGTGGTAATAAAATTTCGCAAGAAGCATATCGCAAGGACATTGATCGCTTCATTCGTTTTCTTGGCTCTAAGCGCACTGTCATGATTAAAGAATTGCGAACGGAGATGGAACAAGCATCGCGGGGACGTGAGTATGAACACGCAGCAATTCTTCGCGATCAACTGCGAGCCATTGAGAAATTAGATGAACGTGAAAAAGACCGTCATACGATGGCAGCATGGCAGCCAGAGGTCATGGCTTTTGCGTCTGATCCGAGCCAAGGTCTGCGGAGTCTGCAGCGAATACTTGGATTGGACGCACCTATTCGCTGGCTTGAGGCCATTGATATTGCTCATCTACAAGGAGATGAGACGGTTGGCTCAAAGGTTTGTTTTATTGATGGTCGACCTTTCCGAGAACAATACCGGCGGTTTCGTGTGCGAACGGCCTCAAATGATGATTATGCATCGATCGGCGAAGTGGTGAGTCGCTGTTATCGCAACGCCCGTGAAGGTAAGGAGCTCTTGCCTGACGTCATTTTGATTGACGGTGGACGAGGGCAACTTTCAGCAGCTGGTACAGCGCTTGGTGAAATAAGACCACAGGCGCTTATTAGTCTTGCAAAGCGAGAGGAGCTGATTCATCTTGAGGGGCGGAGTGAGCCCATTCGACTCGGCAGAGAGAATGTTGGGCTGAAGCTCTGTCAAGCAATTCGAGATGAAGCACACCGTTTTGCACAGCATTATCACCACCTGCTGCGGCATAAAAGAGTGATTGATCGCTAATTGAGCTAGTGGACTAAGCGCCACAAGCAGCGTTGGCGAGCCAAGTGATTTATGGTCCTCATGCCGGGCTGGGAAGCGTACCAGCAGCCGGTTCATCATCAGGATCTTTACGTGATTCTGCAGATCCAGAATCTGATGATTTGTTCTTTGCTGATTCTGCGTCAAGCAGTTCGGCAACGGTTGGCTTATCTAGCCGCTGGCCTTGCATAAGCGAGTCGACTTCTTCTGCTAAGAGCGTTTCAAACTTTAAGAGCGCCTCAGCGACAGCCACGATTTTATCCCATTGTTCATCCACGATCTTTTCAGTTTCGGAGAAGGCGGTATCAATGATTCGTCGCACTTCGTTGTCGATCATATGCGCTGTCTCTGGTGAGTAGTCCTTTTCTGGGATGTACATTTCACTGGTATCAGAACCCGAGTAGTTAACGAATCCCAATTTGTCAGACATGCCCCACTCGATGACCATGCTACGGGCGTATTGTGTAGCCATTTGGATGTCCATCGATGCGCCAGAGGAGATCTCGCCAGTCTTGCGCTGCTCAGCAATGCGTCCACCGCAGAGGACACGAAGTGTGTCTCGGAGATATCGGGTGCCGAATCCGTAGCGGTCCTTTTCGGGAAGGCTAAAAGTGGCACCGAGTGATTGGCCACGTGGAATAATGGTCACCTTGTGGACTGGATCGGCATGTTCCATCAGAGCTTGTACGACGGTATGGCCAGCTTCGTGATAGGCAGTGGCGACTCGTTCAAGCTCTTCAATTCGACGGCTCTTGCGAGCGCGACCAAAGCGAATCTTATCGCGAGCTTCTTCTAAGTCTTCCATCTCAACATGATCTTTATGTGCCAGTGTTGCAATGATGGCGGCTTCATTAATGACCGCTGCCAAGTCTGCGCCTGAGAACATAGGCGTGCCACGGCCGAGTCGCTCTAGGTTGACATCAGGACCAGTCTTGACCTTTTTAGAGTGGACTTCCAGAATCTGACTTCGGCCAAACAGGTCGGGTAGTGGCACCTGTACCTGGCGGTCGAAACGACCTGGACGTGTGAGCGCTGGATCGAGGACGTCTGAGCGGTTGGTTGCTGCAATCACGATGATTTGGTCTGTCGCGTTGAAACCATCCATTTCAACAAGAATTGCATTGAGTGTCTGTTCTCGTTCGTCATGGCCGCCAGTCGTAAACCCACCACCACGTCGGCGTCCGACTGCATCAATCTCATCAAGGAAGATGATGCATGGTGAATTGTCTTTGGCTTGTTTGAATAAGTCGCGGACGCGGCTGGCGCCAACGCCGACAAACATCTCTACAAAGTCAGAACCAGAGATGGAGAAGAAGGGCACGTCGGCTTCACCAGCAATTGCTCGTGCGAGGAGCGTTTTGCCGCAACCGGGAGGGCCTACCAGGAGGACGCCCCGTGGGATGCGACCGCCAAGTCGCTGGAACCTCTTGGGGTTTTTAAGGAATTCGACAATCTCAGTGACTTCTTCCTTTGCCTCATCAATTCCTGCAACGTCATTAAAAGTAACTTCGATAGCGTCCTTGTTGGAGAGTCGGTGTTTCGACTTTCCAAAGTTGCCCAGCATGCCACCAGGTCCTCCTCCGGCATTTCGCATTGAGCGGCTAATAAAGAACCAAATCAGGAGGATCACTAGGATGATTGGGCCAAAGGAAAACAAGATCTGTTTCCAGATTTTTGTTTCCGTATCTATGTTCGCGTAGGTGACGCCTTTTTCCTCGAGCTTTTCGATGTAATCAGAAGAATCGCCCAGATGGTAATTGAAGTAGATCAGCTCACCATCGCTATAGCCTATTGATCCTTCTGCAATACGTGCGGTTATTCGATTGGGGCCAATGTCGACTCGATTGTCCACAATCTTATTGGGCGTGCTGACCGTATTAAGGAAGCTGCTCCACGTTTCAATCTGTTTGCCTTTCTCGCCACTCGACAAGAATGCAAACAGAATGATCATGAGACCAATGAGAAACACCCATGTCATGAGGCCCCGTCCCATGCGATTGGCAGGCGGTGGTGTTGGCGGGGTGCCCCGATTAGGACCGCCTTCGTTTTCGGCAGAAGGCTTTTGATCGTTGGCGTCGCCCTTGGGAGGAAGGGGGTCTTGGTTTTTGTCTTGTTGGCTCATTGGTGTTGATTGAGTTTTAGAGTACTGGGCGTCGTTCTTTAAGGGATTAGAAGAAGGCGGGTGCCTTACCAGTCATTACGCATTTCATCGACGATATCTTCTGCTATCTGTTGTACGACTGCGAATTCTCCCAGTTCCAATGGCTCCCCAGGCTTTTGGTTGGTGGTCCCAGAAGGTGTAAATACGGCGTCGGCTGAAAAACCGGTTCGTTCCATCATAGGCTCGCCACTCCGTAGGTCACGCCAGGAGAAGTCAATCTGCACCACGACCAGAACTTCTTGATTGAGGCCCGTTTCGCGGGATTTAGAGATTGTCCTGAGCTCCACACCAGCGACGGTGCCTTCTAAAAGGCTATCGGCAGTGGCTTGAGAGGCGACTTTATATGGTGTTCGGGCCTCAATTTCCTTGATTACGGCATCTGTAATCCAAAAACTAATATTCCGCATGTAGGTGTCATTGGTGAATATCGGCACAGCGATCGTGTTGATATTGGTGGTATAGGTCGAGCTATTGATGCTGTAGCCCTGAGTCGGATCCTGGGCGCAACCATTCGCTATCAAACAGCTTGCGGATAGGAAAAATATTTTTGGCAACCAACGATGTAGCTTAGGTAGGAGCCTCATGGGGTTGGCTCACTATTTGGTGGATGATCGCCCACACCTGCTGGTGATGACTCATCCTCTTGTTTCTTTTTGTTTTCCGCATCCTCAAATGCCTTGTTGATGGAATCATCTTCGGCTTGTTTTTCTTTGAGGGCTTTTTCCGCCTTCTCAGATTGTTCCTGCTGGACGGCATCGAGATCTTCCATATTGGCGGCCTTGGCTTCGTCGGTGACGGTCTCTTCGGCCAGCATTTGATCTTGACCTGGTGCGTCTAACAGGGCTTCTTGATAAATGGAATAATCCGGCATTTGTGAAATCACGGAAGGTGGCAGATTGGGCACGATTGATGGAATGAGGCGAAGTGCACGAGCCGCAGCCACTGTATTGGGGTGCTCGAAGATCATGATACGAATGGTGTACTCAGCAGAAATGGGATCGCCAATAGCCAGGTACCACTCAGCCGTTGTCAGCATCTTCTCTGCTTCTGATTCATTGATTCGCAAGACCAATGCTTCTGAACCAATTCGTTGGGCTTGAGCTGGTGAAACAACATCGAGTTGTTCAAGTTGAGCACGGGCCTCAAAAATGCCTACAGCATCAAACTCTGGTCCCTTATAGGAAGCGATATTTGCGAAGATGAGTCGGCGTCGAGCCAGCGGAATATTGTCTGAGTGAGGATAGTTCTCAATAAAGACGGCATAGGTATCAGCAGCTAATTGCATCTCACGACGACGGTAGTAGAAGTCGCCTAGTGCCAAGCCAGCTTGTTCAGCAATCTGGCTACCCGGTAAGCGTTCTTGTACCCGAATGAAAATTTCCTGAGCTTCGTCATAGGCCAGCAGGATTCGTAGTCCAAGAAATTTTCGGCGGACGCCATTGGCGAATAGCTTGGCAATTTCATATTCCCGCGTGACCGCCTGCACGAATGCAGCAGAGCTTGGGTGACTTCGAGCAACGAACTCGTAGTCGTAGAGGGCCTCGTAGTAACTGTGCTGTGCGACCAGAGTGTCGCCGCGGATCATGTACGCCTCAGGAATAAGTGGATCGTATGGAAATTTCTCAATCCATCGTGTGACCAGGTTCATGGCGCGAAGTAGTTCGCCTGCAGCCAGTGCTTTACGGGCTGCAGCGAGTTGTCCTGCTGGTGTTCCAGTCTGGGCCGTTTGGGTTGCTTTCCATTGGTCCTCATCAGTGAGGGTATAGGTGTCCTGGCCTAAGGCAGCAGGGGCCAACACAAAAATGGAGGTCGCCAGCAGTGCTATCCGCAAACTGCGTCGGCATGGGCTATCAGGACGGGAATGTATTCTTCCTGACAAGGGCATGGGTGGATGTTACGGTGCAGAGGGCCGCCCCACAATGTACGGTGGGCAAGGAGGCTTCTGAAGCGACTGATGCAGATCGTTCTCACTTTCAACCCGACTTCTGGAAAAGGCCATGCCCGAGAGAATGTAAAGCTGATCGCTGAAGCACTTGAAGCAACGAGCCATCGCATTCGCGTTGTAGAAACCGAGCCATCAGATGCCAAAATATGGTTACTGCCGAAGTTGGCAGATTGTGACCTCTTGTTGGTCTTTGGGGGTGATGGAACAGTGCTTCTGGTCCTCGATGCGGTGCTCGATGCCGGGGTGCCTATCTTTCACGTGCCGGAGGGTACCGAGAATCTGTTTGCACGTGGTTTTGGAATGTCTGCGAATCCAGAGCGGGTTGCTGCAGCAGTCAGTCGTTTTAAGCAAGTGAAAATGGATGTCGGAAAAGCCAATGGGCAGCGATTCTTGCTGATGGCTTCCTTGGGTTTCGATGCTGAAGTGGTTCATGATCTGGCAGCAAGACGCAGGGGTCCCATCTCCCATTTGAGTTATGTGGGGCCAATGCTGAGGCAGTTCTTCAAGTGGAAGCCGCCGCGACTAAGCGTTGTTATTGATGGGCAGGACCTGCTGGCGGAATCCATCGCTGATTGTGGTGGCCAAGAGAATGGACAAACCAATGAGCAGGGCTCTCCGCTCTCGGTCACGGGAAGGCGTGGATTTGTGATTGTGGCCAATAGCCGGTGCTACGCATTGGGTCTCAATCCAGCCCCGAGTGCATCAATGATTGATGGTCAGCTCGACGTGATCTTTGTGCCAGTGAAACGATCCTGGTCTGTCTTATGGTTTCTCTTACTGGGAATGTTGGGTTGTCTACACCGGTCTTCTCGAGTTTGTGTGGGAAAGGGGCGGTGCATACAGGTGTGCGCAACATGCTCGCAACATGTGCAGCTTGATGGTGATCCAGCGACTGAAACAGACTCTGGAAAGAATCAAGGAAACCAGCATGCTTGGCAGCTGAATGTGAGCGTCGAAGCGGGGGCATTATCGGTCGTTGTGCCATTAGAGGCTGATACGTTGCCAATTTAGCAAGCGATTTTGATGAATCGAACAGGTCATCTCAAGTTGCCATCAGGCGTCTCCGATGAGTGCATGGCTGCGCGTGCAGCTTTCTCTTCGGAAACCACCAGGGGGTCGCCGTGGATCTTGCAACGATAGTCGGACTTGTATTAGGTATAGCTTGCGTTCTTGCGGCGCTGGTTATTGGCGGATCATTTATCAGCTACGTGGATCCCGCGTCGCTCATGATTGTGCTTGGTGGCGGTACAGCTGCAACGCTTACAGCGTTCCCGCTCGCCCGCTTCATGAAGCTGCCCAGGATTAGTGCCCGTGCGCTATTTCACAAATCAATGGATCCAGCTGAAATGGTTGATTCAATCGTTGGGTTGGCAGAGGTTGCTCGACGCGATGGCATCTTGGCATTGGAAAGCTCATTAGCTGAAATTGAAGATCCCTTCCTAATCAGTGGTATTCAGATGGCCGTTGACGGAACCGATCCTGACGTCATTGAGCACGTCATGGAAGCTGATCTTGAGAATCTGATTGAGCGACATGAAAGTGGCAAGAGCATGCTTGAGTCGCTGGGTCGGTATGCGCCAGCCTTCGGCATGATCGGAACGCTTATTGGCCTTGTCGCAATGCTCTCGGGTATGGACGATCCCAAAGCGATTGGCGCAGGTATGGCTGCAGCATTGTTGACAACGCTCTATGGAGCGCTCATTGCCAATGTTGTCTTCCTTCCAATGGCCGACAAATTGGGAGCGCGGACATCGGAAGAGACATTGCTTAAGACAATGATCATTCAAGGAGTGATGTCAATTCAGTCTGGTGACAATCCACGCAATGTCGAATCTAAGTTATTGACATTCTTGCCGCCAACAAGTCGTATTACCCAACAGCAACGACGAGAGGCAGCTTGATCTATGTCGCCTCGTAGAGCAAAAAAGTCTCGTGAGACACCTGGATGGGTGGTCACCTTTGGTGACATGATGGCCTTGCTCTTGTGCTTCTTTATTTTGCTTCAGATGTTTTCTGAGCTCAAGAAGGATCACGAATATCAACGTGTTATTACAGCGATCAAAGATGCTTTTGGTTATTCCGGGGGCGTTGGCGTGATGCCAATTGATGATGTCCCACTTAATTCAATGGTCGAAGTTCTTGAGGAAATTGCCATTGAGAATGATGCCCAGCAGCTTGAGAGTCAGAATGACGCCCAAGGCCTCGATGGCCCGCACTTACGGGTCACACGTGTACGTGAGGGTATTGTCTTTACGATTGGTGGGCCGACGACCTTTAAGGAGGGCTCGGCCACAATTAGTACCCAAGGGCGAGCGGAGCTTGAGCAGTTAGCCACTCTGTTGGCAGGCCGCTCTAATAAAGTAATCGTTCGTGGGCATGCAGCGGCAAAGTACCTCGATCCTGGAAGTTCTTGGGATGATTTAGACGATCTCAGTTTTCATCGAGCGCGCAATGTGAAATCAGTGCTGGTTGATCTTGGTATTGAGGATCGAGTGTTTCGCTTGGAGGCCGTTGGTATGCGTGAACCGGTCAACCCGCGTGCACTAAACCACAATGATGTGGCGGAAAACCGTCGTGTCGAGATCATTCTCACTGAGCAGACGATTCACGAATTCAATCAAGACGCAGACTTTTCATCACCAAGTCTGGTACGAGGGGAATCTTAGATGGTCCAGAAGTCAAATATTGATCCCAACGCAGCAGGGCCCGAACATTCAGCCCGGCGTTTGAACTTACGAATGATTATCATTGTGGCGGTCATCCTGGTGGTGGAAGCCGCGGCTATCTTGTTTGTGGTTGATCTCACTGGTGGTCCCAGCGAGGCTCTGGCAGATGACAGCCCCTTGGCAATGCTTGACCTTGCGGAAGAACGTATTGTCGAGGTACAGGTACTCGGTGCTCGCCTTCCAAATGCCAAAGTTGGCGTGACCTATCTTTATGAAACTGAGATTTATGTTCAGGTGCGAAAGAAGCACCAGGGCCGAGTCACTGACCATCTGGATCAATTCGGTAATGAGATTAAGTCAGAGATATCAGCGATTTGGAAGGCGGCTGATCCCAGTCACTTTCAAGAGGTTCGGTTGGAGACACTTACGCGAAAACTGCGGGTGTTACTCAACCAGCACTTCGGGATCGATCCAGAGACTGGCAAGCCATTTGTTGAGAAATGTGTGATTGTGATGGGTACTGGCTTCCGGCTCTAAGGCTTATGAGGAGGATTCTCAGCCCTTTGCTGGCCTCCGTATCATCCCAATAGCTGGTTCGAACCACTCAACTTAAGTCACCAGATCGAAGATATTCAGTTTTCTGCCCCTCATGACCGATGAAGCAGGTTGGCACTGGAGTGCCAGGTATGGTTGCCGCGCGCCCTCATGGCATGTGGCAGCTGAGATCTCGAAACCTCCCCCTTCGGAGACGCCAAGGATGGCCGACCAAGCAGATCAGGGCTTCACGCCGCAGTCACATCAGCCGCACGAGCAACCCAAGACACCACCAATTCCGTCTGCCGAGATGCCACCTACGGTTCCGGATGCTGATGATGCGCTAAAGCAGGTGTCGAAAGCAGCAGAAAAGGTGGCATCGACCTCACAGGATCCGCTCAATTCTTCAGCGGTGCCGACGGGGTTAGACATGCCAGAATTCGAACATTCATCGCACCCTAAGACAGCCCTCAATGGCGGGTCTCAGTTCAATGGAACTTCGGGTGCTGGACTTGATCGGCTCGATGACGTTGAGCTTGATGTTCGAATCGAACTTGGTCGGACGCGAATGTACGTGCAGGACGTGCTTCGTCTTAACGCGGACTCAGTGATAGAGCTAGAAAGGCCAGCTGGTGACCCTGTTGATATTCGAGTCAATGGACAGCTGGTTGCCCGTGGTGAAGTATTAGTAGTTGATGAGACGCTTTGTGTGAGAATTGGCGAGATTGTCGAGGAAGGCCATAGCAACAGGTAAGAAGTGAGATGGACTGGTGTTTTTTAGGCATCAGCGTAGAAGTCAGTACTGGTTCCGGATGGATTCGGAACCGAAATAGCCAGGGACGGCATGATGACCGCACGGGTCAGAGGACATTTGGGCGCTGTAATGCTCGCAATTGCGGGCATCTGCTCGTTAAGTGGTCTGGCCTTGGGCGTTCAGCAGCCTCCACTTCTAGAAGCCAATAATCCTGTTTCGGTGCCGGTCCAGCTATCAGTGCCCGAGGCTGAGGTTGCACAAGCAACAGCGTTGCCAGTGGCCAAAATTGAGCAACTTCCATTAGGGCATCCTCAGAAAAGTAGGGCACTTGGTATTGCTTCTGGTGCTGATGGCGATACGCCTGCTGTTGACTCTTACGATCCAACTCAAAATGAGGTGGTCCGCGTTCTTCTTGCGCTCGGTGGTGTACTGGCTCTGATCCTGCTTTTGCGTGCCGTTTTACGTCGCATGGGCGCTGCATCTGGAGTTGGATCGTTGGGTGGTCGACGGCCGTCTGGTGTACTTGAGGTCTTAGGGCGTTTCCCGACAGGGCGAAAACAATCGATGGTGCTCCTGAAACTCGGGCGTCGTATCGTTTTGGTGCATCAGACGCCCATGGGCATGCAATCATTAGCTGAGGTAGTTGATCCTGATGAAGTCGCGTCATTGCTGACTCGTGTTGAGGCAGGGCATGGTGTTCGGGGTGGAAAAAAGCCGGGGGCCGCGCTGAAGCGAATATTCTCCGCCAAGCGATCCAATACATCAGGCGATCAGTTCTCAAGCGTCTTAAAGGAGATGCAAGATGATCCCTGGGACGCTGTTGAAGCGGCGAATTCTGGAGATGTCGTGGCAAGCGGTCAGGATGTCCAGTCGGTTTTATCACGCGCGCCACGCCGTGAGACGGGTGTGGATGGTAGTGAGTTAGTTGACTTGACCCGCGCCGCAAAGATCAATCTTAAAAAGGGCGGGTCCGCTGGTTCTTCTCGTGGTGGGGAGGCTAGAAGATGACCCTTCGTCGATGGCATTTTCTTTCATTGCTTATCTGCTGTGGTGCGATTGCATTATTTACATCCTCACTTACAGCACAACAAGCCAATGTCGTTCAGATCTCACAAACAGATCCCGGTGCACTAAATAATCCCAACCCACTGACTGTTTTGCAGGATGTTGCAAACGCCATTCCAGGTACAGATGGGCGACTGAGTGCCGTACTTAACATCATGTTGTTGTTAACGGTTCTTGCGTTAGTTCCGTCAATATTGATTCTCTGTACTTGTTTTATTCGTCTCGTCATTGTTTTTGGATTGCTGCGTCAGGCATTGGGGACACAAGGGATGCCACCAAGTCAGGTGGTGGTTGGTCTGAGTCTCTTTCTCACCTTGGTGATCATGACTCCGACACTTGAGCGGATGTACGTTGAAGGTATTCAGCCTTATGCAGAAGGCAAAGAAACAAATTATGAGGTTGCATGGAATCGAACCAAGCAACCGCTTCGAGACTTCATGTTTGGACAATTAGAAGCGACCGGGAACTGGTCAAGTCTCTACATGATTCTCAACTACCGCGGTGTAGATACTTCTTCGCCAGAAGAACTGAAGCGCAGTGATGTAGACATGATCGCGTTGATACCTGCTTATGTGCTTAGTGAGTTGAAGACGGCGTTCTTGATTGGATTTCGAGTTTTTCTGCCGTTCCTTGTCATTGACATGGTCATTGCGAGCATTTTGATCTCCATGGGCATGTTGATGTTGCCCCCAGTTTTGATTTCATTGCCGTTTAAGTTGTTGTTGTTTGTGTTGGTCGATGGATGGGCGCTTGTAGCTGGTTCACTGTTGGCAAGTGTGGCTCAGGGTGAAGGTCCTGTGGATGTCACCGGGCAGATCTTTGGTAGTGGCCCGTAGGAGGTTTCGTATGGAAGCTGATGCAGTTGATATTGTCAGGCAAGCATTCATGCTTTCGCTACTGATCGCTGCGCCAATTCTTGGGGCTGGTTTGATTGTTGGCTTAATAATTAGTTTGTTGCAGGCCGTGACACAAGTGCAGGAGCAGACTCTGAGCTTCGTGCCCAAAATTGTTGCCATGGTCTTGGTGGCGGTGGCGATTCTTGGTTGGTTGACTGTGAAAATGACTGACTTCGCAATTGACATGTTTGTGTGGTTTTGACATGAGAGGGTTTAACGATGTCGAGCTTAAGGACTGATTTCATTGCAAGCGATTGCACCGCACATTCCCGCCGCACTTCTTGTGATCTTCCGAATCGGAGGACTCATGATGTTTGCGCCAGTTCTTGGTTCGAACCTCATTCCAGTGAAGTTCAAGGCGCTGCTTGCAGTGGTTCTAGGGCTCGCCATTTACGGGATTGTGAGCACGGGTCCGGTCAGTATGGGCGCCTTCCAGTTGAACCTTTGGTCGCTGGCACCCCTGATCGCACTGGAGATGATGATTGGTCTGCTGATTGGGTTTTTTGCAAGCCTGCCATTTGTCGGAGTGCAGATGGGCGGATTACTCATGGGGCAACAGATGGGGCTGGGCTTCGTGAGTTTTTACAATCCAGCCTCAGATTCGGACGCCGATCTATTGGGCCAGATTTTGTTCTTTATGGCGCTCGCAGGCTTCCTCATGATCGGTGGGCTCGACGCGATTGTGTACTGTCTATTACAGACCTTTCAGCACATTCCAATTGGCACCTTCACGCTCGGCGAGGAGACGATCGCCGTGATCCTGTCACTCTTATTGGCAGCGTGCGAAATGGCTCTCAGGATTGCGGCGCCGGTTCTGGCGATCATCTTTCTACAGAGTATCGCCATGGGATTTGTGGCCAAGACGGTGCCGCAACTGAACATTTTGAGCCTGGGATTTCCATTAAGAATTCTGATTGGTCTCGTCATTCTGATTGCAGGTCTTGTTGTGATTGATGAGGTCATCCTTGATGGGATGAACTCCATGTTGGGTACGCTTATGACTTGGGTGAAGGGACAGTAGCTTCGAATGTCGGAAGATCTAGGCGAAAAAACAGAACAGCCAACGGCGCGTCGGCTGAGTGAAGCAAGGAAAGAAGGCCAGGTTGCCCGAAGCCAAGATTTTTCTAGCGCGGTGCTCTTAGCAGCCATGACTTTGGCGTTGGCATTGGCAGCAATGCCAATGCTAGAAACAGCTGGAGTCATGATTAGGCATGCACTATCACCTGAAACCTTAGGCATCATGATTGATTCGAAGCAAACGAGTCATCTTGTGGCTGCGATGGGGCAGGCAACTGTCAAAGTTTTGGTCCCTGTATTAGTCGTGGCAGTCGTGGCAGCACTTGTTTCTCATATCGGTCAATTTGGTTTTATCTTTTCGAGTAAAGCGCTGGTCCCAAAGATAGAAAAGCTTAATCCAATCAGTGGTGCCAAACGAATTTATGGCATCAATGCGATCGTAAAAGCAGGCCTTGATTCATTCAAGGTGCTATTCGTGATGCTGGTCGCCATTTGGGCTGCATGGGATCATGCACCAGAGATTTTGGCATTGCCTCAGCATGGCGTTCTCGTAGCAGCTGCGGCGACCGGTTGGTTACTGCTTGATACGGCATTGCGTATGTTGGCAGTACTTTTTCTGTTGGGAATTCTGGACTTTATCTATCAGCGATGGAAGAACCGCCGTGATCTGCGAATGACCAAACAACAGGTCAAAGATGAGCTTAAGCAAACTGACGGTGATCCTGAGACAAAGCGCCGACGAATGAGAATACAACAGCAGATTGCAATGCATCGAATCAGTGCAGCGGTTCCAAAAGCGGATGTCATTGTCACGAATCCAGAACACATTTCGATTGCCTTGTCATATGACAGCACCAACATGGAGGCGCCACGGGTGCTCGCTAAAGGTGCTGATTTTATGGCCATGCGAATTCGAGCAATTGCGACCGAGCACAACATCCCCATTGTGGAGCGTAAGCCACTGGCAAGAGCGCTGTATCGCGAGGTTGAGGTTGGTGAGGAAATACCAGAATCATTTTTTCAGACTGTGGCCGAGATTCTGGCCTATGTCTATCGATTACAGGGACGAATGGCGGGATAGCAAGGCGCGTAACAAGTCAACATGCAGGATCTAGTTCGTAAATCATCATCTCCGCTGACAGTTTTTCTGGCTGTGGTGATTCAATACAAGCACTTCTTAGTTCCATTGGCCATTCTTGGTTTAGTGGCGGTTTTGGTAGTACCAATGCCGCCGTTCATGCTCGATGTCCTTCTGTCATTCAATATCTCATTGGCGGCCATTATCTTGCTGACTACGGTCTACATGAGCGAGCCGCTCGAATTCAGTGTCTTTCCCGCTCTTTTACTCGGCACAACGCTCTTCAGGTTAGTGCTCAACATTGCTTCAACGCGACTCATTCTTTCTGCGGACGCCACGACGCCAGCCGAAGCAGCTGGCGTTGCAGGTGAAGTGATTGAGGCTTTCGGCACGTTTGTTGCTGGATCTTCTTTGGTGGTTGGTGTCATTATTTTCCTGATACTGATCATTGTGCAGTTTGTGGTCATTACCAAAGGTGCGACGCGCATGAGTGAAGTCGCCGCAAGGTTCACGCTCGATGCAATGCCTGGCAAACAAATGGCTATTGACGCAGATCTTTCAGCTGGGTTGATCGATGAGAAAGAAGCACGTTTGCGGCGTACGACAATCATGCGTGAAGCAGACTTCTATGGTGCGATGGATGGTGCCAGTAAGTTTGTTCGTGGTGACGCAATTGCGGGCATCATCATCACGCTGGTTAATATTCTGGGTGGTTTTGCAATTGGAATGTTTTACAAGGGCTGGTCCTTTGGCGCCTCTGTTGATGTTTTCACGAAATTGACCATTGGTGATGGCTTGGCGAGCCAAATACCATCTTTCATTATCGCAGTTGCTGCTGGACTGATTGTTGCCCGAAGTGGCGAGCGTCAGCGTCTTGGTGATGCGATTCCCGAGCAGCTGACGAGTCAGCCGGTGGCACTGTTCATGGTGTCGGGCTTTCTTGCGTTGCTTGCGTTTACTCCTTTGCCATCGTTCCCATTGCTGGTGGCATCTGGATTGCTTGCGAGCATTGGTTATCTGCAGTGGCGTGGTACCAAACAACAAGAAATTGAGGCCAATGTTTCTGAGGCCGTCTCCGATCAGAGTGCGACTGAGGAAAAAGTGGAGATGCTGCTGGATGTCGATCCGCTTGAAGTTGAAATTGGCTATGGACTTGTTCCGATGGTTGATGCGGCTTCTGGCGGAGATTTGCTCGACCGTATCTCAATGGTACGGCGTCAGTTGGCGGTTGAACTTGGCATTGTTATGCCGCCGATTCGTATTCGGGACAATATGCAGTTGGGACCAAATCTGTACCGAGTGAAACTTCGTGGTGCGGAGATTGGAGAAGGGACAGCGTATCCCAATCTCTTGATGGCGATGGATTCTGGTGTCACAACTGGCGCCATTGACGGCATCAGTGAACGCGAGCCAGCATTTGGTTTGCCTGCGATTTGGATTGAGCCACAAGCCAAGCCGCGGGCAGAGATGCTTGGCTACACCGTTGTTGATCCCACCAGTGTCATGGCAACCCATGTCACGGAGTTGGTGAAGGCACATGCGGATGAACTACTGAGTCGAGAAGAAGTTAATCATCTTTTAGATCAGCTACGGAAAAGAACTCCAAAGCTCGTTGAAGAGGCGGTGCCAGCGGTTGTCACAACCAGTCAGCTTCAGAAAGTGCTTCAAGGATTGTTGCAAGAGCGCGTTCCAATACGCGACCTTGAGACAATTGTGGAGACCCTGGCAGACTGGGCGCCCCAAACCAAGGATATTGTGGTCCTCACAGAGTATGCCCGCCATGCACTGCGGCGCACGATCTCCGCTCAATGGGCAGAAGTTGATGCAGAAGGAAAGGCTCGTTTGTTTGTGGTCACGATGGATCCTTCCCTTGAAGAGCAAATCGGTGGGTATATAGATCGAAGTAATGCGGGCACATCGCTCAATATGCCGCCTGCACTTGCGGCTGCGATTGCTCGAAGTGTTTATGAAGCCAGTGAGTCCCTTGTGCGAGATGGACACCAATTAATTGTGTTGGCATCACCAGCTGTTCGCGCACAGGTCAAGCAAATACTTGATGCCCACCTTCCCGGGTCATCAGTTTTAGCGTACAACGAAATTGTTAAAGGACTTGATGTTGAATCATTTGGTCTCGTTCAAGTGGCAGCCGCTGAAACGGCTACGCCCAACCAGGCGGGAGCAGCTGTAGACGTTGCGTAGATTGGATGGGCTGTTCCAGTGCAGCCCCATGGAAAATCAGGAGATCGATGTAGTGAAGAAGATCTATAGAGCCTATTCAATGACCCAGGCACTTGCCGCAGTGCAAGCTGATCTCGGTGGAAAGGCAGTCATTACCACAACGCGAAGCTATCGACGCGGTGGATTTATGGGTATCGGTGGGCGTCAAGTGGTTGAGGTCACTGCCCAGTTGCCCAAGACTCCAGCGGCTTCCAAAGAGCGACCCAAGCCAACTCCCTCGCCAAAGCCACCGGCGGCTAAGACAGCGACTGTGTCTCAGTCCATGGCGGGGCGCGCCTATTCGGCCAGTAGAGAGCCAGGCAAGGCTCGTGAGCGACTCTCAATCGCAATGACGCCAAATACGATGCCGGTCCCGGAGTCTCTTGCTACGCCGCCTCAGCGAGGTGCAGAGGCGCCTGTGATCGGTCTTCAGCAAAAAAGTTCTAGTCAGGTTGTACAAGCAGTTGCTTGTCGGCAGCAGTCTCGTTTGCCTGGATCACCGCAGCGTTTCATGCTCCAGCCCCAACAGGAGTTATCAGGGGTAACGAGCAAGGCTGCTGGTGACGCGAACTCGGTGGAAGATTCAGTCGATGATGCGGCAGACAGAGTGAGCCACTCGATGCAGCAAGAGCTTGAGTCAATAAAGTCAATGGTTTCAACAGTGCTGGATCGCCAAGAGAATATTCATGCGGCACCGACGAAACTACCTGAAGAACTCTTTGAGCACTACCTTCACCTCGTCTCGCAGGATCTATCGGATCAGCTTGCTGAGGAAGTTTTAATGACAGTTGCTGGTGAACTCAGCGGAGATGAGATCGGTCAAGAAGAAGTTGTGCGGGCATCGATTCAGGAGCATCTCGCAGCCTTAATCCCAGTCGGTGAGGATGTGAGGCTCCAGGTTGGCCGGCCGGGTGAGCCTCGGGTGATTGTCTTGGTTGGTCCCACAGGTGTCGGAAAAACAACAACGGTGGCCAAGCTCGCCGCCGCTTGCAAGCTTCACGGAAGGCATTCTGTTGGCCTCATCACTGCTGATACCTATCGAATCGCCGCCGTTGACCAGCTGCGAACCTATGCCAATATCATTGGTCTGCCGTTAGAGGTCGCATTGACGCCTGCTGATATGAAGCAAGCAATTCACGCCCTCCGCGGATGCGAGCTGATCTTGGTGGATACGGCTGGGAGAAGCCAAAACGACAAGGATAAATTGGCTGAGCTTCGAGAGATGATTACAGCAGCAGATCCAGATGAAGTGCATCTGGTTCTATCCGGTACAGCAGGGCAGCGCGTCCTGATGCGGGAGGCTGAGGCCTTCTCCCCAGTTGGTATTGACCGAATTGTGCTCACAAAGCTCGATGAGGCGGTGAGTTTTGGCATGTTAGTGAATGTAATTCGCCAGGTTGGTGCTACTCTGAGCTTTATGACTACTGGCCAGGAGGTTCCGGATCACATCGAACCGGGATCTGCGAGCCGCTTAGCTGAACTTGTAATGGAGGGTTCTCTCGTCAATGCATGATCAAGCATCGAACCTACGTTCGCTCGTACAGTCCGCCGGTGAAACTGGCGGTGCTGTCGGCACTATGGGAGGGGTTCGTGTGCTAGAGCGGTCTACTGAAGATAGCGGCTCAGCAGCAAGGCGGGAAAGCGCTGCCTTTGTCAGTTTGGGCCCGTCTGCAGTCAAACAGCAAAAGCAATCGATTCGTCTGGCCCATGCAGTGGCCGTCTGTTCTGGTAAAGGTGGTGTTGGTAAAAGCAACATCTCTATTAATCTTGCTGTTGCGCTCAGCCAGTTTGGATTAAGAGTCTGTGTACTTGATGCAGATCTCGGTATGGCAAATGCGGATGTGCTTTGTAACCTCACACCAAACGTGACATTGGAACATGTGATTTCTGGTCGAGCACGTCTGGTTGATGCAATGGTTGCGGCGCCAGGCGGTTTTCGACTCATCCCTGGTGCGTCTGGTGTGGCAGGCGTTGCTGATCTGGGGCCAATGGCGCGTCATCGTTTGTTGGAACAGTTATCGGTGTTAGACCGCTCAGCTGATGTATTACTTATTGATATTGGCGCTGGTATTGGTGCCAACGTAGTTGACTTCGCTGCTGCGGCGCATACCACGCTCGTCGTGACAACACCTGAGCCGACAGCAATCACTGATGCGTACGGCATGATCAAATCACTTTGTGAATCCATGCCAAATGCGCAGATTGAATTGGCAGTGAATATGGCCGACTCATGGGAGGAGGGCCGAGATGTCTATGAGCGAATCAATCGTGTCTGCCGGACCTTCTTGCGGCGAGAAATTGCATTGGGTGGTGTGATTCCACGTGATACAGCAGTGATCAATGCAGTCAAAGAGCGTGTCCCTTTTATGCTTACGGAACCAGATGGACTTGCCGCACGGGCCATCGTGGCGGTCGGTCGAGGTTTGATTGGACTCGATCGTTCTGCGGCATTCGAGGTTGAGGGGGGGTTCTTTTCTCGACTGGCAGGCCGAATGGGTTCCAGTCGAGAAAAAAGAAAATTCCAGAAGTGGCGGTCAGCGGCTCGATCAGATTAGGTGGCGAGGAAAAAAGAGTCATTGTTTGACTTTCTGGGCCTCTGTCAGCGCGTTTCTGGCATTACTAGGGTGGGGCCTCTGCCCTTTAGCGGAGAAAGTTCAGCGTGAGCGGTATTTCCCAAGTTGTTGCCACATGCTTTGCCTTAACGGCGTTTGCAGTTGCAATGGTATCCGGCTTGATCGTTGATAATCCACCATTAACAGTGCTTGTTAGGTCTTTGATCGTATTGATTGTCTGTTATGGATTAGGTTGGCTTGTTGGCAGTGGGGTTGCGCGAACGATGCTATTGAGTAGCGATAGTGACGCACCTGCTGATATTGATCAGGAGCATTTTGGCGACTCTTCAGAAGCGTCTTCAAAGGAGGAAATTCAGGTGTCTTCAGGGGTGGCTGAGGACGAAAAGATCCCCGCGCCATTGTGACAAACGAACTATTTGGAAGCCCGTCAATCTGACGTGAGTGGCTTTCTACTTGAGCGAAGTGTTACAATTGCGGTATAGTCACTAACACACGCCCGTCATGGATCGACGGGTTGGCAAGGACTGCCAGTGGTCAAGGAGACGGCCAATGCCGAAGACGAAGCCCCCAGAGGCAAGGCGATCAAGCGGCGCTGCAAGCAACGCTCGACGCAATAAAAAGTCGAGAGCAAAACGTACTGGTGTATCTGGTACATCGCTTTCGGAACAACCCATACAAGACGTATGGCGTGAATACAAGAAAACCAATGCAACCGAGATTCGTTCTTTTCTCATACAGAACTATCTTGAGATTGTGCGCTATACAGCTGAGCGTATGCATATGCGCTTGCCTGCAGAAGTAGACGTCGATGACCTGATGTCTTCTGGCGTTTTTGGTTTGATGGATGCAATTGACGCCTACGATCTTGAACGCGGAGTGAAATTCGAGACCTATTGTGCCCAACGTATTCGCGGCGCCATCTTTGATGAGCTACGCGCTATGGATTGGGTACCCCGATTGGTTCGATCTCGTACCGCAAAAGTTGATCGAGCCCGCAAGTCGCTGGAGATGAGGCTGGGCCGCAAGCCAACCGAAGACGAAATCTGTGGGTCGATGGAGATTGATCAAAACGAATTTCAGAAGCTCTCTCGAGACTCGTCGCCAGTTGGTGTGGTGTCACTGAACCGCAAATGGTTTGAGACGGATTCCAGTAAAGACGTTCGTGAGATCGATGTGATCAAGGACAAGCGGCAAAATAATCCGCTGTCAGAATTACAGCGGGGCGATCTGAAATTGCTGCTCACCAAAGGGCTCTCCCGAGCCGAGCGTTTGATTGTTGTCTTGTACTACTACGAAGAAATGACGATGAAAGAGATTGGCACAACACTGGATCTCTCTGAGTCACGTGTAAGCCAAATGCACTCATCAATTCTGGCAAGACTTAAAGCGCAGATGCAACACAGAGACAAAGACCTGTAATTCGGTTTTTCTTGGTTTACCCGAATTCAATGCCTTGCGCGAGCGGCATGTCTGCACCGTAGTTGACCGTACAGGTCTGTCGACGCATGTAGGCCTTCCAGGAATCGGAACCCGATTCGCGGCCACCGCCGGTGTCTTTTTCACCTCCGAACGCGCCACCGATTTCGGCTCCACTGGTGCCGATGTTGACATTGGCAATGCCACAATCAGAGCCATCAGGAGAAAGGAATCGCTCAGCAGAGCGAAGCGATGAGGTGAAGATGGCACTTGAGAGTCCTTGGTCAACATCATTGTGCATTTCGATCGCAGTATCGAGATCATCAAACTCAAAGATGTAGAGCAGCGGGGCGAAGGTCTCTTCTTTTGTAATGGTGGGGTGCACGCCTTTGGGTACGCGTACAATCGTGGGCTCAACAAAGTTGCCGGGTGCATCCTTAAAGCGATCAACACCCTCAACACCGCCAGTGAGAACCTGGCATCCTTCTGCAACAGCTCGCTCAATGGCATCACGCATCGCGACGACAGATTGGTTATTGATGAGCGGCCCCATCAAGGTGCCTTTATCGAGAGGGTTGCCAATTGGCACACTCTTGTAAGCGGGCACGAGCCGTGTGGCGACCTCGTCAACAATATCACTGTGGCAGATCAGGCGTCGGGTCGACGTACATCGTTGCCCGGCGGTTCCGACGGCACCAAAAAGTACGCCCGGTAGCAGCATATCCATGTCTACATCGTTCATGACGATGATGGCATTGTTGCCTCCCAACTCAAGGAGGGATCGGCCGAGTCTGGCAGCAACACGTTCGCCAACGATGCGCCCCATGCGGCATGACCCTGTTGCGCTAATAAGTGGTAGGCGTCGGTCATCCACCATTGTCTCGCCAACCTCTGGATCGGTACCAATGACAAGGCCAAAGATATCGGCAGGGTCGCAATCTGGTGGATTGAAAATGTCTTGGTTACGCATGACATCATGTGCAATGTTTGTCATCGCAATTGCAGTTAATGGTGTGGCGAGACTTGGTTTCCAAATCATCGCATCTCCGCAAACTGCTGCAAGCATTGCGTTCCATGCCCACACAGCTACTGGAAAATTAAAGGCTGTGATGATGCCAATTGTTCCGAGTGGTTGCCATTGCTCGAACATTCTGTGTTGAGGTCGCTCGGACTGGATAGTAAGTCCATACAGTTGACGAGAAAGACCGACGGCAAAATCTGCAATGTCGATGCACTCAATGACTTCGCCAATGCCCTCTGCCTTGATTTTGCCCATCTCAAGAGTCACAAGCTCGCCCAGTGGATCGCACTGATCGCGGAATGCATTACCCATGCGACGCACAAGTTCACCTCGCTTGGGCGCTGGAATGCGCCGCCAATGAAGCTGTGCCTTGATGGCTCGTTGAACAGTTTCGTTGTACGCCTGTTTGTTTTGCAAGCGGACAGCGGCAATTGGTTCATCGGTTGCTGGGTTGGAGGAGATTACACAGTCGTCACCAGCTGTGGCAGCATCGACGACGAGTGGGTGACGGTAAAGATCGGCAGATTGAAGTAGTTCTTGGCTCATTCCGGCATTGTAGCTCGGCCTGCGGTGCTGCGTAGGTTGGCCGGCCGACGGGCTTATCAGACCGGGCTCCTGTCCCTAGAATCTAGGAATGGTCACCGTATTGCGTAAGCCCCCTGAGCTGGTCTGGTCAAAGGCCAGCTATGAGCCAGATTCTGATTATCTGGACCAAGCAGCGACCCGCTGGGCCAGCTTCTGTGAGCGGCACCCCAGCGCTTTTGATGGGCTGATCACCCATGTCGCAGCCGTCCATCGAAGTGGATGTGGGGGCGCCACGCTTCACGTGCAGCCATGCCCATACCGGTTCCATGCAGTTCAAGGGGCCGGGTTTGATCTTGGCGTGCGTGCTTTAGGTGTGACTGGTCTTGTGGCTCGAGGAGGTTGCCTGCTGATGGGGCAGCGCAGTGAGCATGTCGCTCACTATCAGGGCATGTGGGAATTTGGTCCCAGTGGTGGGGTCGAACCTGAAAAGGGTGTGGTGCAGAGTCTCGCAGAGGAGATCACTGAAGAAGTAGGGTTGAAGATGAGAGGCCTTCCGGTTGCAAGGGCATTACTTCGTGACCAGCGGCTTCGCACTTGGGAATTGGTCTATGAGGTTCAGGTGAATGAAGACTCACCTGGTACAAGTGGGGAGTACACAGATGTTCGATGGGTTGATCTTGCATCTGATCTGCCGCATCCATTGAGTCCTTTTGCCGCTCAACTTATTGCGAAGTTGGGGCAATGGAACAAGGGCAACGCAGTTGCAAAGCTTGATGAGAAAAAGTCAGATGAGCGTACTTAGCGAAACGAAAGTTAGTTGACCTTCGCATCCAGGTATTTTTCGACACTCTTGAGATCCGACAGGATCTGAGGAGACACGTGAAGCGTGAATGATGAGCCTTCTTTGGTGTCTGCGAGACGGGTCGCTTTTGCTCGAGCGGTCCAACGCTTACCTGCACGGATATAGGTGTTGTTGGTCACGAGTCGCCGGCGTTTTGCCAGTGCTTTTCGTGCCCCTTGTACCTCCGTCTGCATGCCAACCAACCGCTCAAGCGTTTTCTTGGCCTTCGTGGGCATGTGTCCGGAAGTAATGGTGAAGGTCACCGTTTGATTAGATGTGTAGGTATCAGTCATAGTCTTCAAATCCGTTACATCGCCTCTGGGGGCCGGTTCTTGATGGCGGAGCATCCTAACAGGTGCGGCGCCAAGGGCAAGAGAATCCTCTAGTTTGACCCGGAGACACGCTCGATCTCATCAAAGTTGGTCAATCCCTGAGCAACCAGCCCAAAGCCGTAGGCCTCCAGTGACATAAAGTGGCCCTGCTCAGCCAGCTGCCTGATTCCCTGGATCGTGGGGGTCTTGAGAATTTGATCCCGCATCTGGTCATTGATATCAAGGAGCTCAAACAAAGCTCGGCGGCCGGTAAACCCTGTGAGAAGGCATCGCTTACAGCCGCGGGGAGAATAGATTTCACCCACACCTTCAAGTGCTTTGCCCATACGTAGATTCTGAGCTGGAGTCGCTGCTACTTTCTTTTTGCAAGCTGGGCAAAGCAACCGGACCAGCCGCTGGGCAACGATCAGATTCAGAGCATTTGCCACCAGATAAGATTCCATACCAAGATCAAGAAGTCGGAAAATTGCACCAATGGAGTCTTTTGCATGCACGGTCGTGTAGACCAGGTGGCCAGTCATTGATGCTTGCATTGCGACCGTTGCTGTTTCAATGTCCCGAATCTCGCCAACAAAGATGACATCTGGATCCTGACGTAATACTGATCGCAGAATAGTGGCGAAAGTGTTGCCTTGTTTGTGGTCGATTGGGATCTGCGTACAACCATCTAGGTAGTACTCCACGGGATCTTCAATCGTGATCGCATTACGTTGGTCTACATCGACTTCACGTAGGCAAGAGTAAAGGCTTGTGGTCTTTCCAGATCCGGTTGGCCCGCAAGCGAGCAAAAGTCCGGCATCCTTTGTCGCCATAACGCGGAGTTTTTCGTACATCCAGGGCACCATGCCAAGCTCATGTAAGCGACTGGGTGCATTGCTCGAGTCAAGAACCCGAATGACGAGCTTCTGGCCATGCATTGAAGGGGTCAGGCTGACACGATAGTCCACGCGCCTTCCGCCAACTGCAACAGAGAAGTGTCCGTCTTGGACAGTATTTTTCTGGCTCGTATCAATTTCACAGAGAATTTTAACAATTCCAAGGACACGCTTAAAGAGCGTGGCGCTCATATGTACGGCTGAGAGCATGTATCCATCAACCCGGAGTCGAATTGTGGCGCCTTCTCTACGTGGTTCAACATGAAGGTCTGTTGCACGAGAGCGGAAGCATGCAAGCAGCATCAAACGAAAGACGCGAACACCCTCGCCGGCGCCTTCATCTGAACCACTTTCAAGACCTGATGCTTCTGCCTGATGCATCGTGACCCCGCGATTATCAACGAGGCTAATATCATTTTCATCAAATGATTTGTCGTGCCCAGCAGCAATGATCTCTCGCAATTTTACTTCATAGTCAGTTTGGGCATCAGTGACTTCGTCGGAAAGATCAATGGTGGCAACTGGTTCGCTGAATGCTGGTGCTTCCTCGATCGCGACCTCGAAATCTGGTACATCAGGTCGTTTATTTGGATGTCTTTGCTCGGGATCAATGAAACGCAATTCGCTCGATCCAATACGAACTACGTCGCCGTTATCGAGCATATCTCTTTCAACACGATCTTCATTGAGCTTGGTGCCATTGCGTGATTTCAAGTCCTTGATGCAATAACCATCATCTGTTGGCTCGATAACACAATGGCGTCGGCTGGTCTGATCATCTTCCAAAGTAAGCTTGTTATCAGCATGGCGGCCGATCGTCAGGGGGCTACCATCAAGTGCTAATCTTTGGGTGCCGGATTTCGTTTTGACCTCAAGATAGGCCATCTGGGCTGCGCTCCTCCCGTTCGCGGGTCGAATTGAATTCACATGTGTGTGCCAGTGTATCTCAGGACGGCTACTTCTTATGAGGGTAGGGTCGTTTAAAGGCCATAGATGCCTCTATCGGCCAAAGTCGTACTCGATACCAGATCTCCGGGGGCCCGTTTGCCACCCAATATCAATGTTTTTGGTTCGAGAAAAGGGCTAAAAAGGCGATTTCGGCTGACTTCATTCGCTCGGGCCTGATAGTGGAGGTAGAATAGACGGTGAAGAGGCGTGAGGAGTCATACATTGTCCACGAATGGTGATGTATGAGAGAGGAAAGAGAGAATCCGGTAGTTGCAGCATCTTGTTTTGGCAGTTGTTTCGGGGTCTGCCTGATTTGTCAATGCCCAGTCTGCTGGTCTCTGAGAAGGTGAACAGGGGCGGAGAATGCGTGGTCTCCAATGAGTGGATTGGTACGACTGAGTCGTCATAGTCTAGCTCCCTTATTTGTTGTTCTGGCAGCAGTAACCGCAATCGTTATTGGCTCGGTGGTCATCGCTTCGCCCTTAAAAAATCAGGACCGTCAGATTATTGATGTGGTGATTGACGCGACGGTCGGCAATGTGGGTGCTCTGCAGGCTGGCGCTTCGGGGCAGATGCGTAGGCAAGCCGTCTATCAGGACCTTCAGCTGGCTCTCAGTGAGACCGATCTCTCCTGGAATGTCGTTCGCGACATTGAAACCGCTGCGTCAAAGCGAATGCATCCAGTTGCATCGATCTCCAGCGAGATCGTGGTAAGAACGGTGGCAACCTACCTCCATGTACCTAGTCAGTTCGATACGATTCAAACTGCAATCAATGCCTCTATCTCAGGTGATGAGATTGTGGTCGCCCCAGGTCGTTATAACGAGGTGTTGAACCTGAACGGTCGCGCCGTCAGAGTGCGAAGTGATGCAGGTGCTGACCTTACGATTATCGACGGCACTGATCTTAACGATAGTGTGATTAAGTGCATTAGTGGCGAAGGTCCAACAACTGTCATCGAAGGCTTTACAGTGACCGGCGGAACAGGTGATCCAACGCTGTTCGGGTTGGGCGTTACGGTTGGTGGCGGCATGCTCAATATTGATAGCTCGCCACGTATTATCGACTGTAAATTCAGAGGCAACCGGGCTACCTACAATGGCGGTGGCATGTACAACGGTTACCAGAGTCGTCCTACGCTCGCCGGTTGCGATTTTGTCAACAACCGTGCGGAAAAGGGTGCTGGTATTTATAGTTCAAACAGTTCTATTGAAGTAACTAATTGTTCATTTAGCTCCAACGTTGCTGCGTATGGTGGCGGAGCTATGTACAACAGTAATGACACACGAACGCTGGTCTCTTCTTGTCAATTTCGCAATAACTCAGCGGCTTACAACGGTGGTGCAATTTACGACTATGCCAGCCACTCATCAGTGTCTGATTGTACTTTTAGTCAGAATGCGGCTCACTACAACGGTGGTGGCATGTACCGTGGTTTACAAAGCCGAGCCTCAATACAGAACTGCATATTCTTGACGCCCAATGATGATATTGCCGGCTCTGGTCACTGGATGGCCGATTCAGTATTTGTGTTGGGCGCATGTTGTATTGGTTCAAGCTGTCTCGAGGTTACAGAGAAGGCCTGTGAAAAGGCTGGTGGTACTTGGACTGGTTCTGATTCATCTTGCCGTGACGCACAAGCAATTTGTCCTGACTTCTTCATTTCTGACATCAATCACGATGGAGAAGTGAATCAACAAGACGTTGAGCAGCTGCTTGAGGATATTGGCAACTGCAGAACACCATAAACAAGTGGTTCAAGCGAACCTGCGATCGCAAGGTCGTTCTAAGAGGCTTGGCTTTCGCCCTGCTCGAGGAGCTGCCCTGCATTGTTTTTAGCAGCCATATTGTTTTCTGGACTGCTGGTAACAAGAGAGCCGCTAAAGCCAGCTTCAATGGTCATAAACAAGGTTTGCGGGCAACAGATAGCTCTGTTTTGATATCATATCGTCCTTAAGACCAGACTAGAGCAACCTTACAAAACCTTACTTGGATCACCTTCGTGTCCACAGCAGAGACGACAACCATGCCGCCCCATACCGAGGTGCCCAGTGAAACGATTCCTCGAGTCGCTATCCGCTTTGCGGGTGACTCGGGAGATGGGATGCAATTAACTGGGGGCCAATTCACCAACACATCTGCATTGCTCGGTAATGACTTTGCGACGTTCCCTGACTTTCCAGCAGAGATTCGAGCGCCAAGAGGAACTACTTTTGGCGTGTCAGGTTTTCAGGTTCATTTTGCCAATGAGAATATTCACACACCAGGTGATATCGTCAATGCGTTAGTTGCAATGAATCCTGCTGCCTTCAAGGTGCACATTGTTGATGTTGAACCAGGTGGGATTGTCATTGTCAATAGTGATGAATTCACGAAGGGAAATTTAAAAAAAGCTGGGTACGAAGCTGGCTATAACCCACTCGAAGACGAAGATCTCGTGAGTCAGTACAGACTATTCCAGATACCAATGTCGAGAATGACGCGAGAGTCGTTGGCCGGTGGAGAAGAATCAGTCCGTGATATTGATCGTTGTCGAAATATGTATGCACTTGGAATTGCTTACTGGCTTTATCACAGGCCGCTTGATGCAACATTGGACTTCTTTGATCACTATCTAAACAAGCAAAAAAAACGACCTGATCTGGCGGCTTTGAATGAAAAAGCGTTAAAAGCTGGTTATTACTTTGGTGAGACTGCTGAACTGTTTGCTACCCGCTATGACGTAGCACCAGCCAAGATGCCTCCAGGTACATATCGCAAGATTGCGGGTAATGAAGCAGCTGCGATTGGATTTGTGACCGCAGCGCAAAAGGCAGGCAAGCAGCTGGTATACGCGGGATATCCGATTACGCCGGCTTCAGATCTCATGCATGCACTTGCGCGCTACAAGCAGTTCGATGTGAAGATGATGCAGGCTGAAGATGAAATCGGAGCAGTCTGTTGTGCCATTGGGGCGAGCTTCGCTGGTGCACTGGGAATGTCAGGTACGTCGGGGCCAGGTATGGCTCTGAAGGCGGAGGCAATGGCACTTGCAGTTATTCTTGAACTGCCACTTGTCGTTGTTGACGTGCAACGAGCTGGACCCTCTACAGGTATGCCAACCAAGACAGAGCAAGCGGATTTGCTTACAGCGATGTATGGACGCCCAGGTGAAGCGCCGGTTGTTGTGGTGGCACCTCAGAGTCCTGCTGACTGTTTTGCGATGGCTATTGAGGCAGTTCGCTTAGCCGTTCATTGCATGTGCCCAGTGGTTTATCTTTCCGACGCATCGCTCGCAACGGGCGCTGAGCCCTGGCTCATTCCTGATCTTGATTCAATTCCAGCCATTAAAATTGAACACCCCACGGCTGTTGAAGGTGAAAAATTTGAACCATATGCTCGTGATGCCGAGACACTTGCTCGACCTTGGGCGATTCCTGGTCAAGTTGGTTTAGAGCATCGGCTTGGTGGTTTAGAGAAGGATGAGCAAACAGGTAATGTCTCCTATGATCCCGAAAATCATGACAATATGATTCGCTTGCGAGCAGAGAAAGTTGCTCGGGCAGCTTCTGTTATTCCACCGCTTGTCGTCGAAGGTGCTGCCGACGCTAAAACGCTGATCTTGGGATGGGGCGGTACCTACGGCTCAATTGCGACCGCTGCACAGCGGCTTGAGCAGCAGGGCATCCATGTTGCCAGGGCACACTTACGTTATCTCAATCCCATGCCAGCCAATATCGAGCAGGTGTTACGTCAATATGATCAGATCATCGTGCCTGAAATTAATACAGGCCAGCTGGCGATGCTTTTGCGAGCTCGGTATCTGGTCGATGTGGCATCAATCAATCACATCCGTGGACGGAGCTTTCAGGTAGGCGAACTTGTTGATGAGATCAAAGGACTTCTCAAGAACGATGGTCAGGTGAAAACATCATGACGACGACTGAGCTTCCCACACTGAAGGCGAAAGACTTTACGACCGACCAGGATGTTCGATGGTGTCCTGGCTGTGGTGACTATGCGGTGCTAGCAGCAGTCCGTAAGTGTTTGCCAACGCTGGGTCATAAAAAGGAAGAATACGTCTTTGTGAGCGGTATTGGTTGTGCAGCGCGTTTCCCGTATTACATGGAAACGTATGGTTTGCACTCTATTCATGGAAGAGCTCCGGCCTTCGCGACAGGTATCAAGATTACCAATCCTGAGTTACAAGTCTGGTTGGTCTCCGGTGATGGCGACCTTCTCTCCATCGGTGGTAATCACACGGTACATATGCTGCGTCGCAATATTGATATTAATGTCTTGTTGCTCAACAACCGGATTTATGGATTAACAAAGGGCCAGGCCTCGCCCACAAGTGAGCGAGGCAAAGTGACAAAATCGACACCTGTTGGATCGCCTGATCGTCCAATGAATCCACTCACACTGGCGTTGGGAGCTGGTGCAACCTTTGTCGCGCGTTCAATTGACGTGGATCTTAAGCATATGGATGCAATGATGAAGCGATGTGCAGCCCATTGCGGTACGTCGTTCTTGGAGATCTATCAAGATTGCAACATCTTCAACCACGAGGCCTGGTTCTATGCCTCGCAAAAAGATACGAAATCGCACAACACCATTCAGTTGGAGCATGGCAAGGCAATGGTATTTGCTGATGGCTCTAAGGGGATTCGTCTTGTCGGTCTTGCGCTTGAGGTCGTAGACATTGATGGCGATGTAAGTGAAAAAGACCTGCTGATTCATGATGAATCCAATCGAACGCAAGCATTCTTACTGGCGCAGCTGGCCTATCCTGATTTTCCAGAACCAATGGGCGTGCTCTATCGTGATGCTGAGGACGAATCAAATAAACCAGTCGAATACGTCTTAGCTGATCAGGTCAGTCAGGCGAAAAAACAAGGAGCGACTGATCTTCAGTCGCTGATTCGCGGTCGTGAGACGTGGGAAGTCAGTGGTCAAGGCAATGAGTGACGCTGTTGGTCCATTTGGCAACATGTCGTCAGTGGTCGCCGAACCATTAGAGGCTTATGACGTTGTTGTGATTGGTGGCGGTCATGCTGGTGTTGAAGCATGTTGGGCAGCCGCTTCAGCGATCGGGCCTGAGGGTCGCGTTGCGCTGGTTACGATGGACCCTTCAAAAATTGGTGTCATGAGCTGTAACCCGGCAATTGGTGGTCTTGGTAAAGGGCAAATCGTCCGTGAAATTGATGCTCTTGGCGGTGTGATGGGCAGAGCGGCGGATGCCACGGGCATCATGTTCAAGATGCTGAATACCTCAAAGGGCGCTGCTGTACGTGGGCCGCGATGTCAGAACGACAAATATGAATATGCACGCGAAGTTCAGCGTCTGATCGCAGGACGCTCCAACATCGACATCATTGCGGCTTGTGTTGACGAGCTTCTTGTTGAGAAAAATAAGATTGTTGGGGTTCAGCTTGAGTTGGCGAATCAGCGATCCGCACAAGTGATCACAGATGCCGTTGTTTTAACAACAGGCACATTCATGCGTGCATTGATGCATACGGGTCAGCAGTCGACACCAGGAGGTCGTGTTGGCGAGGGCAGTGCAGTCGGTATTGCGCATACGCTTGCTCAATTAGGTTTTGAGCTGGGCCGCCTCAAGACTGGTACACCACCGCGTCTTGATCGAGCCACGATTGATTGGGAAGGTTTGGTTGGTCAGCGCGGCGATGAAAACCCCATACCGTTTTCGGATCTCTCTCCAGCGTCTTTGCCTGGGGGCCGTTTCCCTGCTATTGAGCAGACGGAATGTCGCATCACTTCAACGACAGCCCAGATGCACGATTTGATCCGGGAAAATCTAGATAAGGCACCTATGTATTCCGGTCAGATTGATGCTTCTGCCGGTCCGCGATACTGCCCGTCTATTGAAGACAAAGTGGTGCGTTTTGCTGATCGAGAAGAGCACCATATCTTTTTAGAGCCGGAGTCTCTTTCAACGAACGAGGTGTACTGTAATGGCATCAGTACTTCATTGCCGAAGGAAGTGCAGGCGCAATTCCTTTCCATGATGCCGGGCTGTGAGCATGCACGTGTACTTCGTTATGGTTATGCGGTTGAGTACGACATGGTCTGGCCACATCAAATTGACTCGACCACAATGACAAAAAAAGTCGACGGTCTTTTTTTAGCAGGTCAAATTAACGGTACAAGTGGTTATGAGGAAGCTGCTGGACAAGGGCTTGTTGCAGGTCTCAATTCAGCTCGCTGGGTCGTTGGTGGGCACGAAGCAATGATACGTTTGGGTCGTGACCAAGCCTATATCGGAGTGATGCTTGATGATCTTGTCACCAAGACGCCGCGAGAGCCGTATCGCATGTTTACCAGTCGTGCTGAACACCGCCTACTCCTCCGGGCGGATAATTCAGATCAGCGTCTGACCCCGCTGGGGCGAGAGTTCGGTCTTGTCTGCGATCGACGATGGCATTCTTTTCAGCAACGGGCTGAGGCTCAGACGGCATTACATTTACAAATGGAAAGCAATTTTATTGAGGGTAAGTCACTCATGGCTTGGGCTCGTCGGCCTGATTTGAAGCCAGAGCAGTTTCGGGGGTACCTAGTCAATGCTGGAATTGACCCGCCATCCTCAGACATCGTCCAGCGTGTCGTCACTGAGGCAAGATATGATGGCTATCTCAAACGGCAGGCGGCAGAGATCCGCCGCCGCGAGGATGGCGAGAGGCGAGCCATTCCAGCCTGGCTGGAGGCCCACACAGTGAAAGGACTGCGTGGAGAGGCCGCTGAGGCGATTGCTCGTTTTCAGCCAGCTACGCTTGGTCAGGCTGCGCGACTTGCGGGTGTTGGCCCAGCAGATGTGACACTTTTAGCGGTTGCGATCCGTCGTGGCCGGGCTGCTTCGACTGGGACAGGTTGAAGACTGGGTTTAGGGTGTCTAGGCTGTCCTTCTCAACGCCACTGTAGCTCAATTGGTAGAGCACTTGATTTGTAATCATGAGGTTGGGGGTTCAAGTCCCCCCGGTGGCTTTTAGGGGAGCATTGATCTTGCCCAGGAAATGGTCGGGCGATACAGTAGCGACCCATCAAGCGATATGAGCGACACAATTAGGGCGAGTACCCAAGTGGACAAAGGGGGCAGACTGTAAATCTGCTGGCGTACGCCTTCACAGGTTCGAATCCTGTCTCGCCCACTCACCGAGGGCCCCTCAAAAGGGGCCCTTTGTATTTTGGTGTTGTCAGAAAACGGACTGGACTGATGGGCAGTCTTTTACAAGGTCGTGTTGCTAATCAATCTCACCAACTCGTTCGACGACAATCGTATCGTCGAGGTCGAACTTGTGATTCATTTGTTGTTTCATGAAGTCGTCGATCTGATTCTTAGATCCAGTGAGTGTTACTGAGTTGCCACCGCCGCTGCTGATGTCGCCCTCAAGGTTGCCATTTTCAACAGCTTGTTTGAACGTCGTGTAATCGAGCGGAAAGAGCACCAAGTGATGGCCTTTAGATTCACTAGTTTTTGCTCGAATGACGAAGTACTTATCCTTAACTTTAGGGTCCTCTGAATCGAGCAGATTAATGTAGTAGTCACCGTCGAGTTCGGTAACAACGCCGGTTGCCTGTTTCACAACAAACTTTTTCTGATCAGCCTTCCATGAGAGTCCGCCTATCACAATGTTTCCACTTTCCAATGGCTGAACAAAGATAACTTCCTCAGATGGTCCCGTACTCCAGACGCCTGCAAGCTTTTGTACTTGCTCTTCGTCTTCAACAGCGTTGCCAACAGGTTGTTTAAAAACAACGCTTGAACAGGCGCCTAAATAGAGTGCCATGATCACCAGTAAGAAGCTTGCAAATGATCGATAGAGCATGATCAGTCTCCTAGATAGATTTGATAATGGTGGGTCTATAGGTCTCTATTCGAACGTCTAGACTCAGCATTTATTGCATGAATGTCGCCAGGGCCAAACTGTTTTCCGTCGCAATCATAAACCCTAGAAGAACTAGAAAACATTGTTTCCAGAGCATTTATCTGGGATGTAGTTGGTCCTCGTCTTGGATCTAAAACAAAATTTACATGATAAGTAGAGTGGCATGGTTGTCAGAGTCGGGGTGACAGGACTTGAACCTGCGGCCTCGTCGCCCCGAACGACGCGCTCTACCAAGCTGAGCTACACCCCGTGTTCTTGGCGGTAGACAAGAGCGGGGGAGGATACACGCACAAGGAGTTCGGGGAAAGCTAGTCAATACACATGGTTGCAGCGGGCCTAGCGGCTCTTTTGGCTTTTTGATCTGAGGCTATCAATCGACATGCTTCCGCTGCCATGAACCACAATAAATAACAGGCCGCCCATCATGGAGAGATTCTTCAAGAATTGTATTTGGTCCATCGAATCATGGCTGAGAGGTGGATGCATAATAAAGCTCACCGGGATTAGGAATATAAGTAGAAGCACTGCGCCATATCTAGCCCAAAGGCCGAGGACGATAAAGAGACTTCCCACTAACAGCAGGGCGATACAACCTGCCAAGAAGAACCAGCCTGGCTTGATGCCTTTGTCTTGAAGCATCTGAGCACTTTCGGGGAAGTCTAAGATTTTTTGAATGCCTGAAAGGGCGAAGATAATACAGATGAGAATGCGGGCGAGCAATAAAACTAAAGCTTGCATTGGGCGTCTCCTTGTGACCTTCATTGATCGGCATGTCGACTCATGTGTGATGAGAATCGACCGTGCCAATCGTTTGGGGAAGATCGTGCTATTGCCAAAATCTGTTCTTTAGATTTGCTTGAGATTTGCATTCCAAGGCACAACATCATCTTGGCATTCACTGCATGTCAATATGCGAGATCGCCTGCGCGTCTTTTCAATGACGATTGTCGGTTGTGGTTCGGTCAATCTGTTTTGGGGGGCGTTGGCTCAGGAATCAGCACACACCGAAACCCACTATGACTCAAGCTTGTGTCTGGGGTGGTGCTCATGCGGGCACTCGGACGATAGCTGCTGCAATAGTTGGCATGGCAGAGAAATGAGCCCCCTTTTTGTACCCGAGATTCTAAAGCGTGCGGATTGCGTGGGTCCAGCGACTGATCAGGTCCAATGGGATTATTCGTCGACTGACCTTCTGGTGCTGCGCTCTTACGGATGGCATAGAGGTCATGTTGATAACGATCAGCGGTCCATTCCCATACATTGCCTGCCATGTCATAGATGTGCAAGGCATTGGGAGCGAATTGCTTAACGGGTGCAATGCCGGCAAAACCATCCGATGCGGTATCTACTGAAGGGAACTCGCCTTGCCAAATATTGGCCATGTGAACACCATTTGGCTCCAGCTCATGGCCCCAGCTGTAGCGCTGATCGTCTGCGTTATAGCGAGCGGCACGTTCCCATTGCGCTTCTGTTGGAAGCTTCTTGCCCGCCCATTGCGCATAGGCGTTTGCGTCTTCCCATGAGATATGAACAACCGGGTAGTTATCCATTCCTTCAATGGAGGTGCCTGGGCCGCCCGGGCGATGCCAACTGGCGTGTGGTACCCAAGACCACCATTGCAGATGCGGACTCTGCGCGGTTTCTTGCGGCGGTGGAATGAAAACAAGTGATCCGGGCCCCATCATCTCTTCAGGAGGCTTGGGAGTGTTTGGTGGTACTTGCTTCTTAAGCTCTTCCCAATCAACAGGCTTCTCTGCGGTTGTTTTATATTGGGTGGCTTCAACAAAACGCTTGAACTGAGCATTTGTTACTTCGGTAGCATCAATCCAAAAACCATTCATTGTTATTTGATGTGCAGGACTTTCATCGGGTCTTGCATCATTTGCATTGCTGCCCATCGTAAATTCGCCAGCAGGAACCCAGACCATTCCAGTCGGAACGGGGCCAGCATCCTGGTGTTGTAGCGATATCGTGGTGAAGCTGAACGCGATTTTCAAGATAAAAAATGTTATCGAAATCATGTATTGATTATTCTAGGCGAAGTGTTGATGCAAGGCGATCAAAGTGATCCATCAATGAACGCCTCAAGCCGTTCCGATGAGCCAGATCCAACTGCAGGTGAGTAGGTTTTGCAGGTGACGTTTTTTATGGCATTCAGAAAATACATCGAAGCAATGTTGTATTTTCCGTTTAGAAGTTCGAATCGAAGACTGCTGCGTTTCAAGTGGGCAAAGATGTAGAATTTTCATTGGTTTTGGTATGCTCAATTCATGAAACAACTAGATGAAAAGGTAGCCATCATTACAGGTGCGAGTTCTGGTATTGGAGAAGCGATTGCGCACGCCTTTGCCGTTGCAGGGTGTCGTGTTGTTTTGGTTTCACGCAGCTTAGAAAAATTAAAAGCCGTGAGAGAACGTCTGATGAAATCTGAGTCTGAGATCCATGAGCCTTTGGTTCTTGCGGCAGATATCTCTTCGGAAGATGATGTTATTGATCTCTTTAAGAATGTTATTGCCGCGTATAACCGAATTGACATTCTTGTGAACAATGCAGGCATTGCTCTTGGTGGGTTGTGTGAAGAACTCGAACTCTCTGCCTGGCAGAATGTCATCAATACAAATGTCACAGGCGCCTTTCTATGTGGTCGGGAAGCATTCCGCGTGATGAAGCCACAGGGCGGTGGTCGTATTATTAATATTGGTAGCGTTTCGGCAATGGTGCCAAGATCAAATGCGCTTCCATATACCACATCGAAATTCGCCTTAAAGGGTATGACGCACGGAATGGCGCTTGAAGGGCGCGATTATGGCATCTCAGTTGGTGTGATTGAACCGGGAAACGTACACACTCCATTTTGGGAAAGAAATCCAAACGGGCAAAAGATTATGCAAGAGGAGGGTGCCATGGACCCTTCCGACATCGCTCGTGTAGCAATGTTGATGGCCACACTGCCGCCTGATGTCAACATGGTTGAGAGCACCTTGCTCCCACTGAGTATGCCGTTTCTTGGTCGGGGATAGAGAACAGCGTTGTTTGTGATCCGCACTGCCTTTTATTTAAAAAGAGTGCGCGTTGCCTTGTTTAGGCAGTCGATGCCACAGCGGCTAGTCGTTCGTCTCGGTCGATCACAACGAGTGCTAACAAAGTTCCACTGAAGTAAAAGAAATGGCTGGCGGCTGCATCGAAATCGCCGGCAGTTCGAGCACCAAATCCCAAAATGATAAACATAAAGAGTGATGCGACGAGCGTGTACTTGAGGACCGTTGCTTCAGTTTTGAACCACTCACCAAGACACAGACTGATGATTGCTCCAATGGCAATGAGAGACTCAAGAAGAGCAATGCTTAGATACATAGGTGTCTGTGGAAACGATCCCATCCAAGTCTCTGAAAACTGATCGATAAACCACTCTGGCGCGCCACCATCGATCCACTTGCCGATCGCTGCAAGTAGAAATGTCAGTAGAAATATGAGTGTTACAGCAATACGCATCAGCGTCATGGTGAATCGATCATTAGACATTGAGGTTATCCTCTCGTGCTTGGGTCAGAGGCAAGGAGTCAATACGAGATTCGGATCGAACTTCGATATCTGTTTGGAAAAACATTGATCGAACCGATTGCATTGTGTGCTATCGGCTTCTTGGTAAGCGATGTTGAAATTGTGCTTTATTCCTGGTGACGTAAGCGATTATCGATCGCCTATGATCTTCGGCCGTTCCATCGATGCGAAGCTATCTAAAAGCAAGTTTTCGATCGAAGGGTCATTTCACGGGAAGATGTGAGGCATTCCAACGGTTGTTACTGCGGTCGATGTCTGGGAAGTCCTTTTCGGCATCAAGTTCGACGGAAATCAGACGGCTCTTATGATTCACCTTTTGGGTGTTTCTGTCTGAAAGATACCAAGCTTGAACTGGAATGCGTCTGATCATGGTGGTGCCATCCGCAAAGGTCATCTTGAGATCGGCGGGCATCACCAGTTCATTCAAATTATCGACCGTGATCGTGGTGGAAATCGTGCCGTCTTCTTGTTGTTTCGAGCTGACATCAACAAGTTCCTGATCGAGCATGCTGGTTTCCATAAACCAGCCACGCCAGAACCAGGCAAGATCTTCGCCAGAGCTATTTTCCATGATGCGATAAAAATCTGCTGGCTGTGGTGACTTGAATGCCCACGTCTCTATGTACTCTCGAAATGCGGGATCAAAGCGATCTGGACCGAGAATGTGTTCACGCAACATCACAAGTCCAACTGATGGCTTTTCATAGAACAGCGTGCCGCGGATTCGCCCGGGACTTCGATCTGGATAGGTCGCCAATGGAACCATTTCAGTTCGCACCATCTTGCGTGCAAAAGAGTCGGCATTACCTCGGCGGCCTTCCTTGCCCTCGAACCAGTCCCCAAAGGAGTAGTAGTTAATAAACGTGTTGAAGCCTTCATCCATCCATGCATGACGTCGCTCATCAGTATTGACAATCATTGGGAACCAGTTGTGCCCAATTTCATGCGTGGTGACACCGTAAAGTCCACGTTCGGTGCTGCGCCCGCGGCAGAAAATGATCATTGGATACTCCATTCCGCCCTCGGAACCGCTGACATTGGTAGCGGTTGGATACGGGTAGGGGTACCACTGCTTGTTGTAGCCAACAATAGCCGTTCGGAGCATCTGGGTGCTGTCTTCCCAGAGCGGTAGCGCCTCTTTGGGATAGGCCGATGAGATAAAAGTCTCGTCGAGACTGCATGCGTCGTAGATAAATGCATCTGAGGCAGCCCATGCAAAGGTACGTACATCATCGGCTTTAAAGTGCCATGTCAGGTCGCCTTCGCCACTCGGTCGAGAAGCTGGATCGCTGACTTCTTCCTCAGAGCGGATCATGATGGTTTCACTTGAACTGCGCGCTTTGGCCAGACGTTCAATTTGCTGTGGCGTAAAAACTTCATCTTCATTTTGAAGTACACCAGTGGCGACCACAATATATTCGCGCGGTGCTGTAATGCTTACTTTGTAATCTCCGAAGTCGGTATAAAACTCACCGCCACCGATATAAGGCAACGTATTCCAGCCATAGACATCATTGAAGACTGCAACAGCGGGGAACCACTGGGCGATTTCATAGACCTTCCCTTGTTCCACTTTTTCAAGACCGAATCGCGGAGTGTCTCCATCAAGAACTTCAAAGTGCCAATGCACGTCAAATGTGATTCGGCCACCATTTGCTTTTACGGGAGTAGGTAGTTCCACCCGGCCCAATGTGTCATGCACAGCATATTGCAGCGCTTCGCCGTTTTGAGAGAGTGAGTCGATGACAATCCCCTCGGTGAAGTCCTGCACCCGACGGCGCCCTGATCGAACTCCAAGGCTGTCTTGGCGCATTAGATTTTGCTCAAGATGTATCCAAAGATATTTCAGTTGTTGCGGTGAATTATTGACGTATGTGATCTGGGCATGCCCAGTAATCATGTTGGTTTCTGGCTCGAGTTCTACATCAATGATGTAATCGACTTGCTGTTGCCAGTAAGCAGGACCAGGATGGCCGGTCATGGTTCGAATGGCATTGGGTGTCGGAAGATCGAGCTCTGTAAAAATCGTCGTGGTTGGACGAGCGGCTGGTTGCCGCATCGGTGGTTTTGGGCTGCATGCAAGTGGAGCGGCCAGTGTTATTCCGATGAGTATGAAGGCAAGCAGTGACTTCAAGAGTCAGTCTCCTATGAGAGGGCGTCAATATGAAGCTGTTCAATCGAGAAAACAGCATACCCGGAGAACTCAATTGTTCACGATCTTGGACATGAATTAATTGGTGGTTTGATCCAAGTTCCCTGGAGGAGCCAATTCAATCGGTTTGTCTTCCGCAGATTGAGCACCCAGTAGCTGCATAAGGAAGATACGGTTGGGGTTCTCAAGATGCCAAGCACGCAGCTCAGCAATACCAGCGGTTCCTTCCAGCGGTCGCACAGGCGGAACGACCACCACATTCAATCGCATGACTTGGCGTTCTTGGACTTCCACGTTGACGTCAATGGCAAACCCATGTGTTTCTCCGATTGGTTCCAACCAATCAATCTCGACGGGTTGGGCATTTTCAAAGTCTGGCTCAATCAGCATGGCTGCACCTTCGCGCATGATCGTAGTGATCCAAGGTAAATCCAGAATGCCCGGACCTTTTATGACGGCCGCACCTGCTTTTTTTCGCACATCCTTAATCGCTTCAGCGCTCACGTACGTCATGGCGATGGTATGAAGTGATGCGATGACTTGACTGACCTGACGCATCTGTTGGCGAATCTCTGCATCGAGATCTGTCATGGTTCGTCCATTTTGTGACCATTGCAATTGCCGTTGCGGTGCGATGGGGCCATCAGGGATGGCGTATTGATGCAGATCGCGCATCAGATACTCGGGTGTCGTGAGCGTCACTGATGTTTCGAGCAGGGTGGCTTGGTCATTAAAAAGCTCGAACTGTAGAGGCCAGACTTGCGTGAATTCATCAAGGTAAACGGTATGGTCTATCTCTTCTCCATCATCTTTAACAACCCGTACCGGACGAAACCAGTGGGTTGGCGATAGCGGCAACTCGGTGGTCCGAATGCCCTCTATAAACGTATCAGGGCCCATGACCGTGACGCGCATGTACCAACAATGTGTCCGTGTTGGCGTCTTAAGAAGTAAGCCATAGAGTGCCTGATCGCCCGGAGCCCAGCCAATTCGTTCATCTGGGGCTAAATCAAAACCAACCCCCAGATTGCCGGCACTGTCAAAGGCAGGATCAGTAGTCATGACAGGGTTAATAGCCACTTGCTGTTGTTGAACTCGACCGCTGCACCCCAATAGAGCGGTGAGCATGAGCAAGGTCATCAAGGCAGAGATTGGCCCGTGCATTCGCATTTATTGAGAATAGCAGTGTTGCTAAGTTGAAGTGGTCTATGTCGACGTATTCAGCGTCGGAGCCTTGTGAGAGGCAGAGAAAGGCCACTTCTATGTTTTCTATGCTTTCTATGTTTGCTCTGCGTTCAGATTCTGTCATAGCAGTGGTCTCGATAGCCTGCTGACCAGTAGGTTAAGTTGAAGGAACAGTCGTTTTCATACGCTTGGTTTGAGACTGTAAGCAACAACAATTCTCTACTTCGGGTGACCTACTTCCGCAGGCGCATCGTTCTTTAGACCAGCCGATAAAACACTCCGTTAGAGATTCAGGAATTGTCTTCAGGTAGCGAAGAATATTGGATTGCTCTTTATGCAAACATAAGTATTGAAACGGATTACCAACATCACTAGTTTGCATTTGAAAACTCTTATTAATGGCGGGGGCGCCAAAATGAGAAGAGTGTGTTTCTTGAAAAACTCGCGAAGGGGAGGTTGTGTCTGTATGTCTAGGATAAAAAATATTAACAAGACCGCGGTGGCGCTAGTGACTGGTCTGACATTCACGGTTGTTGGCTTTGTTCATGCCGATCCAATCACTTTTGATTCGTATGACGGTAACGGTGTAGCGGAGTGGCAAATCGGCGACAATCCGCAAGGTGGGGTTACGAACAACAACCCCCCCGACAATCCATTTAGTTTCAGTAATGGCGGTGAAGACCAACAAGGGAGCAGTGAAGCGCGTGCTCAGTACGAACTGGGTGCTGAATGGGGTTCGAATTATTACAACCAGAGTAGCGCTGTGAAGGGTGAAATGCTCTTCTCAGAAGGTGGCGAAGCGCCTGGTTTTGCCTACGCCTCTACCGGAAGTTTATTTACGTTTACAGCTGCTTCAAATATGTCTATATCGATCAGTATGTCGATGTTTGCGACCAGTGGAGATACTGGAATTTCCAATTCTGTGACTGGCGATATTGACCTCAATGGCGCTAGCCTAGCGAGCTGGTCTTATGCAAGTGATGGTAGTAGTTACCAAAACACTTGGAGCTTTCAAGCAGGTGATGAAATTGCGATTGAACTAACAGCTGGAGCTGGCGCTACGTTCGGTAACGATCGCCGTGAAAATATCGTCGGAAAGGCAGACTACATTTTCGGCCTCGAAGCCTATTCGACGATGGTTCCACTGCCCTCAGCGGCACTGGCTGGTCTCTTGGGTCTTGGAGGGGTTATTGGCTGCCCACGCCGGCGCCGCTTGGCCTGATTCAAACCCACTTGGGGACAGACAAAAATACGAGACAAATCAATTGCCTCGCATCAACGCCTGGGCCGTTCTTTGGGGGGTCCAGGCGTCCTTTTTTAACAGAAAAACAGCCCTTATAGATCTCATTGTGAGGATCTAGACGTTGCCGTTCTAGGTGATATACGTAGTTCAAGGGCAAGGGATTGTCCGATAACAACAACCTTAACTGTCTTTGAGTAAATCATTGTTACCTAGAGGCTTGTGGTTCTGTCCACAGTTCTACTAGACTAGCTCCCTTGGTCCTCACCCGATATCCGTCTTTAACTGACGTAGGGTGAGGTCCTTAACCCGGGGAGTTAGAAAGATGAGCGTGTTTCACAATAACTTATTGGTCATCGCCGCTGCGACACCTATAGCAGTCTGTAGCTTTGTTCAAGCGGATGCAATTGATATTACGACAGTCAGTAACAGCATTGATGCCTTGGCATATTTGGACCCTTTCAATACTGATGCTGATGCAACCGGCGATGTGGGTAACAACCCATGGTCAGGGAGCGCTAACGCAGAGCTAAGTAATAGTTCGGGTGCAGTCCAAGCCATGGGTACAGGCAATACCTCATGGAATGGAAACAGTTTCCAATCTTCGTATACAAACAATACAAGCGTTTCAAACGATATCAAAGAAGAGTTCAATGCTGACGCTAAATCAACGGTGTCTGCAGTTTTTACGGCTTTGGAAACGACCAGCTACCAACTGACCATTGCTATTACTGCTCTAAATTATATTGTTAGTACTGATCAGGTCAGCGGCAACTTTAGTCTTCAATCGACAGGTGCGATCCTTCATGAATGGTCCGGCTCCCAAGCTGCCGGATCTGCAACCTTCACGTTTACTGGATCAATCACCGCTGGTGACTCTTTTGTTCTCACGACCTCAGCTTCGAGTCTTCTCAATAGTTCTGGTACTGATGCCTTTGCTGGCAACTCGACGACAACTGGCCTCGCATCGTTTGACTTGAGCTTTGTAGCAGGCACGGTGATCCCACTGCCAGCAGCAGGTTTTATGGGTCTCGCAGGTCTAGGTGGATTGATGATCAGCCGCCGCCGCCGGTAAAAACGCTATTGAGACTTAGAAAAATCCCAGCCCAATCTTCCCCAGGCCTATGGCCTGGGTTTTTTGTGGCCCAAAGAAAGGTCTTAGAAGTTCATATGGGTCCTTATGACGTCAAAATAGGGCATTTAGGGCATTTAGGGCATTTGGTACCAGATGTGCAGATTTAGTAAAGGCGTCTTTTTCCGGCGGTATTTTGGTAATCAATTACGCATTAGTCGAGGACTGTGGTAGCCTTTAGCACTTGTTTACAGGGGCGAGTAGCGCAATAACAGCGTTTACTGAGGAGTAGAGATTGGTGGTCTCAGGGGAGTCCAACAATTTTGGTGAGAGAGAAAGAGACCGTTGCGAAGATCAGTAAAGACAATATCGGGTTTAACTGGGCTGCTTGTTCTGGGTATGGCCAGCACTGTTACATCTGCAGATCTTCTGAACTTTCACGAAGGAGCCTTCGAAATCTCCGCCAGCTCCGAAATTGGGCCGGACCAATCTATTGATACTGACAGTCAGTCGGGCGATCTGAGTACCAATCCATTTGACCTCATGGTGAGTACCAGTGCATCGCTCGGCGGTTTCCAGACGTCGGCCTCTGCGAGTCAGCTGACCGCTTGGAATGGAAGTTCCATTACTTCTATGGGCGCTTCCCTTGCTGGTCTTTCGGTAGGCTCTACAGGCTCTGTTACCTGGAATAGCAACTCATTGACCAATTTTTACATTGAGTTCACTGCAACCGAGAATGTGTTGTTTGACCTGTCGGGATCTGTACAAGGAGCCAACGGTAATTTCGCCAACGTCCTGTTAGAGAATCTCGATACGGGCGTAGAAATTGAAGCATACAGTTCAGATTCAGCTTTAAGTCCCTTTGCTGCGAGTGGATCGCTTGTTGCCGGCGTCAACTATCGATTACAAGCTAATTCCGCCGCTCTTTCTGAGGGTATCGCTGGTCTTTCTAGTGAGTTGAACGCAACGGGTTTCAATGTGGACTTTTCCGTTACTGCTATTCCGGGGCCTGGTGCATTGAGTCTTCTGTGCGTAGGTGGGTTCTTCCGATCCTCACGCCGTCGAAGAGGCTGAACCAGTTATAAAACTAATTCAAAGTTGATGCTCGCGGTATGGCGCGTTTTTTCTACTGCGCGATCGTCGCATTGCTAGCGATTGCAATGAACTGACATCGGTTATCAGTCGTGAATTGTGCTATCGGACACTGAGTGCAAATAAAGTAGGCATGGCACCTAGAATATTGTGCTAAGTATTTGTTAACAATGGTTTTGGGTATATCTTTTGGCAGCGACTCATAGCAGAGTTGCCGTTTTTGAAGTGCTCAAGAGACGAGTGCCTTGTTGGCATTTGCAGTAGTCAATGTGGACTGTTGTGATAAAGATCTCAAGAGTTGAAATAGAAAAAGTGATGTCGGGGGATCTCACATGAAACTGAAGAAGAGAGTGAAGTTAGTCGTAGCTGCTTCCATGCTCGGGTTAAGTTCTGTTGCATTGGCGGACAATATTCATGTGTCCAATGCAGATATGTTTACCGATGCATGGGCGGCGTTGGGTAGCTGGGGCCATCAATACCATTGGGACGACGGTGATGAGAGTAATAATCCATGGCTGTCATTTGTAGAATCGCAAGATCCAGGTTTCATAGGCCACAGTCATGCTGTAGGGATTCAGGAGACTGGATGGGATGGTTTCGGTATCGAATCAGCTGGCCTGGGTGCTGGTGGGTTTAGTTACTGGGCTGATGGCGGTGAATCATCACCTGATGACAATGAAGGTTTCTGGGAAGCCGATGGACGATCACAAATGAAAACGACGTTTACGGCAGTAGAGGCTGCAAACTTCGAACTAAACGTTGCCTATCAATCAACTCTTGGTCACACCTCAATGGGCCCAGAAAATTCTTTTGGCTACCTGGAAGATGTAACGACCGGTACGATCATTGTCGATTGGAGTGCTGCCACTAGTGGCGGTATGGGCTCTCTAACGGAGTCTGGAATGCTGGTGGCAGGTCATGAATACCAGTTGTTTGCTTCAGCGCTTGGTGGTTCAAAGCACGGTCATGGACACTTTGGCGAGAGCTCATACGAACTTGAGTTCGTGACTTCTTACCTGGTGCCAATGCCTGCGGCAGCTATGTATGGTCTCGCGGGTTTAAGTGGACTTGGCCTCAGTCGTAGACGCCGCCGTCGCACTGACGCTTAATCAATCTAAATCGCTCATTAGACGAATGAAGCCAGGGGAACTTGCGGATGACCGCATGCCCCTGGCTTTTTTATTCAGGTCAGTTTTTAGAGATTCCTATGAAAGTGCTCGTGATTGCCATAGTTAAGCTTTTTCGCGATCGCGATGAGGGTTCTTATTTATCGGACAACAGCACTGCTGCGGGGGCACAAAAAAAGCGTCTAAGTGGTTTATAAAAAGTGACTTAGACAGCACGCGCAGAAACGGCGCTATTTTTAATAAAGTTCATCCTCTCTCATGTGTCAAAAATAGCCAAAATGCTCATTTTTGGATCTATATGATCGATTTATCAATTCTTTTGACGCCAAAATGCTTTGGCTAAGTCCTTGAATTGGTTACGGCAGTCGGTTACCTTGGTGGCTGTGCCTGGGGCCAACTAGAAGGTTGGAATAGCCTGGGGGGAACTTTGAAGAGAATTTCTAGGGGAAATCAAGAAATGAATAAGACTATCGTTACCACTATTGGTGCAGCTGGCGTTTTAGCGCTGTCTAG